>JAQYVF010000001.1 GCA_030145625.1 Desulfocapsa sp. | reverse complement strand
TGGCCCGCAGAGGTCAGATAATGAAGAAAATTTCATGCAATATCAACGGATACAGTGTAACATTTGATCAGGCTAGAGCAATGGCCAAATTAATAGCCGAGCCCGACAATGATTTTGCTACCCTGGTGTCCTGGTGTGACCGTGATAAGGGCGTACATTCACCCTGTTGTTTGAAATGCGAGCTTCACGGTGAACCCGGGTGGGAAGTGTATGGGAAAAATCACGAGGGACGTTTACGGATCTCTGTTGATAATGATCGGTTCGTTTTTATTTATTCCTGAGTACAAATTCGTTCCTTTCCTGTGCCTATAAGGTTTCTCCTCGCTTCTTCTTGCTATCTGGTGTAGAGAAATAGCGACATGTTGATCTTGATTTGGCAGGTAACTTGCCCTTCCTTTTGAAGTGGATTTTTTTGAACGAGTCTGATACCTCATTGCTTGTGTCTAAAAGATAAAAAAATTGTTGGCTGGCTGGTTTTTTTTAAATAAATTCTTGTATGACATAGAGATGTGAAGTTTCTCTAAAGAATTATAAAGACGACAACCGGAATGAGCATCCATTTTAATATTGTTTTCTGCATACACAAAAAGTCATTTTTTATAAATTTGAGCTAACCTGAAACTATGCGTTCTGAATTTCTTCCCTTTTCCAAACCTTCCATCAGTGAGGATGATATCGCCGCAGTTGCTGATGTCTTACGCTCAGGATGGATTACTACAGGAAAATGGAACAAACAATTTGAGGATCAAATCTGTCAATATTGTGGGTGCAAAGGTGCTGTCGCCCTTTCTTCTGCAACAGCCGGAATGCATCTTGTGTTCAAGGCCATTGGTATTGGTCCCGGGGACGAAGTAATTACCCCAGCCATGACCTGGGTTTCCACAATCAATCTCATCGTGCTCGCCGGAGCCACCCCTGTTTTTGTCGATGTGGATAAAGATACCCTTATGGTTGGGGCAGGGGACGTCAAGCAAAAGATCAGCTCTAGGACAAAAGCCATTATTCCTGTGCATTATGCTGGTGCTCCTGTCGATCTTGATCCATTGAGAAAGCTGGCCTCCGAACATGGTATTGCTCTCATCGAAGATGCGGCCCATGCTATAGGCACTGTATACAGAGGACAGAAGATCGGCCAGACAGGTACAGTGATTTTCTCTTTTCACCCCATCAAAAATATCACCAGCGGTGAAGGGGGGATGGTTTGTTCAGATGATGATCAACTCCTGGATCGTATACGCAGTTTGAAATTTCACGGTCTAGGAGTGGATGCCTATGACCGCTCAGCTCAGGGGCGTTCGCCCCAGGCTCAGGTTATGGAACCGGGGTATAAGTACAATCTTCCTGATATCCTTGCAGTATTGGGTGTAAAACAACTTGAACGTATAGAACAATTCAATCAAAAACGGCGACTTCTTGCCTCCCGTTATCTTGAACTGCTGCAGGATGTGGAAGGAATTCAGCCTTTGAACATTCCCACTTATCCTCATCACCATGCCTGGCATCTTTTCATTATTCGCATACTTGCAACAAACAAAGATATTGGACGAGACCATTTCATGAATGTGCTGAAAGAAAAAAATATTGGGACCGGGCTCCATTTCCGAGCTGTTCATCTGCAGAAATTTTACCGTGAACAGTTGGCGATGAAGGAGGGAATGTTGCCCAATACTGAGTGGAATTCTGAGAGGATCTGTTCTCTTCCACTGTTCCCGGATATGCAGGAAGAAGATGTGGCAGATGTTGTATCGGCCGTGAAGGATTCCTTGAGATGAAATTATGAACGAGATGGATGTTAAAAAAGAAGAACAGCCTATCATTTCCGTTGTTATACCCGTGTACAACGAAGAAGCCTGTCTGGGAAAACTTATTGCCCGTACCCTTGCCGCCTGTCGTCAAACCGGAAAATCCTTTGAGATCCTTTTTGTGGATGACGGTTCCTCTGATACCTCGGCCACTCTCATCAAAGAAGCAGCAATAGAAAATGAGGGTGAGGTTGTTGGAGTTTTTCTCAATCGTAATTATGGCCAACATAATGCGATTATGGCCGGCTTTTCCAAGGTCCGTGGAGAAATCATCGTCACACTGGATGCCGATTTACAGAATCCTCCCGAAGAGATACCACGTCTGGTCGCCATGGGAGAAGAGTATGATGTGGTCGGTACTGTCCGAGCTAATCGTAATGATTCGTTTTTTCGTAAATTTTCCTCATCACTCGTGAACAGGGCTGTGCAGAAGGCAACCGGGGTGATGATGCATGATTATGGCTGTATGTTGCGAGTTTATAAACGCCATATTGTTGAAGCAATGCTTATGTGCCAGGAACGTTCTACCTTTATTCCCGTGCTTGCCAATAGTTTTGCCAGAACAACCACTGAGGTAGAGGTGGAGCATGCTGCGAGAACTCTCGGGGAATCAAAATACAGCTTTGGTAAGCTGATTTCTTTGATGTTTGACCTGGTCACCACCATGACTACCTACCCCCTGCGCCTGCTCTCCATTGTCGGTGGCATCATATCCGCAACCGGCTTTGGCTTTGGTATACTGCTTCTGATTCTCAGGCTCATTTATGGGTCCGAATGGGCTGTGGGCGGGGTTTTCACCCTCTTTGCTCTGGTTTATTTCTTTATTGGTGCTCAGTTTATTGCCATGGGCCTACTTGGGGAATATATTGGTCGAATTTATCATGATGTCAGGGCACGGCCCAGATATTTTATCCAGGATATCGTCGGTTCGCTGCCAGAAAAAAAAAAGGCCATGCGAAACGCTGAATCTTCTCACTGATGTATACACTTTTTATTAAAATATTATGAAAGCTATAGTTCTCGCCTACCATTCCATAGGTTGTATCGGCATTGATAAGTTAATAGAAGCCGGTTTTGAAATCCAGGCAGTTTTTACTCATCCTGATGATCCCAATGAAAATACCTGGTTCGATTCAGTTGCTGAACGTGCAGCTTTTTATGATCTTCCTGTTTTCGCACCTGAAAATATCAATCACCCCCTTTGGGTGGAAAAGATCAAAGCCATGCAGCCGGATATCATTTTTTCCTTTTATTATCGAAATATGGTGGGCAGAGAGGTACTGGAAATACCTGCACAGGGGTGCCTGAATCTTCATGGTTCCCTGTTACCGGTTTATCGTGGACGTTGTCCTGTCAACTGGGCACTGGTGCATGGTGAAGAAGAGAGTGGGGTGACCCTCCATTACATGACTCCGCAGCCGGATGACGGTGATATTATCGGACAGGAATCAGTCGCTATCAGCCGGGACGATACTGCCCTTACCTTACATCGGAAGATTGCTGATGTAAGTGGCAGCCTGTTGCAGACGGTGTTGCCAGGGATTGTAGACGGCAGTGCAGTTCGCATCCCGCAGGATCACTCTCTTGCCACCTATTTTGGTGGACGAAAACCCTCTGATGGAGAAATCGACTGGACAAAAAGTGCTGAAGAGATCCGAAATCTTGTTCGAGCGGTGACAAAACCTTACCCAGGTGCTTTTAGTTTTCTAGGTACAAGAAAGGCAGTGTTCTGGCAGGTTGAGACATTGAGTGATAATCAGGCAGCAAAACCGGGTATGGTCATATCAGATACCCCTTTTATTATTGCCTGTGGTGAAGGAGCCGTGGAGATCAAATCCGGACAGGCAGGAGATAACGGATTGATGCTCAGCGGCAGACACCTGGTGTCTGCCATGTCGCTTGTCAAAGGCATGCGGCTTGGACCCGATGTGAAAAAGAAGCTCGCTGCTCGACGTAAGAAATCTGTTCTTATCCTAGGTGCCGATGGCTTTATTGGTAGCCATCTCTCTGAATATCTTCTTGATACCGGTCGGTACGATGTTCATGGTATGGATCTTGGTTCCAGCTATATCAAACACTTACTGGACCATCCTAATTTTCATTTTTTCGAGGGCGATATCTCCATCCAGAGAGAATGGATTGAATACCATGTCCGCAAATGCGACATTATTTTACCATTGGTTGCCATTGCCACCCCTGCAGAATACACAAAAAATCCCCTACGGGTTTTTGAGCTCGATTTTGAGGAAAACCTCCGCATTGTTCGTTACTGTGCCAAATATGGGAAACGGGTACTTTTTCCTTCGACCTCAGAGGTTTATGGGATGTGCCAGGATACTAATTTTGATGAAGACAATTCACAATTGGTCCTTGGCCCTATTCGTAAACAACGATGGATTTATTCCTGTTCAAAGCAGCTGATGGATCGCGTGATCTGGGCCTATGGTTCTACTAAAGGCCTCGATTTCACATTGTTTCGACCCTTTAACTGGGTCGGTTCACGGTTGGATAGTCTGGCTTCTGCCCGTATAGGTTCTTCCCGCGCCATTACTCAGCTTATTCTCAACCTGGCAGAAGGAACACCCATCCAGTTGGTAGATGGAGGCTATCAGAAGCGCTGTTTTACAGATGTTAAAGATGGTATAGAATGTCTCTATCGTATCATCGAAAATAAAGATAATGTCTGTGACTCTGGAATTTTTAATATTGGTAACCCCTATAATGAGGCATCTATTCGTTCTTTAGCAGAAATTCTGGTTGATAAATTCCAGAAACATCCACTTGCTGACAAATTCCCTCCCTTTGCCGGAATGAGGGAAGTTGAGAGTCGTACATTTTACGGGAAGGGGTATGAAGATGTCAATTTCAGAAAACCTTCTATTAAAAAGGCCGAAAAGCTACTGGGATGGAAACCCTCTGTTTCCCTGGAACAATCTGTTGAAGAGACCCTGGATTTCTTTCTGAAACAGGCGGTTGATACCGGAGAATTTGAGATCAGTCACAAAGATGATTTCTGATTGCTGTTGTACAGGTAGCTGATGCAGAAAATTGGTTTGCGAATTGATGTTGATACCCTGCGTGGAACGCGACTGGGTGTTCCTGAGCTTTGTCGATTGTTGGCAGAACATGATATAAAGGCCTCTTTTTTCTTCAGTGTCGGTCCTGATAATATGGGTAGGCACTTATGGCGCTTGTTACGGCCCTCTTTTCTGATCAAGATGCTGCGCACCAAAGCTGCAAGTCTTTATGGTTGGGACATTCTCTTGAAGGGAACTTTTTGGAGAGGGCCATCTATTGCAAAACGCGGAGCCCCAGCCATCATGTTGGCAGCAGCAGATGGTCATGAAATCGGGGTTCATGCCTGGGATCACCATGGCTGGCAGGCCGGCGTTGAAAACTGGTCCACTGAGCAGGTGGAAACCCATCTGCAGAAAGCCGTTGACACATTACAGCAACTCACTGGAACGCTCCCAGTTGCTTCCGCAGCACCTGCCTGGCGTTGTACAGACCATGTTCTGCAGGCCAGGGAAAAATTTGGATTTTCCTATAGTTCTGACTGTCGAGGACATTCTGTTTTCGTACCGAAAATAAACGACACCCCCCTTAACACTCCACAGATACCCGCCACCTTGCCGACTTATGACGAACTCATAGGCAGTCAGGGAGTGACAAATGAAAACTATAATGAACGACTGTTGTCATTTGTCCAATCAGAACACCTCAATATCCTTACTATCCATGCTGAAGTTGAAGGGATTATCTGCAGTTCACTCTTTCAGCGCTTTTTGCTGAGAGCCCGGAAAGAGGGGTACAGTTTTTGTCCTCTTGGGGAATTCATCAATGAGGGAACTGAATCTCTGCCTACCGGGAAGATTGTCTCAACTGAAATTCCAGGGAGAGACGGTTGGATATCAACCCAGGAATAAGAGTAGAATTTCTTCAGCATATTGGTATTACTCAACTTCCTGAAGCATAGTGACGCTGGCAACTGGATAGAACTTCAATAACTGTTACAACTCATGATACCATCTCAAGAAAAATCACTATTTGTAAAGGGGATGCCTCTTCTTGCATTGTTACTCTTCGGCGTCCTTTATATCCTTCCCCTTGGCAGCAAACCACTCTTTATGCCTGATGAAACCCGCTACGGCGAAATTGCCCGGGAGATTGTGGCAACAGGTGACTGGGTTGTCCCTCGTCTTGACGGCCTACGGTATTTTGAAAAACCGATTATGGGACATTGGCTGAATGCCTTATCTCTCAAAACTTTTGGTGAAACGGAGTTTGCAGTTCGCTTTCCAACTGCACTCCTTTCCGGACTTACCGCTTTTTTTGTTTTCTGCTTTGCCAGGAGGACGGGAGGTGCGCTAACAGGAGGGCTGGCTGCTGTTATTTATCTGAGTTTTACCCAGGTCTATATCATGGGTACAGTGGCGCTCCTTGACGCCATCCTCACCTTTTTCCTGACAGGAGGACTCTATTTCTTTTTCCTTTACACTGAGGCGCATTCTAAGGCTGCACAACGTAGCTATTTGTTTTTCTTTGGGGGCTTTTGCGCCTGTGCCTTTCTCACCAAGGGATTTCTTGCCTTAGCCATCCCTGTTATTGTTGCTATTCCCTATATGCTCCTGCAGAAACGATTCAAAGATCTTTTTTTGCAGCTCCCATGGATCCCTATCGGATCGGCATTGCTGGTCATTGCACCTTGGGCACTTCTGGTTCATAGGGCAGAACCTGATTTCTGGCATTATTTCTTCTGGGTGGAACATATCCAGCGTTTTACCGGGGCTGCGGCAGGACAACATCCACAACCATTCTGGTTTTATTTACCTGTACTTCTTGTTGGATCCTTTCCCTGGACTTTTTTGTTACCTGCTATTTTCATCAATGGAAAGAGAACAGGAACAGAAAAAGCAGAGTCCTGGTTCCTCTGGCTCTGGTTGCTGTTTCCCATTCTCTTTTTTTCCCTTTCAAGTGGAAAGTTAGCCACCTATATCCTTCCTTGTTTTGCACCGTTAGCCATACTCTTAGGAAAAAGAATTGTCACTGATTTTACAAAAATTAACAAATTGTGGTCCGTGGCGGCTTTCCTATTAGCTCTTCTCTTTCTTTTCGGTCTTGCTGGCCTTTTTCTTTTTCCCTTGTTAGCAGAAGATACAGTTCTTTACGCTCTTGATGAACAGAAGAAGCTCTATATGCTCGCTGTAACATTATTCTTGAGTACTCTATTGATGGCATGCGCCTGGAAAAACAAAGAGGGAAAGAGGATTTACTTTTTTGTCTTTGCTCCTTGCCTTCTTTTTTTGATGAGCAATTTTCTTCTGCCTCAGGAACTTCTTCGTTCCAAAGCACCTGGGGATTTTCTCTCAATAGTTCATGATAGGGTCGATGAGAAAACTATTCTTGTGTCCCATGATGATCCACTGCGTGAAGTATGCTGGTATTTTCAGCGAGATGATGTCTATATTTTTGTTGCACCAGGTGAGGTACGCTATGGTACATCCTATAGCGATGCTAAGGACCGTGTGGTCATGGATCATGCTGCCGTACCTCCGGCACAACTCAATGAATTTTCTCTCTTTGTTCAACAATGGAACGCAAAGAAAAGGACAGTGGTTCTTGTGGTCCCTGAATTTATCTACGAGATATACAGAAAATTGAACGCCATTCCGGAACCTGATCGAATGGAAAGTGATGGTAATTTCGTCTTTGCTGAATTCTTTCCGTGATTGAGCAGAAGAATAGATTGTTGCGATAGAGTTTGGGAAAGTTGTGGAGAGAAGAGAGTTGCCGGAGTATGATGACCAATGAATAAAAAAGGCCCGTTGTCGTGAAGACAACGGGCCTTTTTTATGGTTTTTTACGACGAAGACTTACTTGCTGTCCTCATTGTCGGAGAGACCTTTAACAAGCATAGCGCCGGCCAATCCGAGGAGGCCGATGTCTTTTGCTTTTTTCATGGCTGGTTTCACCATGGAGGCCATCATGGCGCGGCGTTTAACGCTGCCCATGTCTGCCATTTCCGGGGTGTAATCGGCAAAGAGGAGTCCCATATCTTTCTTGTTGCCAAAATATCGGGAGTTGGGGCCGAGATGACCGCCTTTGACTTCCAGGCCTTTAGCACCTTTTTTCACATACTTAGAGACCTCCGAGTTAGGATCGGAGAGGTCGCCAAAGATACGTGCATCGGTGATACATGTCTGAACACAAGCAGGTATAAGTCCTGCCTCGACACGTGGTTTACAGTAAGTGCATTTGTCGACCTTACCCTCACTATCGTCATCGGCGAGATCGGGATTGACATAACGAGCACCGTAAGGGCATGCGTCAGCACAGGCACCGCAACCGAGACAGCGTTCTTTATCCACCTGGACGCTTCCGTCAAAGGGATCTTTCCACGTTGCCGCAACTTCCATGGTCTTGGTCTTTCCGCTTTTGTAATCGGTAAAGGTCATTTCCACGGTATCGGCAGGGCACTCGTCCACACAAGGTGGTTTGTCGCAGTGATTGCAAAGTCCGGGATAGTAGGTAGAAGCCATGCCGTCATCAGTCATGGTTGGGCCAAGACGCTTGACCCAGTTGCGCTGATAGGGAACTGGAACTTCCCACTCTGCCCGACAGGCAATGGTGCAGGCATGACAGCCCACACATCGTTCCAGATCTATGATCATTCCATATTGCATTGAATATATCCTCCTGAAAAGAGCTTAAAGATGAGATTAGGCTGGAATGTCCAGAACCTTTCCATCTTTGATCAGTTTAACAAAGTTGTTTCTCATTCCATTGCAGCCGGTTTCAGGGTCAACAGCCAGCTTGGTAATAAGGCTCTGATCGTCAACACCAGCGCCAACACCGATGGTCAAAAGGGGATTGGCACTACCGTAACCGTGATACATGTACACACAGTCTTTTCTGATTCCAGGTGTTACCTTGACAGTGGTAGTGGTGCGGGATTCAACACCTTCACTATTTACAAAACCAACAACGTCACCGTCAATGAGGCCGAGATTAGCGGCAACCTGATCATTGAGCCAGACAGGATTGTCAGGCATGGCATTCTTCAGCCATACGTTATTCTGACTCCTGTTGAAGGTGTGTACCGGTGCACGACCATACAGCAGTCGGGCAAAACCCTTGGGAGGCTGCTCTACCGGTTTGTAGGTTGGTGCTCCAGGATGTCCTGCATCCTCAATGTCTTCATTGTAAAGGAGAACTTCGAAGTCTTCCGGGATGCCGTAAGGATCTTTTCCTGGCTGGATATGAATACCATCCTCTGCCTTGAGTTTCTCAATGGAGAGGTTGGCAGTTGCCAGGCTTTTATCGACCATTTCCTCAATGGTCTTAACAGGGATCTTGGCTTCATGTCCCATACGCTTAGCAATCTCGTTGGTGATATATATCTGATCTTTCCGCTCAAACATTGCGGGGATAAAAGGGATACGAGCTGAGATATACTGCTGATGCTCTTTGGAAAGATCCCATTGCGTCCCTTTTTTGATATAGTCATAACGCTCAAGATAGCTGGCTTCGGGGAGTAGGATGTCGGCCCACATAGTAACATCAGTTGGCATGACATCAACACACATGACAAAATCCATGGCGCGGAAGAGATCTTTCATCTTCTCCTGACCAGGAATGGTCTGCATTGGATTCTGTCCCCAGACAACGCAGCTCTTAATCGGATAGGGCTTGCCGCTGATAGCACAGTCGCGAATCAGTTCAGTGGGGGTTCCCGGAGGATTAAAGGGATGAACTTTTTCATCTTCGTGATGATCAAAATTCAAATTGTACTTGTGGCCATGATCTTCTTTGGCCCAACTGACTCCACCAACCTTTGGTCCCTTGGAAGGGACCCAGCCACCCTTGACATAGTAAGCACCTAAAATACCGGTAAGGCAGGCCAGAGCACGTTGACGTTGGAAGTCGTTGCCGTACCAGGACACGTGACGACCAGGGTGGATTGCCACATTTGGAGCATTTGCAGCAAGCATCTCTGCGACTTCTTTAATCTGCTCAGCAGGAATATCACACTCTTTTGCAGCCTTCTCCAAACTCCATTCAGAGATGGCAGCAGAAAACTCCTCAAAACCATCGGTGTGCTCTTCAACGAATTTCTTGTCATATTTGTTGTTTTTGACAAGGTAGTTCATGATGGCCAGGATGTAGGCGGTATCGGTACCTGGTTTGATCTGTACCCAGATATCGGCCTTAGCAGCAGATGCAGAAAAACGGGGATCAGCAACAATCAGTTTTGCGCCGTTCTGTAGCCCTTGAATATATGCTTTAATATGGGAAACATGGACATTCTCACCAAGATGGTCTCCAATGAAAAAGAGAACTTTGGTGTTTGGCATATCAATTTTCTCACCAGGTGCCTTGCCGATAGTGGCAACATAGGCAGTATCACGGATACCGCGACACTGGAAGAAAGACGCTTCGCTGACATTGTGGGTTCCCACAGCACGCTCGAAATAGTGCATCGGGTATTTGGCAGAAGAACCATGAGGGAAAACACAGATACCTTGGGCACCATATTTGTCAACGGTGCTTTTCAGTTTCGATCCGCATTCGTCCAGGGCTTCTTTCCAGGAAATACGTTTCCATTTTGGTTCGCCACGTTTACCCACATTCTTCATGGGGTATTTTAGACGATCCACGTCGTAGAGCAGCTTGACACCAGCATTACCGCGGGCACATATTGCAGTACCGTTGTCAATGGACTTGGGGTTTCCTTCAAGTTTCATCAAGCGACCATCGCGGACCTTGCCGACCAACTGGCAGCGCCAGAAGCACATTTCGCAGATTCCGCCAACCACGGTCTTGTCGCCGTTGGTTCCCTTGGCATCAAGTGGAGCCTTAGTGACACCAGTGCTTGCGGAAACGACCTTGGACAGCGGAACCGCGGCTGCTGCCAGGGATGCTGTCTGAAGGAATTTACGCCTCGTTAGGTTGAAAGCCATCTTCGTCTTCCTCCTTAGTGAAGAAATCAATTAACATTACAACCACCCTGAAATAAGGATGATGAGCTTCTTTCGTTACCCTGGCATGGAACTGCGTATACCAGGGACGAAATAATTTTTTCAAGAATTCCTTTTCTCCGGCAGAATCATTTTCTTCGGCCAGAAGTGAAAGAAACTCAAGTTCATGAATAAGATGATCAGGTAAATCTGCATTCTGATCCATAGCAAAGCCTTTTTCTCGGTAAAAGGCCAGTGTGTTGCCGGCAAAGGTTCCCTGTAAGGATTTATCCATGTAGACAGAACCGTAGGGAGGGGCAACTACATGGGGGACACCATTGATAAAGAGACGGGTATATTCTACCTGCAGGTCTTCCAGGTAGTCTTCGGCATTGTTGATGCTTTTGCGGATCTCAACACCTTCCTCAATTCCACCAAGTGTTCCGAGCAGATTGTAGAAGACGTTTAAAAAATCTTCATTCATCCAGTCAGAATCAGGGTAATGCATACATTGAGCGAGGAATCGATAGAGAGTAGCGATGTCTTGAGATGTGTCGGGAGACGGCATAGTGAAAAAAATGAAAAAATATTGGAGTATCGAGGCGGAAAACAGGTTCCACTCGTTACTTGATTTTATCTTGTCCTGATTTTGGCAACCGTTAAGGGAAACAGTTGTTAATAGAAAACGCAGTAAACATAGCCAAATGATTGCCGGTTGTCAATGTTTTGCTTAGTTCTAGCTGTGATAAATCAAGCAGTTGAGAACTGTTTGCATTATGCCTTTAGAAAATTTGTAGGAGTTTTGTTGAAAATATTACGTGAGAGACCAGATAATTCCAACAAAATAACAGTGATGATTAGGCAAAGCATTTTATTGCTACTTGTAACTTAAAGAGCATATGTTTTCTATGACATGGTGTGGTATGAAATAAAAAAAATTTTAATTTATAATTATTCCATATGGTTGTTTAGTTTTCAAAATTGTAACAGAGGAACTACTAACCTTGTAAGTGTAAGATGCATATGTTAACAACCATTAAGGTGTTAATTTTTGTGGTATCCGATTTGGTGGGTAGTAGAATGTCTGTTTTTTGCAAATAGGACAAAAGAAATAATCAGCACAGGAGATGAAAAAAAATATGGATGAAAATATTTTGAGCGGCTTAATAGTTTCGGTCGATTTAGCTATTATCCTTTGCAGAAAATTATGTTGATGACGCAGCATGGCCTCTGTTTGCTTGAGTATCTGGACCAGACCCAATTGCGTATGTGATGAGTGGCGGAGAGGTGTTACTTGGTTGACTCGCAAGCATAATTGTTCGTGTGAGGGTAACTCTCTAGCGATAGAGTTATTTTTTTAAGTGCCTCTATAGAATACTCAGCTAAATGATTATATTTGAATGTAAGATCAACCCATTAAGGGCAAGGAGGTCTTACGATGAAAATGCCAGTTGTTTCTTTCTTGGAATGGCAGAAGAAATTTGGTACCGAAAAAGCATGTGTCAAAACTCTTACCAATGTCCGGTGGCCACAAGGCTTTCAGTGTCCAGCATGTGGCTCTAAGAAATTTGGTTTCATTACGACAAGAAAACTTTACCAGTGCTCCCATTGTCGACACCAGGTGTCGATAACAGCAGACACACTGTTTCATGCTACGAAAATACCACTTGTGAAATGGTTTTGGGCGATTTACTTGACCGCTTCTGACAAAGGAGGTATTTCCGCTCTGAGATTGTCCAAACATATTGGGGTATCCTGGCTGACTGCTCGGAGTGTGCTGAAAAAGATCCGTACTGCAATGGCCCATCGTGTCAGTATTTATCGCCTTCAAAAACTGATTGAATTTGATGATGTTTTTGTCGGTGGTAAACTTGCCGGCAAACGAGGTCGTGGGGCAGCAGGCAAAAAACCTGTTCTTGTTGCTGTAGAAACTCGTACCAAAGGTGCTGGTTTTGTTGCTATGCAGGCTGTTGATACAATATCTAAAAAGACAGTTCGTAACTTTCTGACATTTCATTTGAAAGCTGGACAGAATGTCAAAACAGATAGTGCAGGGTGCTTGATGAAGGTGTTTTAACTCCTGTTACAGTGCTGTTTAATAGGCAGATTTGTCCACGGTTATATTGTATTTTTTTAATTGTTTCCAAAGTGTTACCCTGGAAATACCTAGAATTCTAGCCGCTTCGGATTTGTTGCCACTGGTTTTATTAAGGACGTGTAGAAGTTGTTGGCGTCTGTCTGAGTGCGATTGGGCTTGTATGGTGCCAATGTCATTTACAGGTCCGGAAGAGATCTGAAACTGTTGAGGGAGATGCTGCAGGGTGATCTCTCCTAGAGGACAGATCACAAAGGCATATTCGATTACATTGATTAATTCACGAATGTTGCCAGGCCAGTGATAACTTACCAGAAGATCCAAGGCCTCTTTAGATATAGAGGTAATATTTTTTTCTGTTTTCAGGCGTGAGCGATTGATAAAGGTTTCGACCAGAAGAGGAATATCTTCCGGATGCTGCCTGAGAGGAGGGATATTGATAGGGAGGACACCGATTTTATAGTAGAGATCCTCTTTGAATTTGTTTTCAGTAATCAGATTTTTGAGATTTTTGTTGGTTGCTGAAATAACTCTTACATCTATGGGGATAGGCTGGTGGTCTCCAGCACGTTCCAACTCCTGTCCCTGGAGAACATGCATCAATTTAGTCTGTGTAATCAGGGGCAGGTCACCTATTTCATCAAGGAAAATAGAGCCTTTGTTTGCTGCTTCAAATCGTCCTGTTTTTGAACGGTCTGTACCGGTAACAGTTTCTTTAGTGTGCCCAAACATTTCACTTTCCAGCATATTCTCGTTGAGTGCTGAACAGTTCATCCTGATAAAAGGGGCACCAGTTCGAGTACTCAACTGATGGATGGCATTGGCGACTAATTCTTTTCCTGTCCCACTTTCACCATAAATGATGATTGGTGCATTGGATTGAGCTGCACTCTTGATAAGTTCATAGACCTGTGTCATGACAAGACTATTACCAATCAGTCCGTGAAACCCCTTTTCCAAGCTGAGTTGTTTGCGAAGGTCATCTATAACTTTTTCTTTATTGACCACAGCAGTCAGATCTGTCAATGTCTCAACTCCTGCCACTATGGTGCCTTCGTTGTCGGTCAGAACGGTTGCATTTTTGAGAACTTGGACTCGATCCCCATTTTTCTGTTTAAAGGAACAGCGAAGATCATGCACAAAACCCTTACGAAAAAGGGTGCAGCGTTTACCATCCCGCATCATATTGTGTCCAAAACAGGTATCGCACTCAAGAACTTCACAGGGTTGCCCCAGAAGTTCTTCAGTACTGAATAGGAGCAGTTCCTCCAGGGCCTTATTCGTATATAAAATTTTACCCTGAGTATCAACAAGCATGAGTCCTTCTTTCATCCTGTCGACAACATCTTTCCAATTGTCACAGAAATATTCTTTTACCTGTTCTTTCTGTATCATGATGTGTCCTTTTATTACTTATTGCCGGTAATATGTAAGGATTTATTCTTTCAATAACGATATTGACATATGTTAACATTAACTTGATGTTAAAACGAGTCTTAATTTTATGGATCTGAATTTTAATCAGTTAAAATAAGAAGAAGGACAGGTATGGTTAATGACAGATTAAACAATATTAAATGAGCGAATTGTAATGACACGAGAGAAATGAAACGGTTAAAGGTATTGCAGGGAGGGCGGCAGAAAAGCGGTATTTGTCGGGATGGTACTGTTCGTTTTACTGTTTTCCAAAGAGGTCAGAGAGTAACCAAATAAGTTTTATTTTCCGGGCAGAAGGCCGACTTCTCGATAATATCTTAGCGCACCGGGATGAAAGGGGGCTGAGTTACCTTTTAACATTTCTTTTATGGTAAGGTTCGAATAAGCAGAATGGTGGTTTTTGAAATTTTCAAAATTTTCAAGAATTTCTTTGGTGACAGTGTAAACGATTTCTTCAGAGACCTTGGCCGAGGTTACCAGGCTTGCTTTGACTGCAAAGCTCTCCACGTCTTTTTTATTGGTTGATGCGGGATAGTAAGCAAGCGGGATGAGTGTCTTCTGATAGTATGGTTTGTCGGCTAGAAAGGTATCGGTAATAGGAATTGCAACGAAATTAACTTTTCTTGAACCGCTGGTGGCATCATTAGTAGAGTTATTAGGATGACCTACCGTATAAAAATAGGCATCAATTTCACCATTCTGCAGCATTGTATTTGCCTGAGCGACCTTATACTCAAAGACAGTAAGGTCTTTATGGGGGACAAGCCCGGCTGATGAAAGGGCATCCAGGGCATTTTGTCGATATCCGGAACCAACATCACCAATGTTTACTCTTTTTCCACGCATATCGGCGATTGTATTTATTCCAGAATCGGCTGCGGCAAGGAGTGTAACGATTTCAGGGTAAAGGGAAAAGACAGATCGAAGATTCTTCTGAGGACCTTTTGTAATCCAGTCAGCTTCTCCATTTACAGCCTGGTACTGGCGGTCTGTTTGAGCCAGTCCAAAGAGCAGGTGACCTCCAAGTACGGCATTAATATTGAAAACTGCACCGCTTGTCGGTTCCACGATGGCTTTGATTTGAGCATTATCTTTGGACTGATTCAGGATTTTAGTGATAGCCCCACCTGTGGGATAATAAATGCCGGTGATTCCGCCGGTACCTATGTTGACGAAAAGGGTTTGTGCAAAGCATGAAAAGGAACTGGACAGGGTGAAAAAGAGGACGAGAAAAAAATGTACTATTCGCATAGTTGAAAACTCCGGCACAAAATTAACATGGGTTCCTCTTATTATATATCAGAAAAATGAAATCGACTCAAAAGGAGAATAACTATTATTGAAAAAAGATTACCCTTGCTGTTTGGCTGTTAACAATAAGCCATAATGATATTATGGCCCATGCCCGGAGAGTGATGAAATGAAATCTTTCAAAATCGTGTAATTTTCGCAATCGTGCACAGATTGACGTATTTGGGAACTTCCGGCAAAGTAACAAAAATAGCGGCCGATCTGATTTTTGATGTAGGCGAGCATCCTTTCGGTTTCAAGGTACTGTTCCATGAGTTCCATATGGCGCTTGACTCCAACAAGGATCTCAGGAAGATCTTGAGGTCTGCCTTTTTTGCTAAACACCCATGGATTTCCCAATGCACCACGTCCAATCATAATCCCGTCACACCCGCTTTCCTTCATACGGGCAATCCCCTGGTCATAACTACCGATGTCTCCATTACCGATGACCGGTATACCTGCTACTTCTTTGACTTGTCGGATTGAATCCCAATCCGCATTTCCGGAAAAGCCTTGAGACCAGGTTCGACCATGAATGGTTATTGCGCTAACCCCGGCCCCTTCGCACATCCTGGTGAATTGAATAGCTGTCATCGTCTGCTGGTCAATGCCTATACGTGTCTTGACAGTTACCGGCACTTCGGAGTTAGCAATTACAGCCAAGATTATTTGTTCAGCGAGTCGAATGTTTTTCATGAGAGCCGATCCTGCCCCACGTTTTGTCACTTTTTTCACAGGACATCCCATATTGATGTCGATAAACGATGGAGAAAAATCGTTCAGGATGGCTGCAGCCTCTCCCATGATTTCAGGATCAGCACCAAAAAGTTGAAAGGATATCGGCTGTTCTGCTGGAGAGGAGGCGAGCATTTTCAAGGTCTTAGCCTGCCTGTAAATAAGCCCATGGCAACTTATCATTTCGGAAACAACCAGTCCGGCACCATATTCGCGACAAAGCAGCCTGAATGGCAGATCGCTATATCCGGCTAAAGGGGCTAAGATAAATGGAGAGTTCAGGGAAAGTCCTGCTATTTGCAACATGTTTTTACAGCTGATTTTTTTTTTCAAAAGGGGTAGTATGCCAAGTTTCTGTATGATTATTCTAATAACGTTTTAAAATTATTAAACAATTAAAAAAACAGAGCTGTTTTTTTAATTGTAACAGTTCAATTGGGTACTGATATTTCTATTCACCCAATCTATTGTAAGAGGTTACGAGTTCCACAGGTTTGTAAGACCGAACTGGTGAATTCACTGCCCGCTATGTGAACAAGCTTGCTCATACAAGGATGTGTTCTCGTTTGACTCTTGCTTTTAATTCATATCATGGAGATCTTAATGACATTGCAACTTACTATGCAATCCAGCGAATTGTCCAGTGAGGAATTACGCATCCTGCAGGAGATGCGTCTTCGTTGTGCCAAGAATATTTTACTGTCAACGACCCTGGCCGGATCCGGACATCCCGGAGGTTCACTTTCTTCCCTGGACATGCTTCTCGTAACATATGGCTGTATTCGTCACAATCCCGCGGATCCGGCAATGGAGGAGCGTGACCGGATGATTATGAGCATAGGACATATTTCCCCCGGAGTTTACTCGACGCTTGCTGAATATGGCTATTTCACTGAAGAAGATTTCCTTACCGGTTTCCGACGCACAGGATCCGGTTTTCCAGGTCATGTTGAACGGATTGTCCCCGGCGTAGAATGGGATACCGGTAATCTTGGCCAGGGGCTGTCCACAGCCGTTGGAATTGCTCAAGGTCTTAAGATACAGAATCGTCCCAATAAAGTTGTCACCTTTATGGGTGACGGCGAGCAACAAAAGGGACAGGTGGTTGAGGCCATACGCTTTGCCAATAAGTACGATCTTCACAATTTGATCGCGGTGGTTGATAGAAATCATCTGCAGATTTGCGGCTCCACGGAAGAGGTGATGCCTCAATCCATAAGATCGCTTTATTCAACCAATGGATGGGATGTTAAATATCTTGAGGACGGCCATGATTGTAATACCTACTATCAGGCATTCTCAGAAGCCTATGCTAAGACCAGTGGAAAGCCCACGGTTATTATTGCTCGCACAACCATGGGTAAGGGAATTTCCTTTATGGAAAATCTTGCCAAATATCATGGGTCGCCACTTGGGAGAGACCTTCTTGCAGATGCAATGCAGGAACTTGGTGTAGAAGATGAATTTGATAAATGGAACGAACTTCGCACCCAGCCGGTCGGCACAAAAACAATCCAGCAATTTTCACCTGCTAATTTGCAGGTAAGTGGTGGCAAACCCATCCTTTATAAGGCTGGAACCATGACGGATAACAGGTCTGCATACGGTAATGCCCTCCAGAGTCTGGCCGAAGCCAATAACCGTGAAGACAATATGGTTGTTGCTGGGATATCCTGCGATCTTGAAGGCTCTGTCAAAATGCAGGGCTTCCATAAGCACTCTCCCACAGCCTATATCGAAACCGGTATCCAGGAGCATCATGCAGCAACAATGGCCGGTGGAATGGCAAGTGTTGGTCTGGTACCATTTTTCAGCACCTTTGGGTCTTTTGCTGTTTCAGAGGTTTACAATCAGAATAGACTCAATGATTTTAATCATGCCAGCGTTAAAGTCGTGGCTACCCATGTGGGGCTGGATGTGGGGGAAGACGGTCCAACGCATCAGTGTATTGACTATCTTGGTCTGTTTCGCAACTATTTCCGTTCCTCTGTCTTTATGCCTGCCGATCCGAACCAGACGGACCGGATTATCAGATATGTGGCAACTGAGCCTGGTAATATCTTTGTTGGAATGGGGAGGTCAAAACTTCCTGTAATCCTGAAAGAGGATGGTACAGAATATTTTGATGAGAATTACCAGTTCCAGGCAGGAAAAGGTGACTGGTTTCGTGAGGGCAGCGAGGCCACCATCATCACCTATGGAGCAGTGGTACCGGCGGTTATGGAAGCTTGGGAAATACTACACAAAGAAGGTCGATCAGTTGCTGTTCTTAACATGGCTTCCCTTTGTCCCATAGATAAAGAGAGTGTGCTTAAAGCCGCCAACTGTGGAGTGATCTTGACCGTGGAAGATCACCACATAGAAACCGGCCTAGGGGCCATGATCGGAACCTTACTTGCTGAGACAGGGAAGGGTGTTACCTTTCAGCGCTGTGGGGTTTACAAATATGGTGGATCAGGTAAGCCGGCGGATCTCTATGCCAGTCAAGGCCTGGATAGTATATCCATTGCTGAAAAGGTTAAAGAGATGTTAGCCTGAGGAAAAAATATCAGAGCAACAAAAAAGGCCGTTCCGAAAAGGAACGGCCTTTTTTGTTGCTCTAACTTAGAAAATTATTGCCTGGATAACTTGGTCAAGGTCTTCAGGTAGATTCGTTCAGACAGGTCATCAATAATGACGGCAAGGGCTTCTCGTTCATTATCAGAGCTTGCAGAGGAACTGGCACCAACAGTATATTCTTCAGTCCAAGTTTCCTTGGGCACCTCAATGAGAACTTCTCCGGTTTCAATCTCTTTCAAGATGTAACGAACGGTGAGCAACACCTTGACCTCGGTGGCATCATTGTTGACTCCGTATGAAAGACTGGGCAGATCAATGGAGATGATTTCACCGGCAAGGATGAGATCGGCCCCGGCTTTCTTTTTCGTGACAGTGATTTGTCCGGATTTTTGATACCAGCGAACCAGTGACTGATAAATTTTGGCGTCAAGGAGAAGATCATTGGTTCGATTCTGCCAGGTTGTGATATAGAGTTCACGATCAGGGCCTGTATAGACATAGGGATTGTGGTAACCACAAGAGGTCAGAGAAAAAAAGATCACCAGGACAAAAGGGATAAAACGTTTTGCTCTTTTCAACTGTCTGCTCCGCAATAATTTATGATGATTATTGAAAAAAATAAATAAGTGATTCCAAAGGATAGTATCCTCAAATAACAATATTGACAAGTTTCTTCTGGATCACAATGATTTTTTTGATTGCCTTCTCGGCAATGAACTTTTGAGCATTTTCATCGGCCAGCGCTAATTCTTGCAACCTTTCTTTATCGATATCTGCTGACACCTGAAGTCTTGAACGCACCTTACCATTGACCTGAATAACAATCGTAATTTCATCTTCTTTGGCAGCAGCTTCATCCCATTTTGGCCACTGTTCATCATCAATGGATGCCCCGTTATGGAGAGTTGCCCACAACTCTGCACAAAAATGAGGCACCATTGGGCAGAGAAGAAGAAGAAGACTGTTTACCGCCTCGCTGGTGAGACTATTGTCAACCGTTTCCTTGTTGTTGTCACCGGTCATTGCGGTGAGGCTGTTGACAAGCTCCATCACAGCACTGATAGCCGTGTTGAAATGAAAATTTTGTTCAATGTTTCCGGTTACACGTTTTATGGTCTGATGGGTCTTACGATGAAGGGCTCGCTCTGTCTTGTTTAATTGGGAAGGGATTGCTTGTTGTCCTGCGGTAATTGATTCCTTGTGACTTAGAACAAATCGATAAATACGGTTGAGAAAGCGATAGCAGCCTTCAACACCCTTACTGTTCCATTCCAGATCTTTCTCCGGAGGGGCTGCAAAAAGGCTGAAAAGACGGGTGGTGTCGGCACCGTACTCATGAATCAGGTCATGGGGATCTACAACATTGCCTTTGGATTTAGACATCTTTGAGCCATCTTTGATGACCATCCCCTGGGTAAGTAGATTGGTAAAAGGTTCGTCAATGTCTATATAGCCGAGATCACGAAGGACTTTGGTGAAGAATCTCGAATAGAGCAGGTGAAGGATGGCATGTTCCACCCCGCCAATATACTGATCAACGGGAAGCCAGTGTGAGGCTTCTACTTTATCAAGGGGCGACTCAGTAAAGCGTGGACTTGCATATCTGGCAAAATACCAAGAAGACTCGACAAAAGTATCCATGGTATCTGTTTCCCTGCGAGCTTCTCCTCCACAGGCAGGGCATTTCGTCTGGAAAAAAGAGGGCCGTTGATGGAGAGGGGCGCATTCACTCTGCTGGGATTCTCTGTCTTCTGGCAGGGTAACCGGTAACTGATCCAAGGGAACGGGCTGAACCCCACATGTGTCACAGGTCACCATGGGAATAGGGGCTCCCCAGTATCGCTGACGGGAAATACCCCAGTCGCGCAACCTGTAAGTTGTGTGGGGAGAGCCAAATCCCTTCTCGGAAGCAAAGTCAATAATAACCTGTTTGGCTTTGTTTGAATCAAGTCCGGTGAATTGTCCTGAATCAGCGAGGATTCCGGGTAAAACAGATGCCTCTGCCAGTTCTTCTGTCTTCAAGTCAGTGTCTTCAGGGATGACAACAGGTTTGATCGGGAGGTTATACTTTTGGGCAAATTCAAAATCACGTTGATCATGGGCCGGTACGGCCATCACTGCTCCTGTTCCATATCCCATGAGGACAAAATTTGCCACGAAGATGGGAACTTTCTCACCATTGAAGGGATTAACACAGTAGCAGCCGGTGAAAACTCCTTCCTTTTCAGTATGGTCCTCGTTTGCCTGCTGCTGTTTTTCATCTGCAATGCGTTGGACAAAATCACGGATTTCCTGGGCACGGGGATTATCCTGGAGCAGAGTTTGCAGCAGGGGGTGCTCGGAGGCAATGGACATGAAAGTGACACCGAATATGGTGTCTGGACGGGTGGTGAAAATGGAGAGTTTTTCTTGGCAGCCGTCTACTGGGAAATCACATTGCAGGCCGGTGGATTTACCTATCCAGTTGCGTTGCATTGTCACAACTTTCTCAGGCCAGCCACTGAGTTTTTCAAGATCAGTCAACAGCTCTTCAGCATAGGCGGTAATTTTGAAAAACCAGCCGTTCATCTCCCTGGCCTTTACGGTTTCGTCGCAACGCCAGCAAGTGCCTTCAATGACTTGTTCATTTGCCAGGACAGTTTGGCAGGAATCACACCAGTTCACGGTGGTGGTTTTCTGATAAACAAGCCCTTTTTGGTACATCTCTAGGAAAATCTGTTGTTCCCAACGGTAATATTTGGGATTGCAGGTAGCAATTTCACGTTCCCAGTCGTAAGAGAGGCCAAGTTGACGCAGTTGATTACGCATGTAATCGATATTGTCATAGGTCCATCTGGCAGGGTGGCTGTTGTTTTTGATGGCAGCATTTTCAGCAGGCAGTCCAAAAGAATCCCAACCCATGGGGTGGAGGACATTGTAGCCGCGAAATCGTTTGTAACGGGCCACTACATCGCCAATGGAGTAGTTGCGCACATGGCCCATATGGATGCGTCCGGAAGGGTAGGGAAACATCTCCAGGACATAATATTTTTCTTTGGAACTGTCTGTGCTCACCCTGTAGGTTGCTTCATTTAACCATCGATCCTGCCATTTTTGTTCAATTGATTGAAAATTGTATACTGTTTCCTGTTGATCATTTGCAGACATGGATCTGGCCTCACAAGATAAAACTTATTTGGATAAAGAACTTTTCGGATATGGTTATGAAGGTCGAGTGTGACTATTCAGGTAGAAAACCGTCCGGTTCATCGTAACCGCTAAGGTTTTCAAACATAGTGAACTCTTTAATGAATGTCAATTTGACAGTACCGGTTGGTCCATTTCTCTGTTTACCGATAATGATTTCAGCCATACCCCGGTTGGGATTGTCATCGGCCTTGTTGTAGACCTCATCGCGATAAATAAAACAGATAACATCTGCGTCCTGCTCGATGGCTCCGGACTCCCTGAGATCAGACATCATGGGTCGTTTGTCGGTCCTGCTTTCCAATCCACGATTGAGCTGTGAGAGGGCGATAACAGGCACTTTGAGTTCCTTGGCCATGGCCTTCAGCGAGCGTGAAATCTCACTGATTTCCTGGGTCCTGTTTTCTGAGTTGCGTCCTTGCATAAGCTGCAGATAATCGACAATAATCAGCCCGATAGAATATTGTGAAGAAAGTCTGCGCACCTTTGCCCGCATCTCAAGCACTGAAATAGCAGCAGTGTCATCAAGGTACATGGGGGCTTCAGACAGCATACCTACGGCACGGGTGAGTTTTGGCCAATCTTCATTGTGCAGTTTCCCTGTTCGAATACGTTGGGAGTCAATATGGCCTGCAGAGCTTAGAAGACGCATGGCCAGCTGTTCCTTGGACATTTCCAGACTAAAAATGGCGACCCCGGTTTTTTCGAGAAGAGCGGCGTTCTGGGCAATATTCATGGCAAATGCCGTCTTACCCATGGATGGTCTTCCTGCAAGGATGATGAGATCTGAGGGCTGTAGGCCGGCAGTCATTTTATCAAGTTCGGAAAAGCCGGTGGGAACACCGGTGATCATTTCCTTTCTTTTGAAGAGTTGTTCGACGGCTTCAAAGGCACCGGGGATAATCCGTTTGAGAGGAGTAAAACTTTGATTGGATTTAGAGCGGGCAATTTCAAAGATGGCCTGTTCGGCCTCATCAACAAGGACGTCAATATCTCCTTGTTCTTCAAAACAACGGCTGGCAATTTCAGTGTTAACGCTGATGAGATTTCTGAGCACTGCCTTTTGCCGTATAATTTTGGCATAATAGAAGAGGTTTGCAGTGACCGGAACAATAGAAGTCAGTGTAGCGAGGTAGGCCACATCACCAGCTTGCTCAAGAGAGTTAATGTCTTTTAATTGGTTGGCAACAGTGATGATATCTTGTGGTTCGTTTTTTTCAAAGAGCGTAACCATAGCCTCAAAAATGAGTTTATGGCGGTCTTGATAAAAGTCATCACTCTCAAGGGTCTCAAGAACTGCCGAGAGCGAGTTGTCAGAAAGGAGAATGGTACCAAGTACAGATTGCTCTGCTTCAATATTCTGTGGTGGAATTCTCCCGCCGGTGACAGACGGATGTGTGGGGGCCGGTGCGGGTGAATTCATAAACAATGGGGCAATGGGTAGGAGATATGAATTAAGCGGAACTCTGCTAGTTCAAAAAAACAACACACTATACAGAGTAATCCCTGACAGTGTGTTGTGAGCCCGCTGTGTTAACAGACAGCTAAGCAATGGGTCAAGGGGGGGGATATGTAAAATCCCTTGACCTGAGTCCATGAATGATCAGGCCTCAGCTGTCTCTGTCAAGGGAACTACCTGAATAGTGATTTCAACGCTTTTCTGAAATCCAACCTTGACGGTTACCGTGTGTTCTCCAATGGTTTTGATGGGATCCTGCAAAAGGATCTGTTTCTTATCAACATCAATATTAACATCTGCAAATTTCTTACTGATGTCACCGTTGGTAACAGAACCAAAGAGTCGTTCATCAGTACCGGCAAGCACGGCAATGGTGATGGTGGTCCCGGCCAGCTTTTTTGACAGCGCATCGGCAGTCTTCATCTCTCCTTCGATACGGGCCTGGATGGCAGCCTTGTTCGTTTCGAACATGGCAACATTTCCCTCATTAGCAAGTACTGCTTTACCCTGAGGAAGCAGGTAATTTCGACCATAACCGGGTTTTACATTTACGATATCGCCTTCCCTGCCAAGGGTGTCGATAGTCTCTTTTAAAATAACTTCCATTGTGCTCTCCTTACGTTCATTCGTATGGCGACTTTGCCAGGGAGATAATCCGAAGCAAAGTTAATTTGTTAAATATCAGTTTCGTTTTCTGCGCTGTGTAACCGCCTTAAGTCAAACCAGATGTCAACCACTCCCAGGATGGCTAGAAAAATAGCTCCAAAAGACTGGAAGAAGAGGACGACATAGATTATAGCCCTTAAAAAATGAGGCACACTCCATTTATAAAGATAGAATAGTACTATTGCAATGCCTTGAAAACAGTAGAGAAGACCAGTAATCAAGAGCAAGTTCAACCCTACCGTCCTGCCAGGCTCCATGGGGAGCATAATCAGGATGGCTGAGAGTATAAGCGCCCAGATTAGTTTATCCGGCAATGTCCAGAACCTATACTCAGTCCAGGGACCTGCACCGGTCTTTCTGGAGATCAGTTGATTTCCGGCTACCATGGTAAACCAGACAATCATAAGGACAATACAAACCAAAAGAGCCGGCATTACCCTGGGTAACAGAATTTTCATCTCCTGAAAAGTGGTTTCCAAAAGATGAACAGTCTCTTCCGGTAAGGATCCATTCACTCTATAGTAGGTGACTGCCTCATCCATTCCCTGATTAATAGAAGTCAGTAACAGGGAGTATGGATGATGTTCAAGGCCAGTTGCCAGTATTGTTGACAAAAGAATCCAAGATCCAGCAAGTGCAGCAGCAGTTTTAATTCCGGACAGGTATTTACTCTCTCCTTTTTTTACGGAATCAGCAAGGATGTAACCAGCCGGGAGCATTGTGAGCGAAAAGAGTAACTGCTCGACTAGCTGGAAGACAAGGCATGCGCCCCCAGCAAGTAAACATCCCAAAAGGATGTATTTCCCTCCAGCGTTTTTACCATATCGATGAAGTAGATAAAAAACGACAAGAGGAAGAAGGCCATGTACCCATCCGAACATGGCCCCGAGAAAACCAGGGAGAAGAATAATACCGGATACCAGTAAAATATGATGATAAAATTTTACTTTATCAGGTTTTTCAACATCTACGCTCACTGGCAGATAACCTTAGTTAAGGTGTTCACCTCTGGTTTGTCCCTGAATACGGGAGCAGTGCAATCTGTCGAGCACGCTTAATGGCTTCGCAAAGTTGCCTCTGGTGAGTTGCACAAGTACCGTAAATACGACGGGGAATAATTTTTCCTCTCTCGGTTACAAAATTGCGAAGAGCTTTAACATCTTTGTAGTCAACTACTGGTTGTTCCGGGTCACTACAGAAACGACAAACCTTTTGTCTCTGGAAAACTTTTTTTTGGGGACGCATATTAATCTCCTGAGTTATCTATGAAAATGATATCGGACTTGTTACTTCTCTTCCGAATCAGTTTTTGCTGAATCTTCTTTCTTGTCATCACTCTTTTCTGTTACAGCTGTTTCCGCAGTAGCAGCTGCTTCTGCAGCCTCTGCTCTTGCTTTCGCGGCTTCATGTTCTCCGCGGGCAGCTTCTATCTCTTCTTCTGTGATGGCGTCAGCGAGTTTTACCGTCATATATTTCATAACGGTATCATCGATTCTGAATTTACGTTCCATTTCCGCAACATTTGCAGGATCAGTGGCGTAATCGCAGTAGACATAATATCCCTGAGATTCCTTTTTGATCAGATAGGCCAGTTTGCGTAATCCCCATTTGTCGAGGGAAATAGTTTGACCACCACCAGTACCGATAATGGTATTGGAGTTTTCAATAATTGTGTTGATCTCATCCTCACTTAATGTTGGACGAAGGATGAAGATCGTTTCGTACCTGCGCATGTGTTCCTCCTCTTGGACTCACGATAGGTGGGTATCAACCCGTTTTTTGGCCCTTGTTTGCATTACAACAAGAGCGAAGAGGTACTGCCCGACACAACGCCGAACAGGAATGCGTTGTCATCGCATCTCTATAATAAAACATTTCAAAGTACATTGATGGGCAGAATGTGTCAATTTGTTTTTTTGACAGGTTCCAGTGATTTGATTTTTTCCCATTGTTCTTTGAGTTCCTCATCGCTTCCTGTACGAACATCACCAAAAACATGGGGGTGGCGTCTGATCATTTTATTTTGGATTCCTGTAATGACGTCATCTATGGTAAAGTGAGTTGATTCTGAACTGATCTCACTCAATAACACCAGAAGGTAAAGGACATCGCCAATTTCTTCACAGAGGTGATCTGGGTTGTTCTCATCAATGGCTTCCAAGAGTTCATCGCATTCCTCTCGGATATATTTTTTCAGACTTTTGGTAGTTTGCTTTTGATCCCAGGGGCAACCGTTTTCGCCGCGTAATGTGGAAATTGTCTCACAAAAGGAAAGGAAAATATTATTGTTGGAATTCATAAGTATTATTCATGTAATTCGTGCAAAAACCATAGTTTTTCTGTAAAAAACACTAGATTCATTAAGTTAGGCGGTTGAAAGGTCAAAATTAATACTGTATCTAGTGTTATCAGTATCCTCAGGCGAAAAAAAACTGTTGACATGGCCTGACAGTAAGTAGTACCGATAAATATAGCATCAAAAACCATTCCCACAAGAAGGGCAAATAGTCTCTGACCAGGTCCTGATGCTAAATATATACTTCGTTAACAAAGATTTTACCAATATAACGCATTATGAAACTAAGGAGAGTATTATGGAGAACCGAAAAAAACAAAAATTTATGCTGGAAAAGCATAAAGACATCGCGCGAATTGACCAGGAAACAAAACGGACTCACGGATGGTATGTACGTGTCCGATTCCAGGGGAAGACGCACTCTAAATTTTTTTCCGACAGAAAATGCGGAGGGCGTTATTCCAGCCTCCTTTCTGCGATTTCCTGGAGAGATACCACAGAAAAAAAACTTGGCAAGATACGCACCAACAAGCATCTTGTTACTGTCAGCAATTCCGGTACAGGGGTAGTTGGAGTACGGCTCAATGAAAAATTCAATCGTTATGAAGTGAGTTGGGTGACGACAATTGGCAAACAGGGGAAGACATCTGTTTCCATCAGAAAACACGGGAAAGAGAACGCCTTTATAAAGGCTTGTAAAATTCGTCAGGAAAAAGAGAGAACCCGGCTGGGCGTGTAACTCTTTTTCAGTAAGAAAAAATTGGGCAATCTTGGTCTGGATTTCATCTTCTAATGAGATCCAGGCTGGATTGCCTTTTTTTATGGGGTGTGTAGCGAAATTTGTTGACATTTTACCGTGGAAAAGGTTTTATTTCTGGTTCTCTTGTCATTAATGCAAACTTAATTGCTCTAATATATCCAATGAGGACTCACGAATGTATGCAATAGTAAGAACCGGCGGGAAACAGTATCAGGTCACGAATGGTGACCGGTTACGCGTTGAGAAACTTGAAGGCAACGTAGGTGATACTGTTGAACTGACCGATGTGCTGATGGTTGTCGATGGGGAGAAGACCCAGATTGGTCGCCCTGTTGTCGAAAATGCAAAGGTTGTTGCCACCATCGCCGAGCAGGGCAAAGCAAAAAAAGTTATTATCTTTAAAAAGAAAAGGCGTAAAGGCTACAGGCTTAAAAAAGGGCATCGTCAATTTTATACCGCTCTTCAGATTCAAGAGATTAGCGCCTGAACCTTTTTATCATACGGACAATGATTGAGAAATACACTGATATCCATATGGAACTCGGTGATAAGGAGTAAGAAATGGCACATAAGAAAGCGGGCGGTAGCTCAAGGAATGGTCGCGATAGTCAAGGACAGAGACGAGGCGTAAAACGTTATGGCGGCGAGAATGTCACTGCCGGATCAATTATCGTAAGACAACTCGGTACCAAGATTCACCCAGGAACCAATGTTGGCTGCGGCAGAGATTATACTCTTTTTGCTAAGGTTGACGGTGTAGTGACCTTCGAAGATTTTGGACATAAGAAAAAAAGAGTGAGTGTTTATCCTGCTGCCTAAGTAAGGGTGGAAAGGAATCTCTCAATCTTTTCCCTGGAACCGCGTAGAGCGGTTAATTGCGAACCAGGTATCTGCTCGACCTCAATCCCTAGTATTGATGGTCGAGTTTTTTTTTCATTTTCCAATCCTCTTCCGAATCCTTTGAGATCATATAATAATCAAGAAAAGGATTGGTGTAAACATTATGGCATTTGTAGACGAAGCAAAATTCTTTGTAAAGGCAGGAGATGGTGGAAAAGGCTGTGTCAGTTTTCGAAGAGAAAAATATGTCCCCAGAGGAGGACCAAACGGAGGTGATGGGGGGCATGGTGGCAGCATCATCATCGAATGTGCCTCCAGGCTGCACTCACTTATAGATTTTCGTTATCGATCCCATTTTAAGGCAAAAAGTGGCAGTCCCGGCATGGGAAAAGACATGCACGGACGGAAAGGAAGCGATTGCTTAATGAGTGTTCCGGTTGGTTCTCTTATCAAGGATATCGAAACCGGTGAAGTGCTGGCTGATCTTTGTAATGAAGGTGATCGTTTCATAGCTGCCAGGGGCGGAAAGGGTGGGCTCGGTAACCGTCACTTTTCATCAGGCACCAACAGGACACCACGCATTGCCACCAAAGGTGTTGAAGGTGAGGAGCGATGGCTGCGTATTGAGTTAAAACTTATTGCCGATGTGGGGCTGGTTGGTTTGCCCAATGCTGGAAAGTCCACTCTTCTTTCCAAGCTTTCAGCAGCTAACCCCAAAGTGGCCAGTTACCCGTTTACTACCTTGGAGCCTCAGTTGGGTGTTCTTCATCTGCCCCACAAAGAATCTTGTATAATCGCGGATATCCCTGGACTTATTGAAGGGGCGCATGAAGGGATCGGGTTGGGTTTCACCTTCCTTCGTCATATAGAACGAACAAAAATTCTATTACATGTTCTAGATGTTTCAAGTGCCCAGGCCATGGACGATTTTCTTGTAGTGGAAAAGGAACTGCAAAGCTATAAAGAAGAACTCCTACGTAAGACAAGGCTGCTGGTGTTAAATAAGATCGATATAGCCACCCCTGATCTGGTTGAGCAACTACAGAGTGAATTTGCAGATATGGGATTCGAAACTGTGCCGATAGCCGGACTTACTGGAGAAGGCATCGATAAAATAAAATTCTGGATAGCAGATATTCTTGAAACATACAATACTGTAAATGCTGTTCAGTCCAATACCAAAGAGGAAACAACTTCTTTGAGAGATGCGACAGAGGATTCCGCAGATATTGAGTGAGTAAGATTATGGGTAAGGATCTCATTGAAATCAGTAGAGAAGATGGTCTTTATTTCCGTCAGACCTACTTTGACAATGCTAAACGTGTTGTGGTGAAGGTTGGCTCAGCTGTACTCACCGATGAAAATGGTATCAACTGTTCGATCATGGATAACATTGCTAAAGAACTCAGTTTTCTTAGAAAAACAGGAAGGGAAGTGATTCTGGTCAGTTCCGGAGCGGTGGCAGCAGGTAAACGTAAAGTTGTGATTCCTGATGGCGTTGACCTGGGTCTCAATGAAAAACAGGCCCTTGCTGCAATTGGTCAGCCGATCTTAATGCAATCTTATGAAACAGCCTTTGCCCATTTTGGACAAACGGTTTCCCAGGTGCTACTTACCCATGCAGACCTGGCTGATAGAGATCGTTATCTTCGTGTACGCAATACCATCCTTGCTCTGTTTCGTTATGATGCCATCCCCATTCTTAACGAAAATGATACTGTTGCTGTGGAAGAGCTTCGCTTTGGCGATAATGATACCTTGGCAGCCCTGATCAGTAATCTCATAGAAGCCGACATGTTTCTCTGTCTGACTGATGTGGTTGGATTATATACCGGCAATCCTCAGACAAATCCTGATGCCCGGCCCATGTATACAGTGTCAGAGGTAACAAAAGAGATAGAAGCCATGGCCGGGAATGTCAAAAGTGCACTGGGGACTGGTGGGATGCAGTCAAAAATTAAGGCAGCAAAAATGGTTTCTGTGGGAGGCGGCTGTTCGTTTATAGGACCTGGTAAGGAAAAAGGGATTCTCCAGCAACTCTTCAGTGGAGAGATGGTTGGGACTTTTTTCCTCCCTGCTCAAGGAAAGATCACACGGCGAAAACAGTGGATTGCTCATGTTCTTCAACCTAAAGGATATCTTGTCCTTGATAGCGGTGCCTGTTCCGCCATCACCAACCAGGGACGCAGCCTTTTACCCTCTGGTATTGTAGAGGTACGTGGTACGTTCGGCATTGGTGATGCTGTTCATTGTCTTGATCAAAATGGCAAATCCATTGCCGCAGGATTAATCAATTATAATTCCATTGATGTTGACAGAATTAAACAGCATCGTTCCCATGAAATTGCCGATCTCCTGGGAACAAAAGATTCCGACGAAGTCATTCATCGCGACAATCTTGTTTTACTCTGATCCTGATGAACTCTTTTAAGTATCTTTTGTGGAAAAGATAAGGGCTTGACCATAGGGTTGTTTACGGCAAGGTAGTGTGTTTTTTTATTATAAAAAGATCAGATCGTTATTTGCGCGGCACTGAAAGAATAAAAGGGGAAAGCTATGAGTCACTCAGAAAATATTGCTCACGATATCCAGCAAATGGCTAAACAGGCAAAAAAGGCTGCACGGTCTTTGGTAACGTTATCCACTGAAGCCAAAAACAACGTTCTTCTTCATATGGCTGATGTCATTGATGCTAAACGACAATATATCCAGAAAGAAAATGCCAAGGATCTTACTGCCGGGAAAGAGAAAGGCTTATCTGCTGCTATGCTTGACCGCCTCGAGCTTTCTGATAAAGTTATAGCTTCTATGATGGCTGGTTTGCGAGAAGTGGCTGCTTTACCGGATCCTGTTGGAGCAGTAGCCAAAATGGTAAAAAGACCCAATGGACTCCTGGTTGGACGTATGCGTGTGCCTCTGGGAGTGATTGGAATGATATATGAGTCCAGGCCCAATGTAACAGTGGATGCCGCTGCCCTCTGTCTTAAAGCTGGAAATGCCATCCTTCTCAGGGGAGGTTCCGAAGCCATCCATTCCAACAGGGCTCTTGCTTCTGTTCTCCAAGAAGCTCTCAAGAGTCAGGGCGTTTCTGCAGAAGCCATCCAGGTTATTCCAATGATTGATCGTGAAGCTGTCAATATTATGCTCAACCAGGAAGAATATCTGGATCTTATTATCCCCAGGGGAGGTGAGGGGCTTATTCGTTTTGTCTCAGAGACTTCTCGTATCCCTGTGTTGAAACACTATAAGGGAGTGTGTCATATTTATGTTGATCGGGAGGCAGATCTGGAAAAGGCAACACCGATTATTCTTAATTCAAAGGCCCAGCGTCCCGGTGTATGTAATGCCCTTGAAGGACTCCTCATCCACAAAGATATTGCTGCGTCTTACCTGCCGTCACTTGTTGAAAGTCTCAGTAAAGCAGGTGTGCGTCTGCTTGGGTGTAAAGAGTCTGTGCGCATTGCACCTCAAATAACACCAGCCATGGACAGTGATTGGGGCACTGAATTTCTTGATCTCATTCTCTGTGTACGTGTAGTGGATGATATGGATGAAGCCTTGGATTATATAGCGCAATACGGCTCTCAACATACCGAGAACATAATTACTGAAAATTATACCAGTGCCCAGAGATTTCTTGCCGAGGTCGATGCCTCGGCGGTAATGATCAATACCTCAACCCGTTTTAACGATGGTGGGCAACTGGGCCTTGGGGCTGAGATCGGCATCAGTACAACCAAACTGCATGCCTATGGCCCTATGGGTCTGGAGGAACTGACCACCAGGAAATTTATTGTGTACGGACAGGGACAGGTCAGGAGTTGATACGTAAAACAGGCATCTTAGGCGGAACCTTTGATCCTATCCACAATGGTCACCTCGCACTTGCTGAAGCAGCGGGAAAGCTTTACAATCTTGATGAGATTCTGCTCCTGCCCGCTGCTGTTCCACCGCACAAAAAAGAAGTAATCAGTAGCTTCTCTGATAGAGTTGCAATGATTGAAATTGCTGTGAGTAACAGGACGGCCTTAACTCTTTCTACTCTTGAGCACCTTCTGCCCACACCCTCCTATACCATAGACACACTCCGTTATCTTTTGGATCACTCTGGCCATTTAGTGGAGTTTTTCTTTATTACAGGAGCAGACACCTTTCTTGATATCCTTTCATGGAAAGAATATCCGGAACTTTTACGTTTAATCCATTTCATTGTTTTTTCTCGTAAGGGATGTGATAACGAGAAGTTATACAAGCTTTTTGAGCAGCTTGGTTATCAGCAAAAAAAAGATGCATGGTACAGTAGAACTTCCCCAAAATGGATTTACTGTTCCTCGGTTACACCGCCGTCTGTTTCTTCTTCGGAAATACGTAAACGGGTGGCAAAAGGCTTTTCTGTGGACAAACATCTTCCTGAAGGAGTTTGTGAATATATACAACAACATGAAATCTATTCTGTTCGTTAAATCCTTTTTAACTAGTAAGTTACCAGACGATGTGGCTTGCCTATGTCACCAGAATAAAAAAGGGAAAGGCTTGACTTTTTCTCATTATCTAATGCTATAATGAAAAATAGTACCAGTATACAATCTCTTTTTAAAAGACTTTGTTTATGATTTTTTACAGGCAGTAAAATATGACTCAATATAATTACTCTGATTCTCCGGTAAAACTTCTCATTGTTGATGATTCCTGGGTGTTGAGGAAAGTTCTGCGCGAGACCCTATCTGAAAGGAATGATATAAAAATCGTGGGTGAGGCTGCTAATGGTATAGAAGCCCTTGGTATAATCCTTCAGGTTACCCCTGATGTTATCTTGCTGGACGTGGAAATGCCGACCATGGATGGGATGACTACTTTACAACACCTTATGATTCACACTCCCACACCCACAATTATGCTCTCCAGCCTCAGTAAAAAGGGCTCGGCCCGTTGCTTTGATGCGTTAAAATATGGTGCTGTGGATTTTATCAGTAAAAATAGATTTTTCAAAGGAATGGATATGGCCGACCAAGGCCAATTTGTTGCTGATAAAATCTTTGCTGCTGCCCAGACAACTGTAAACTCCATTGATCCCATGCAACAGGGCTCTGAAGCCGGTGTCTTGACGAAAACAAAATTAAAAGTCGTTTTTTGTGAGGACTGCGGAGCGAGGCATATTATCCAGACTCCGATACAGACAGGTGCTAGTGTAAAATGTAATAACTGCGGTGATGATATCTCCCTGGTAGGTGAAAAGCGATTCAGAAGGGTGAACTTTGTCACAGTGATAGGATGTGGGGAAGGCGGATATGCCAATCTCTTGAAAATTATACCCGAGTTAAATCCAGAAATAGGTGGGGCATTACTTGTTGTAATTCGAGATGAGGTGGAACACGTAGAATCCTTTATGAAATATCTTGATGCCATCAGTGATTTCAAAGTTTCTCTGGCCCAGGATGGATTAACTCTGGAAGGAGGCGGTTGCTACATCTTTACCGGCAATGAACATGTAGAATTTTCTCCATATAGTGGGAACTATACTCTGCAAATGGAGGCAAATCCGATGTCTGCGAATACTGGAAGCATCGATAATTTGATGATTTCTGCTAGTAAAACTTTCAAGAATCGAGTAGCAGGCGTTCTCTTGTCTGGTGCTGATGACGATGGAAGCAAGGGGCTAGGAGAGATCCTGAAGAATAAAGGAAGTTGCTGCGTTTTAAATCCAGCCCATTGTCTGCAGAAGACCATGACCAGTGGACCTTTTGCTAAATACAATCTGTTAGGTACTCTGGATGAAATCGGAGTTGTTGATCGGATCCGGGAGATTCATGAAAGTCATCAAGAAAATGTGACTACTGCCTGACATAGTTGCATATAATAGTATTTATGGGGAGTCAGGAAATGAAAAGCGGTGGTGGAGTAGAAAGACGAGAACATTCCCGTGCCCATTTAGATATAACTCTCGAAGTCTGCCTCCTGAACGGGGAAGATTCATGTGGTGATTTTCCTCTTCTGCCATGCCGGGGTAGAGATATCAGTGGTGGTGGGCTTTCTTTCTATGCGGAAAGGAGATATCTGCCCGATGCTCTTCTTCGACTACGTATTCCATTGCATAACGCCATTTCTTCAGAACAAACTGGCCACAATAATCTGCTTAAGGTGATGGGGAAAGTGATGTGGTGTAAAAGAAATGGAACAGCCAATTCTTATGTTATTGGAGTCCAATTCCTTAATATTTATGAACAGGATTATCATTTTCTGAACACCTATGTGCAGAAACTTATAAGAAGTTAATCCATTTGGACCTCTTTCTCCATTGATGGCGTAACGTATTGTGATGATTTGTAATATATAGTTGCCCCCACCACATTCTCTCTACTCTTTTTTGTTTACAGCAACTAGTCATTATGCAATAGGGCTGGTTTTTTCGTGTCTTGCTGTTTTTTCCTGCGAGTAAGTATAGCCTTCAGGTTTACTTCCGTTGTGATTTGCAGTCATTGTGATAGGTTTAACGATGACACTTTCTTGATGCCGTTTTCTCTGTTTTTCTTCTTTTTCATATGTACCCATATATTGAATGCGATTTGTAGCTGACCTGCATATTCACTCACTCTATTCCAGGGCCACATCAAAGGCCTCTCATATTGCCTCCCTTGCGGCCTGGGCGCGTATCAAGGGCGTGCATGTTCTAGGTACTGGAGACTTCACACACCCATTATGGTTACAGCAACTTCAAGAGGCTCTGCAACCTGTGGAGGGAGGATTTTTTTGTCTGAAAGAAACGGTTAAACGTGATTTCTCTTCACTTTTGCAGTCTGATGTCTCAACAGAACCAATTCCAACACGTTTTGTTCTTACTGCTGAGATCAGCTCCATTTATAAAAGAAGCGGCAAGGTCAGAAAGGTACATAATATTCTTTTCGTCCCTGATTTTGCTTCAGCTGAGCGTGTCAATAAAACACTCGCCTGCATAGGGAATATTGAATCAGACGGGCGACCGATACTTGGATTGGATTCCCGTGACCTTTTGGAGATCCTTCTTGAAAAGGCTCCAGATGGCTTTCTTGTTCCAGCGCATATCTGGACACCGTGGTTTTCGCTGTTTGGTTCAAAATCAGGTTTTGATCGTCTGGAAGATTGTTTCCGGGATCTCAGCGACCATATCTTCGCTTTAGAAACAGGGCTTTCCTCTGATCCGGAGATGAACCGTCTGGTCTCATCTCTGGATCGTTACACACTCATCTCAAATTCCGATTGTCATTCTCCTTCCAAAATTTGTCGGGAAGCCAATATCTTTGAAACTGAATTTGATTATTACTCCATGAAAAAGGCAATCAAAAGCCCCTGTGATTCTGAAGGAAAACAGTGTCTTACCGGCACAATAGAATTTTATCCGGAAGAGGGGAAATATCATCATGACGGTCACCGGAAGTGTGGGTTTTGTTGCGATCCCTATACCAGCAGCGAGATGTCCGGCATCTGTCCGGAATGTGGGAAGCCAATGACCATAGGTGTTTTATCCAGGGTGATTGAGCTGGCGGATCGGAAAACGCCGGTATTTCCTGCGGGGGCTCCAGATGTATACAGCCTTATCCCACTGGCTGAAGTTCTTTCTGAGATTGCAGGTGTTGGACCAAATAGTAAAACTGTTGGGCGTCATTATGTTAAATGCATAGAACTATTTGGCTCGGAACTCAATGTCCTTCTGCATGTCTCCATTCAAGACCTTGCTGATAACTATTCGCCGTTATTGGCCGAGGCAGTGAACAGGGTACGAAAAAAACAGGTTATCCGGCACGCTGGTTATGATGGGGAATTTGGGTCGATTTCTGTTTTTCACTCTGAAGAAAAAGAGACCCTGGCTGGAAAGGCCGATGTTCTGACAGGAAAAAAGCAGAGAAAGAACAAAAAAACCTGAAGAAATAGCGCAGCAAGAGGCAGAGAGAAGAGCGATACGTCTATCCCTCCATTATGATACAGAGTGGAGAAGACTCTGTATGCATTCCGGTAGCTTGTCACTAAGTTCAGTTGCGGTGTAGCCGAAACCGTATTGTTCGTAGAGACAATCTCCAGCCATGCCATGGAGAAAGACTCCGGCTGCCGCAGCCTCTTCACAGCCGACATTCTGGCAGAGAAGGCCTCCGATAATTCCGGTTAAGACATCTCCCATTCCTCCGGTTGCCATTCCTGGATTCCCACTTGTGTTGATAGAGGTGTTGCCGCCTGATGAGGTAATGATGGTACCGGCACCTTTCAGTATCATGATGCAATCGTTTCTTTCTTTGCTGTAAATTCTACATGCTTCCTGGGCGGCACGCATTCGATTTTCCTGAACGTTATTAATAGTACAACCAAGCAGCCTTGCTATTTCTCCGGGATGTGGAGTAAATATTCTGGGGCCTGCCGCCACACCTAACGTGTCACGGTTTTTTGCCAGGATATTTAAGGCGTCAGCATCGAGCACCATAGGTAATTCAACAGTCTGATACAGCTTGAGGACAAGATCTGCTGTGGCCTCTTCTGTACCTAATCCAGGACCAAGGATGACAGCCTTCTTTCCTCTCAAACCATGTTCAATGGCAAGAAGATCATTGATTCCAAGAAAATCAGTAGAAGAGGGGAGGGGAACAGTCATTGCCTCAACAAGCAGAGTCTCAAAAATGGGATTCATCGATTTTGTGGTAAAGAGACTAACGAGGCCACTCCCTGTTCGCAAGGCACCTTTTACTGCAAGTGTCGCTGCGCCGGTTTTTCCGATGGAACCAGCCAGGACTGCAAGGTGTCCATGGCTCCCCTTATGTACATTGTCGATACGCCTCAAGGGGGAAACAAGTGAGGTCGTGGTGTTTCGATCAAGTAGTTCTGTGGTGATTCTGGCACGATTTAATGCTTCCGGAGGAATGCCGATGTCAATGACATGGAGTTTACCGGTGCTTTCAGGGCCATGATGGAGAACATGCCCTGGTTTTGGACATCCGTAGGTAGCAGTATGATCGGCATGGATACAGCTCCCGTGGACTTTGCCATTGTCAGAATCCATACCTGATGCGATATCAACCGCGATCACAGGAATTCCTCGAACCAGATCAGAATAGTTGATGAGATTAATAATTTCTAAAAATTGATTGCTCACTGAACGAATAAGGCCGGTGCCGAAAAGGGCATCGATAATTGCATAACAGGGCTGACCACGGCTGACAAACTGTTTATAGAGGACAGGAAGAGTCTGTACCCGCGCCTCGCTGTCGATCACATGAAAGGGGAGCCGCAGTTTGCGGACAATGTCCATATTGGCTGCAGCATCTCCTTTAAGTTGGTCCGGGTTGACAAGGAAAAAGAAAATCGGCTGACATCCGCGTTGATGCAGATGTCGTCCAATGACAAGACCATCTCCACCGTTATTGCCTGGACCAATGAAAAGCAGGGCAAAAGAGTTTGCGGCAGGTCCCAATTCTTCTTCCATCATCCGGACTGTCCCCAGTCCTGCATTTTCCATAAGGACAATTCCGGGAATGTTATATTCGTTTATGGCGCATTGATCGAGACTGCGCATTTCTGCAGCGCTTGGCAATTTCATAGCTGTTATTTCGCTGGTAAAAGAAAAATTCAGGAAAGCCCTTTCAGGAAAGCCAGAATCGAGTCAGCCAGGACTTGTGGGTCGATGTCCGGGTGTTTAATAATTCCGAGATAGTATCGTCCAAGAGAAAAAACAAGGATATTCCCTCCTGAACTTCGTTCTATACAGAGATGAATATAACGTCTGCCAGAAAGATTCTCTGAAAAACTGTCACAGTATTTTCCACTGGTAACTATAGTTGAAGAAAGAGAAACGGCGTCATCAAAATTTTCACTCACCACATATCCGTCATTACGAACCAGAATAAACTGGGCAACCCCTTCAATGGTACCTAGCCTGGAAAAATCTTTTGCAGTTGCCATTAATTGTTACTCCTCTACTAAAAAGGCATCCGTAGCCTTTTTAAATGTTTTACGGTCATCGTCATTGTCAATTTCTTCTTCAAGGAGACGAATGAGCTCGGGAAGGGTTTTAAGGGTTGGAGAAAAGTTTGTCCCCCATTCTTCTGCGAGTTCCTCAAAGATCAATTCTGCCACCGGACCAATATATTTGGAGAGTTCATCTTTGATACTATTCAGGGGGCGGCTCAAATCAGATTCGGGAGCGAGGAGTGTCTCCAGGGTGGTGTTTTCATCGGGAACAGGGGGGGGGGATGATTCTACCGGGGGAGAAGTGACTTCCTGGCTATCCTTTTGTTCTGTTTCATCCGTTACAATATTCAAGGCCAATTGAACTGTCATGTTGACCATACTGGGAGAAAGAGAAGGGCGATGAAATAAAAACAGCCATTGTCCTTGGTCAAGAACCATACCAAAAAGAACAAGATCTTTGAATGTTACCCGGAAGTTGCCCGTATCGTTAAAATGAACGGTTAGCATGGAAAAGATCTTGGAAAACTTCAGTGCAATCTGTAACAGGTCATCATTGCTGCTAATTTCTGTTGCCTGATTTGCATAAACCCCCTTTTCAGGTGCAAAAAGAAAACCTCCTTCAATTTCAGGAAGACTGGCGATGATATCGGAAAGTTTTGCCTCGTAATTCATTGAGCCCTCGTTGTGGTGTCTATATGATACAAGAGTATTGTCAGAGAAAACAGTTGTCGAGTACGCGTTAAAACGGATTTCGAATTTTCTTCATAGAATAGTAGTGTTGCCATACGAAAAAGGTGGGATGCTGTTCATCATTTATATTACATTGTTGTAGCACACTGTTTACTCTGAGGAAAAAATAAAATTCTATATTGTTGCTCACTTCAGCATCGTTTTCAGTATGTTGCAAAGAGTTTCCTTACTTTGATGGCAAAAAAAAGTATCTTTTGAAATTGCCACTTACTGTCAGGGCACTTATCATAAAGTTTAGTTTATATTGATGATTTTTCACTGTCAAGAAAAAAGAATATTGTATTCAACAGCTTGCGTATTTTTTGTTGACTCAGTTGCCTAGAGTGACTCATAGGGAGAAGAGATGGAAATAATCGTTTTTCAGGAACATGGATCCGGTGAACAGAAGATAAAAGGTGTTCAGGGGTTCGGAAAAGGAATCACTATCGCAAGAATTTATTCAATTGATACATTTTTACCTGATTTTGTAGAGGATCCGGATAATTTCATTAATAAAAATTTCTCAGCAGATTTAGTTTTAAACTATCTGAAACATCCGGATCTGGTCGACTATCTGATCACACTCTGTCAAATTAAGGGTATCCCTGTGGTTTCTGCTGGAAAAAAATGTGGTGGTTTTACACCATTCACGTGTTGTGGACTTGGGAAAAATAAAAAACTTGGTGCATATGGAGATCAATTTGGTCTGCCGGAGTACAAGATTGCTTTGAAGGATAACAGGATTGTTGAAATTGAGGTTCTGCGAGGTGCCCCCTGTGGAGCTACGTGGCATGCGTTGCATGAATATATCGGATGTACTGTGGAAGACGTACTTATCCGAATTCCCCGACAGGTTCAATATTTCTGTTCAGCAGATCCCAGTGGCTTTGATCCGGTTAGCGGCAAGAGTCCTGTCCATTATGCCGGCTATGTACACATTGCAGCCTTAAAAAAGGCCCTGGAAGAGGCGACCATAGAGTCACCCGTCTGAATAAGAATAGGGGGCAGTAAGAAATACATCTTTTACAGTCTTGAAAAACAGTCTACACACGTGTCCCGGAAGCTATCAAAAAAATAGGAATTATTTCTTAGCGTCTTTGAATTTTGCCAAAAGTGGTTTACAGAAACGACAGGGTTCGAACCCTGATTGTTCGGCCACCTCCACGTTTTTAAATTCAATTGTGCAGTGTTTACAGTAGTAGAAATCACAGCCGGGAATGTGATATACATGACTTTTAACATTCCCATGTATTGTTCCCTCGGTAAGATAATTAGAACTGAATTGATTACTTGCCAGATTTTGAACGGTGGGAGAATTCTTCGCCGATAGCTGGTCGGATGATTTCTTTTTGACCTCTTTGATCAGTATGGTTTTCACTTTTTGCAGGTAAGGAGAAACCAGTTTGTCATATATGAAGAGCCAGTAGTCTTTTATCTTTTCCGGTATGATTGTACGTTCATTGGCCGCTTGTCTGATAAAATAGGCTGTGATAGTCAGAAAAATAACGTTTGGAACCCACATGGCAAGGAGGACCGACGAGGAACTTTCCTCCGCTGAGATTTTAGCCAGAGTAAAAAGAAGATAATAGAGAATAAAAAAACCAAGACCCAGGGGGATACCCCGGCCCTTTCTTCCTGGTCCGGCCTGCAATCCCAGAGGGAGTCCCAGGAGACTGAGGATAAAACAGCCAACAGGAAGAACCAGGCGTTTATGAAACTGCACCAGACATTCACGGCCATTTGGCGTATCCCGGCCAACGGATGTGGCAGTTTCTTGAAGTTGACGCAGGGTCATTGAGCCGGTGGAAAGAAGCGTTACATCTTCTCCGTCCAAAACCGTGGGAGGCTGTAGTGGGATGTTGATGGTATATTGGGCAAAACTGATAATCTGAGAACGTCGTTCATCCGGGCGATGCAGGCTTCCGTTTTTCAGGGTGATATTCACACGCATGTTGTCAATCTCAGCATTCATAGTTCCGGATTGAGCCATGGTTATAATTGGATTTATCTGTCCTCTCATGTCTGAGACCCAGACATTTTGCCATTCACCTGTATCAGGATTGATAGAGTCTACAAAGACGACAAGGTCGCCAAGGGCCTCGGTAAATTGATGCTCTTTGATACCTTTATCAATTTTTTCTTTTGCCAGTTGAAACATGAGCTGTTTCATGGAGATTTCAGCCTTGGGGATCAAGCTGATTGAGAAATATCCGGTGAGCAGGGCAATGAAAGCGGAAACGAGAATAACCGGTGGAACAATTTGATACAGGCTGATTCCACTTGCCTTGAAAGCGAGGATCTCTGTATCACTAGCCAGCCGCGTAAAGCCGATGATAACTCCCATCATCGCAGCCATGGGCATGGAATAGAGAAACATATTTGGAAAGAGATAGAGGAAAAGGCGAACAAAATCACTGAATCCAATTTCCAACTCTAAAACAACATTTAAAAAGGGAATAAGTTTGACTAGGAAGAAGACACTATTCATGATGAGAAAACTGGCAAAAAAGGGTGCCAGCATCTCAGTAGTCAGATAGCTGTAAAGCAGTTTTGGGAACTTGATAGTTCGGAGCATCATTTCCAAGCGGTCGGAGGAGGGGTTAAGGGTTTAAGTCAGCAATTGGTTTGCGTTGCGTGATCGAATTTACAGAAAAAAGGAAAAGGCCACAAGGAAGAACTGGTGTGGTGGGAGAAAAACAGTCTTTCTTCTCTCCACTGGTATGAATCCTGGAAAATTCATAGGTGTTGTAATCCTTGTTAAAAGAGTTGAGATAGTGTATGCAACGATCAAATTGAATCAGCAAAACAGGAGGAAATCATGCACTTATTTGAAACAGAAGAGGGCGACATCTGGGTCTGTGTTGCCTGTGGTCGTGAACGTGAAGAAGAGATTAGGGCAAAGGACTGGGAATATATCTTTGATAAAAATGATCCCATGTTACGCTGTAAACTCTGTGGAAAACCGGATTATGAGGTAGAAGATTAAGGGAGCATACAGCTACCTGAATTCCTACTCTTTTTGGTCTAATCTCTTTTACTATAAATAAGTAGGCTTCTTACTGAGGTGCGTATTAAATCAAGTCACTGCGGCGCATACAAGATACGCTACAGTGACTCACTATTTGTGATAGCGAAACAGTTACAGGGTCTCCGATATCACTAAAATTTTGCATCAAGCAGCGGCTCTTCGATGGTAACGGTGATCCAGTTTGGATCCCACCATTCTATAGGGGTAACGAAAATACCATTGATCAGCATTGAGAAATGGAGATGGTCTCCACCAGCCATACCGCTGATACCGGAGTAACCGAGGATATCTCCTTGGTTCAGACTGTCTCCCGGAGAGACATTGATCTGACTCAAATGGGAGTAGAGACTGTACACACCCTGTCCATGGTCGAGCATGACCATGTTGCCGTATATCCCCAGATAATCACTATGGATCACTGTTCCGGTCCCAGCAGCCTTTATTTCAGCATGTTTGGTGGAGGCGATATCCATACCGAGATGAACCTGTTTGTCTATCGCCTTGTTCGCATAATAGTAGGTGCGGTGATCGGCAAAACCGGCTCTGCCACTTCCTGCCATCCGAAGAAATTTTCCTGACCAGAGTCGTTTCGGGGTTTGATTCATGCACAGGTCATGGATTTTCTGATTATTTATTTTACGTACTTCACGATTGGCATAAAGATATTTTTGCAGTAAATCCCCCTTCATTTCGGGGTAATGTTCTTCAAATTCCGGGATTTTTCTGGAAAGAAAACTGTCAGGAATGTTAATACGATCTTTTTTCTGGCGCGGGTTCTTCAGTTCAGGAACAAATGGTTTGACAGTACGGTTTCCTGCAGCGTCTAACGCAAAAATTGCTGATTCAGAGATTGTTTTGGCTGAATAGCGCAGGGCAATATATGAGATGTATTTATTGTCGGAACCATCGGTGAGAGGAAATCCGGGATGGTAATCTCCATTGATCATAACACCATGTTTTACACTGTCGTCTACGCGGTAAATGACAATGCCGGCACCTCCCGGTTTAATGTATCGTTCGCTGTGGATAATACTGATTTGAGGTGCTTTGGTATCGACAAGTATTGTTTGAGAGAATTCGCTCAGGTTTCCCTTAAGCAGGCTGCGCAATGAAAAATCTCTTACCTGGGCCTTAATGACTGCTTCACCTTCCTGTAATCCAAGTTTTTTGGGATCAAGCTCCACAACAACCTCTTCACTGTTCGGACCGGCAACGGGACCGTTGCCTTTACGGGAAAACGTTTTGGAGAAAACCTCTTTCTCAATGTTCCCCTGAACGACCAGTATTCTGATATCTTGAAGCCCACTTTTTTGATCACTTACGGAGAGTGAGATAGTTGTTTTCTTACCTATATAGGAAGGGAGGTCTTTCCCCTGAATTGTTGGCTTCTCTCCTTCAAAATAGGTGATATACCCATATGCAGCTGCAGCAAAAAGGAGCAGACTGAAGAACAGGAGAAAACGGGTTGACAATGACTTGTTTCTCGACTTCTGCTTCAAACGTACCATGGTCTCTTAATCCTTGTCTTACTTTTAGTATGATAAAAAAAAATGGGCCAAATTGGCTGGAAAAAGATGAAGAACTACCGCTCCCAGCTGATTTCATATTTCTCAATGTGGATATTCTTGACAGGAACAATGACGAGTCTTTTGCCTGTATCCCTTTCAAGTTCGTTGGTAATGGCCCCCTCTTCGTTGAGGAGCATGTCTGCTACCCGAGGGTGGACTTTTAGGGTGATGTTTGTCCCGCTGTTGCGCAGGGTATTCCGAGAGATCTTTCTGAATATATCATAGCAGATGGTGCGTCGAGACTTGAGGACTCCTTCCCCGGCACAACAATGACAAGGTTCACACATCATCTGATTGAGATTTTCACTGTTACGCTTTCGCGTCATCTGCACCAGGCCGAATTCGGTAAGCTTGAGGATATTGACCCTGCTCTTGTCTTTTTTCACGGCTTCTTTAAAAGAGGTGAATAATTCCTCTCTGTGCAGCTCATCTTCCATGTCAATAAAGTCAATAATTATGATGCCGCCGATATTGCGCAATCTGAGCTGATACGCAATTTCCTTAACTGCTTCCATATTGGTTTTGAATATGGTTTCTTCAAGGTCATTTTTACCGACAAAGCGCCCGGTATTAACATCGATAACGCTCAATGCTTCGGTGGTTTCAATGATGATGTATCCGCCGGAGCGAAGCCACACTTTTTTCCCCATGGCCCTTGAGATTTCAACTTCAATTCCATGAGCCTCAAAAAGCGGTGACGGCCCCTGGTAAAATGAGATTCTATCCTGCAGTTTAGGCGCAAAAGTCTGGACAAAGCGAGACAGTTTTTCATAGGTCTTCTCGTCATCCAGGATAAGACTGTTGACTTCAGAGGTGAAGAGATCGCGGACAGAACGAAAGGTAATGTCAAGATCTTCGTAGATAAGTGCAGGAACAGTGGAACGGTTGGAAATATCCTGAATCTCATCCCAGAGGAGAAGGAGAAACTCCATGTCCGCCTCAAGTTCTTCCAGGCTTGCGTGTTCGGCAACGGTACGGACAATAAATCCTGTGCCGGTTGGTCGCAGGATTTCAATACGCTCTTTAAGGGTTTGTCGAATTTCCTCAGCCTCGATCTTTCTGGAAATACCGATGTGATCGGTCAGTGGCATAAAGACCAGGTTCCTGCATGGCAGGGTAATATGACAGGTCAGCCTGGCTCCTTTAGTACCGATGGGATCTTTTCCAATCTGTACTGTGATTTCCTGCCCCTCTGTAAGAAGATCTTCTATATTCATTCCGGAATGACGGTTTATATCTGTATCCGCCATGCTGCTGGAACTTATTCCGGTTTTCCCATGAGGTAGCTCTTTTTTCATCATCCGAGCTTCAAGATCGGCATTGGAAATATAGACATCATCTACGTAGAGAAAACCGGTTCGTTCCAGGCCGACATCAATAAATGCTGCCTGCATTCCGGGAAGCACTCTCACCACACGGCCTCGGTATATATTTCCTACTAAACCCTTTTCTGTTGGGCGTTGTAGATGAAATTCAGCCAGTTGGCCATTCTCGACCAAAGCTATTCGTATTTCATAGCTTGTGGCATTGATAAGTATTTTGCTGCTCATAATCTTGGATTGTATTGGGTGACCATCGCGAAGATGGTAAATGAAGTTGTAGTTATCTTGATAAACACGAAATTATACAGTATTGCTGTGTAAAAATCCTCTTCTAATTCAGATTATTTCTTTTCCTTGCCCTGTACATGATCGAATATGACTTTCATTTCTGTAATTATCCCGAGCTACAATAGGGCTTCTTTTCTTGATCGAGCCCTTAAATCAGTACAAGATCAAACTTTGTCCTGCGGCGAAGTTATTGTCATAGATGATGGATCGACAGATGACACGGCCTCCTGTGTGTCACGCTTCGCCTCCCAGTGCAGCTTTCCAGTACGTTATTTTTATCAAGAAAATAAAGGCCCGGCAGCAGCCAGGAACAGAGGGATTCTTGAATCTCGTTTTTCTCTCCTGGCCTTTCTTGATTCGGATGACCACTGGCAAAAAAAGAAACTCGAAGTTCAGTTCGCGGCACTTGAAAAAAAACCAGAAATGTGGATTTCTCACACCAGAGAGCGGTGGCTGCGTCGTGGAGTTCATCTTAACCAGAAAAAAATCCATCAACCCGGGGACGGTGATATCTTCACACATTGCTTACAGCTCTGCGCAGTTGGCATGTCAACTGTTATGGTAAAAAGAGCACTCTTTGCTGAGATCGGGCTGTTCAATAAAGAAATGAGATGTTGTGAAGACTACGACCTCTGGCTACGCACCAGTAGCCGTTACCCTTTTCTTCTGGTGGACACTCCCTTAACTATCAAAGAGGGTGGACGCGAAGATCAGGTTTCCTGGCAGTATCGGATAGGGATGGACACATTGCGAATCAGAGCAATTTTAGACCTTTTACGTGAGGGCCATTTATCCCGGGATCAGATTGTTTTCTCTTTGCAGGAGTTGCAGAGGAAGTGTCTCGTTTATGGTTATGGCTGTGTTAAGCATAAACGGGCTGAAGAGGGCGAGTGGTATCTGCAAACCGCAGAGTGGTGCAAAACACTCCTTGACAGACCAGCGATGATCCCCTTTATTATCCCCGCCAACCCTCCTTATCTGAAAAGGCGGCTGTCAACCTAAGTTGAGCATCTATACCCTTTAGCTTTGCAATGTTTTTTTATGCATCAAGTTGGTTTGCTGCTTCGAGGCATATGCAAAGATATCGTGGGATATTTCAATAATATTTTGTATTTTGTTGTTTTTTGTACCGTAGTGTTTGATAAAAAAGGTCATATGTAACCACTTTAGTAAGGATGGTGAGAAAGTGTCACAGGCAAGATCGTGGAAAGACCCTTCGCTCTATGTGCGACAGATCCATGTGGAAGAATCCTGTCTTGATTTGGATTATACCCGTGAAATCCTAAAGCGTGCAGCTCTTCCTTATACAGTGATTGAAGACCGGCAAGATCCCGATGGCATTCCAGGTGAATATCCTGACAATTTAACAAAAGGCAAGCACCATCTCCTGCTGTGCAGAAATCGAGGGCATTTTTTCAAACCCTGCCCAGGTACCCGTGAGTATCGCTGCTGTGATTATCAGGTCTTAAACATAGGGATGAACTGTCCCATGGATTGTGTCTACTGTATTCTTCAGGCCTACCTCAACAAACCGTGGCTCACCTTTTTTGTCAATACGGACGATCTGTTCCATGAACTTGAACGTGCATTTGCCGGTGAACCTGACCGTTTTTTTCGTATCGGCACAGGTGAGTTTACCGATTCGATGGCCCTGGATCGACTCACCTGTCTCAGTGCAAAACTGGTCGAGTTTATGGCAGACCGAAAGCAGGGAGTTCTTGAATTGAAAACCAAGAGTGGGGTTATTGAGAATTTGAAAGAATTGCGTCATAACGGGAGGACAGTTCTTGCCTGGTCACTCAATAGTCTTCCGATCATGGAAAAAGAAGAGATCCGCACCGCAACTCTGGATGAGCGACTGGCTGCGGCTCGACAATGTGCAGAGTGGGGTTATAAACTAGCCTTTCATTTTGATCCAATCATCGATCATCCAGGTTGGGAGCAGGGATATGCCGAAACTATCAAAAAGTTATTTCAGGTAGTTCCTGCCGAGCAGATCGTCTGGATATCCTTAGGGGCTCTTCGATATCTACCTTCCCTGAAAACTATTGGCACCCGTCGTTTTCCAGGATCACGAATCTATTACCAGGAATTTATAGAGGGACTTGATAACAAGAAACGCTATTTTCGTCCTCGTCGGGTCAAGCTTTACAAACATATCTATACGCTTCTTAAGCGCTCTGCAGCCCCCTCAACCTGCATCTATTTTTGTATGGAGAGCGATGAGATATGGCAAGAAGTCATGGGCTACCCCCCCGAAGAAAAAGGAGGAATCCCCGCTATGCTGGATAAAACTGTATGCGGCAGGTAAAAAAACCAACAAGGTCTTGAAAAAACAGAATTATTCACAATATTGTGACATTTGATTCCACATTTTCTTCTGGATAAATAGAAGGCGGCTGTGGTATTAAATAAAATCTTATCAAATCAATTTTTTCCTGACGGTACATTTTCATATTCGCCAGGACATCACGACTCAAAATCATAGTTTAGCAGGAGGAAATATGCTCAATAAGGCAATGTTGATTGGTAATCTCGGTGGAGACCCCGAGATTCGTTATACCCAGGCAGGTGCTCCCGTTGCAACTTTTACTGTTGCAACCACTGAGCGTTGGACAGACAAAGAAGGCCAGAAACAGGAGACCACCGAATGGCATCGTGTGGTTGCCTGGCGCAGACTTGCTGAAATCTGTGGAGAATATCTCCACAAAGGTTCAAGGGTTTATATTGAAGGAAAGATTCAGACCAGGAAGTGGCAGGATCAAAATGGTAATGATCGCTACACCACAGAAATTGTTGCACGTGATATGCAGATGTTGAGTCCGAAGGGGAGTAGTACGGGAGGAGACAGCGGCGGCTATAGTCAACCTCCAATTCCGGAACCACCCGCCGGAGGAGGATTCAGTGGTGGTGAGACCGGTGACGACGTCCCATTTTAAGGGGCATCACGAATCGTTTCACGGATTTGTAACAGGTTGAAATGGCATGCTTATTGTCTCCTGTTTTGAATCTTTAGAACACTGGTAATTTTTTCACAGGCAGAGAGAGGTTTTCAATAAAAACCTCTCTGCCTTCTTAAAAAATTCTCTTCCATCTCCTTGCTTCCACTTGACTGCATCAACCTCCATTCATATTGTTGATGACATATTGGATTATTACAGAAGGTCTGTTGTCGGAATGGAATTGATTTTTTTCATACACACAGGATTTGATCAGACCTCATCGAGTTAATGTAAGGGGAGAGGGATTCTACACATCAATGGAATATTACGAACAATTGGGGCTGAGCAAAGGCGCTTCAACTCAGGAAATCAAAAAGGCTTATCGTAAACTTGCTCTAAAGTATCACCCGGATAAAAATCAGGGGGATAAGGCAGCGGAGGAAAAGTTTAAAGAAATCAGTGAAGCCTATGCCGTTCTCTCCGATCCAGAGAAGAAAAAACAGTACGATACTTATGGATCGACCGGATTTCATCAGCGATATTCCCAGGAAGATATTTTCAGAAATTTTAATCTTGATGACATTCTCAACCAATTTGGTTTTGGTGGACGTAGCAGCGGTGGAAATCCCTTTCGCATGAACATGGGAGGAGGGGCCAGCGGTGGGCAGTCATTTTTTAATCAGAGCCCCACTGGAGGAGGGTGTAGTTCCTGTCACTCTCCTGCCAAAGGGCAAGACCTAACTTACCAAATTTCAGTGACACTTGAAGATGTTCTCCATGGTACGGAGAAGAGCATTGCTCTTCGCCATAACGGGAGTCCGCAAAATGTCAGCGTCAAGGTTCCCAAGGGAATTGAGGCCGGAAAAAAACTTCGCCTGAAAGGGAAGGGGGGGCAAGCCCCTCCAGGTGGGACATCCGGAGATCTTTATCTGAAAGTTGATATAATCTCACATGATCGCTTTGGGAGAGATGGTGACAATCTTATCCTGGAGCAGAAAATTCCTTTTAGTCAGGCCTGTCTCGGTGCCAGGGTGGAAGTGGAGACCCTGGATGGGAAAAAATTTATGGTCAATGTGCCGGCAGGGATACAGGGAGATGCCAAGCTGCGATTAAAGGGGCACGGCCTGCCTGGCGGACCACTCAGTGGACGCGGTGATCTTTATGTGAAAGTTGGAGTGGAAATTCCAAAAGAACTTGGCCAGGAACAGCAGGAGGTCATAGAAAAACTACAGGAAGTTGGTTTGTGACACTCTGCTCCTTCCAGGGGACAATAACAAGGGCATGGTGTAACTTTGACATCATGCCCTTGTTATTGTAAAGATAATCCCGGTCAGAGTTTTTTAACAAATCTTACAATTTCTAATAATTGGCATCGGCAAAGGCGAGCCAGCCTCCGGCACTAACCAGATTCTTGTCGTAGGCGTTGAGTATAAAGGAGCATTCCAGAGTATCCTGCGATACATCGCTGGATTTCGCTGTCATAACCCCTCGTTCCACATCCACCTCTATGGAGAGTTCGCCGGAAAGTGCAAACAGGGCGTCAATAACACTTTTGGGCAGTTCCATGGCCAGAATACCGCAGTTAAACATGTTTTGACGGAAAATCCTGGCAAAACTCTCGGCTATAACCACATTGATATCATTCACCTCAAAGGCCCAGACGGCATGCTCGCGGGAAGAGCCGCAGCCGAAATTGGCTCTGGTGACAACCACCTTGGCTTGCTTCATGGCCTGAGAGTGGATGTCAAAGGGTTTGTCGTGTAAAAGCAAGTCTTCAAGCAGATGTGGCTTGAGAGCGATTTTCGTGATTTCGGTGAGATATTTTGCCGGGATAATCTCATCGGTGTTGATGTCGTTTCTGTCCAGCAGGACAGCAGGGCCTCCGAATGTCTTCATAGTTTATACCTCTTCTGAAGCGAGAAAATGTCTTGGGTCAGTGATGGTTCCCGTCACGGCTGCTGCTGCCGCTGAAAAAGGGCTCATGAGATGAACCATGCCGCCTTTGCCCATGCGGCCATTGAAATTTCTGTTGGTTGTTGAGGCACAGACCTCTCCATCGGCAAGAACTCCTGAACTCATGCCCAGACAGGCTCCGCAGGTTGGGTTCAGGACACAGAATCCTGCATCCATGAAAATCTTTATGATTCCTTCATCCAGGGCCTGTGAATAAATTGCAGGTGTTGCCGGTGTCACAATTCCTCTCACACCTGGTGCCAGTGCACGTCCTTTTAAAATAGATGCGGCATCACGCAGATCCTCTATCCTTCCATTGGTGCAAGAACCAATATAGATTTGATCCACGGGGGTTCCTTCCATGTCCATAATGTCTTTGACGTGGTCGGGCTTATAATCATAGGTGACCATGGGGACCAACTCGGAGACATCAAGTTGCAGAGTTTCTATGTATTCAGCGTCCGGATCAGAGTGCCATTTTGAGAAATCTTTCACAGCATCATCGATTGTTGTGAAATTGTCCTTGATAAAAGGCCAGAGATATTCAGCGGTCACCCGGTCAGGGTAGCATAGTCCACTGGTGGCCCCTGCTTCAACAGCCATATTACAGAGGGTCATTCGGGCAGCCATACTCATCGAGTCAACCACGGGGCCGGCAAATTCAATCACTCGGTCAGTGGCACCGTTCACCGTTAATTTTTTGATTATGGCAAGAATGACATCCTTGGCAGTGACTCCCTGCTGTAAGTGACCGTCAATTTCCACCTTCATGGAAACAGGAGCACGAAAGGTACAGACCCCCTTTAAGATCCCCACCTCCAGATCCGTGGTACCAACTCCTGCAGCAAAGGCACCAAAAGCACCATGGGTGCAGGTGTGGGAATCTCCCATGATCACTGTGTAACCGGGACGTATAAAACCTTTTTCCGGAAAGAGAGCGTGACACACACCATTTGCACCAACATCAAAAAAATCTTTGATGTTGTGCCGTTTGGCCCAATCGCGCATGATTTTTCCCTGCGCTGCGGTTTTCGAGTCTTTGGCCGGGGTAACATGATCAATAACAGCCTTAATTTTGGCTGGATCATAAACCCTGTCCATTCCTTTTTCCACTAAGTCCATGATGGCGATTGGAGTGGTGATTTCATGACATAACACCACGTCCAGATCCAGAACCATGTTTCCCGGAGCGGGGGTGTCCCTCAGATGGGCGTCAAATATTTTCTCTGTTATGGTCTTTCCCATGAACGTACTCCATACAGTTCCATTATTAATAGAGGAAATATTACATTTCCAGGTAGATGCATATTTCTGATGCAGAATAACATTGTTAAGATGCAGAATCGACAGCAGGAAAATCTGACATATTACCTGAAAAATGCTACTGTTGCCACTAGATAATAAACTGCACAGTTGAAGCTTTATCTCAACACCTTGGCACTATCCAGAATCGATATCGGAGAATTGAAGAATGGCCCCTTTTATTTCATCTCTTACCACTTTTTTCCTGATTTTTGTAAGCGTTACCAGTCTGCAGGCCGCCCACGGCGTTTCCATAGACGGCAGCTTAAAATATTCAACTGATTTTAAACAGTTTGACTATGTTTCAGGTGACGCTGTCAAAGGAGGAAAACTCTCTCTCCATGCGCTTGCCAGTTTTGACAAAATGAACCCCTTCACTCTCAAGGGTACAGCACCATTTGGTATAGATATGTTTGTCTTTGAACCTTTGGCCGTAGGCAGTCTTGATGAACCGTTTGCCGAATATGGACTAATTGCAAAAGATATCGAAGTAGCAGATGACCGCATGTCTGTGATCTTTACCATAAACGAAGAGGCACGTTTTTCTGATGGAAGCGCTGTGACTTCCGAAGACGTTCGTTTTTCCCTGAACACACTTAAAAGTGATAAGGTTCACCCTTTTTATCCCTATTACTATCAGGATATCAAAGAGGCGAAGGTCTTAGATGCCCATCGTGTACAGTTCATTTTTAGTAGTCCAGAACAAAAAATTAAAGGTTCTGACCAAAAGCCCACGCCCCCAAACCGAGAACTGCCTATGATAGCAGCTCAGATTCCCGTGATGTCCAAGGCCTTTTATGAGAAACATCCTTTTGCAGGAGAAGGGAGCAAAAACATGGTCGCTCCCATTGGCTCTGGACCCTATGTCGTGTCTCAGGTAAACCAGGGCAAATCCATCACCTATAAAAGAAACCCCGAGTACTGGGCGCACAATCACCCAGTACGAAAGGGAATGTATAATTTCGACACCATAAGCATTAACTATTACAAGGATCAGGTTGTTGCTGTGGAAGCCTTCAAGGCTGGTGATTTTGATTTTATGATGGTTAATATTGCCAAACAATGGGCTCGGGACATGGTGGGAAAACGTTTCGACTCAGGTGAGCTAATCAAAAAAAGATTTCCTCACCAAAACAATGCCGGAATGCAGGGATTTCTTATGAATAGTCGTCGCCAGATTTTTCAGGATGTACGCGTGCGTCAGGCGATGGGGCTTGCCTTCGATTTCCAGTGGACAAATAAATCCTTGTTTTATGAACAATATACACGAACGACTTCCTTTTTCAGTAACTCCTACCTTGCTGCCACCGGGTTACCCACCGGACTTGAGTTGTCCTACTTAGAGCCATTTCGTAAAGATCTCCCTCCCGAGGTCTTCACCACTCCATTGTCTTCTCCTGATTTCACAGACAAAGGCGGGTTGCGCGGCAATTTACGCAAAGCTCGAAAGTTGCTGCAAAATGCCGGCTGGACCATTCAGGATGGCGTGTTACGCAATAAAGAAGGCAAAGATTTTCGTTTTGAAATTTTACTGGAATCAGCTTCTTTTGAAAGAGTTATGGCACCATATGTTCGCAACCTAGAAAAACTTGGGATGGTAGCGGATTATCGAACCATTGATCCTGCCTTGTACACGGACAGGGTACAGAATTTTGATTATGATATGATTGTTCATGTCTATGGGCAGTCCCTGTCGCCAGGCAATGAACAGAAAAATTTCTGGCATTCAGAATCTGCTGACCATCCGGGATCAAAAAATCTTGCAGGAATCAAAGATCCTATCGTTGATGAGATGGTGGGTAAAATAATATACGCACAAACTCAGGAGGAGTTGACCGCAGCCTGTAAGGCCTTGGATCGTATCCTGTGGTACGGGTATTACCTCGTCCCTAATTGGTACTTAAATGTTCACCGCCTGGCCTATCACAATATTTTTCAACAACCAGATGTTCTGCCCCTTTACTATAATTATTTCCAATTACTCATGACCTGGTGGTCCAAAGAAAGTATGAAAGATAATTAGTAGGTCCCAAGGAAAAGTGTGTAATGATTATGCGGCTCCTGGGTTTTTCAATTAATCATTGTATCTTTTTCTCTTCTTATCATTTTGGCTAACATAGAAAATTTTCTTGACTCTGTCCATTCTGCTTTGGTAGCGTTTTATTACTGGCTTTTTATGTCAGGTGATACTGAAGATTTTTACGACTTTCTATGGAGTTATTAACTGGAGGAGAGCAGTATGTCGGAACATGTAATTGGAAAGGTAAAATGGTTTAATGCAAGCAAGGGATACGGTTTTTTGGAAAGGCCAAATGGAGAAGCCGATGTTTTTGTTCACTACAGCGCCATTCAAGGGGACGGATTTAAAAGCCTTGACGAGGGGCAGGATGTTGAATTTGTGATAACGGAATCTGAAAAAGGCTTACATGCTGAAAATGTCAAAACAGTGTGATTCCTTTTTTTATAAAGTTTTTAACCCGGAACGATATTGTCGTTTCGGGTTTTTTTTTGATGATTAAGCAAAAGGGCTTCTTTGAAAAATCGCCAGGGCAGGGTAATGTGGATAAACGGGGCGTTAGTATAATAATTCTTAAGTAGGCCGTGAAGTAACATAATGAAACCGTTTAAAATTCTTTTTGTTGATGATGAAGAGGTCAATCTCCTTAATTTCAATGTAATTTTTCATGACAGGTATGAAATCATTACCGCTCGATCTGGGGAAGAAGGCCTGCGCAAGTTCCTGGAAAACGATGATATTGGACTCATCATCTCTGATCAGCGTATGCCTGGGCTCAGTGGTGCCGAGATGCTGAGCAAAATTTATGAAATAGATCCAGATCCGATTCGAGTTATCCTCACTGCCTACAATCAGATAGACTATGTGTTGGATGCAATCAACCGTGGTCGTATCTATCAATATATCCTCAAGCCTTGGGATACCCGAGACCTGACGCTGGTAATCGAACGATCTCGGGATCTCTATCTTCTCAAAAAAGAAAATAGTTCTCTCACCGACGAACTTGCAAAAAAGAACAAAAATCTCGAGATGATGAACCAGCAACTGATCATTGTCAACAAGGCCTTGAAAACAGATGTGCAGCGGAGAAAAAAGCTGGAAGCATCTCTTCGAGAGAGTGAAGAAAAATTATTAAAATTCACGCAGGCCTCTCAAGATATGATCATACTCGTTGATTCTGAAGGACGAGGTGTCTATTCAAACCCGGCCACGAAAGGTCTTCTGGGCTATATTAGTGCTGATGATTTCATGAACTTTCCCTTTGCCGCAGCTCTGCATCCTGAAGATCAGTGGATTGTCAAAGATGAAGTCGCCAAGCTTCTTCGCGATTCCAATCCTACGCCTGCCAGAGAAGTGAGGATGTTGAAGAAAAACGGCAGCTATCTTGATGTGGAGATGAATTTTTTCTGTATTGATCTTGAAAAAGGAGAGCGTCTTCTGGGATCCATTGTTCGAGATATTACTGAACGGAAGAGAGCAGAAAGAAGCCTTCGCTTATCCGAAGAGCGTTTAGGAGATCTCTCTGCCATGCTGATCACTGCCCAGGATGATGAACGCCGGCGTATAGCCATGGAACTGCATGACGAGTTCGGTCAGTCTCTTGCCGCCCTCAAATTACAATTACGGGCCCTGGAAAACAATCTGTATACCGATAAAAAAGGTCAGAAGGAAAAAACTGTCAAAGGACTTCAGGAAGTAAGGCAATATGTCAATGAGCAGATAGAAAATGTTCGTCATCTTTCCCGTGAACTCTGGCCAATGGTTGTGGATGATTTAGGTGTGGATGCTGCCTTTGAAAATTTGTTCAGTGGATTTCTCGAGTATAGCGAAATTGATATCGCTATCAACATGGAACCTGTTGGGGCCTATTTTACAGTGGAGGAACAAAGGCATCTCTACCGCCTCCTTCAGGAATCCCTCAACAATATTGTAAAACACGCTGATGCTGGGAGGATAGAGGTTTGCACAAGCTTCATTGGAAAATCTCTGGTCCTTACCGTTCATGATAATGGCCACGGTTTTGATGCTGAAGCAGTTTCCACACATACCGGTAAGACCAGAGGAATGGGGCTACAGGCAATGGCTGAACGGGTAAAAATCCTTAATGGACAAATGGAAATTAACAGCAGCCCCGGTCAAGGGACATCTATTCTCTTTACTCTCCCAGTTGATCGGAACAAATGATGGCAAGCATGGCCTTTGTCTTAAAAAATCTTGAAGCGACCCAAATATTTGGACGTCATCTTGGTGCACAGGCGCAACCGGGAGATATTATTTGCCTGAGCGGCGACCTTGGTGCTGGAAAAACCGCGTTGACTCAGGAAATCGCCAAGGGTCTGGGAGTGCCGGATTCCTGTTATGTAACCAGTCCCAGTTTTTCAATTCTTCAAGAATATCCGGGAAGAATCCCACTCTATCATATGGATTTTTATCGTCTTGGAGATGAAACTGAAGTGGAAGATCTTGGATTTGAAGAATTCTTTTATCTTTCAGGTCTAACAGTGATAGAATGGTCAGAAAGGGCTGTTGGACTTATTCCAGCCACACGATTACTCATTCAAATGACCATTGCTGATGACCTTTCAAGAAAAGTTAGAATCGATTTTGGCAGTGGGACGTGGAAAAGTCGACTCTATCAATTCTGTGAAGCAGCTCTTGCCAGCAGGGAATAAATTTTAATCTAAATAAAATGGATGTTTTTGTCGCCAGGCAACCGATTTTCAATCGTCATAAAAAGATTTACGCCTACGAACTGCTGTTTCGTACCGGAATGAACAATGCTTTTCCGAATTTCGACGGAGACACCGCCACCTCCAGCCTCCTCTCCTCTTCATTTTTTACCGTAGGGATTGAACAGATTTCCGGGGGCAAGGTAGTTTTTATCAATTTTACCGAGGAGCTCCTTCTTCAAGGTACTCCCACCATGTTTCCACCTGGGAATATCATGGTGGAGGTCCTTGAAAATGTCAACCCGGGTGACAATGTTATAGCTGCCTGTGAGGAGCTTGTTGCTAAAGGGTATGATCTTGCCCTTGACGATTTTGTCTTCACTGAAGCCTGGCGTCCACTCGTTAATCTCGCAAAAATTATTAAAATCGATTTCAGGCTCACCGGTTTGCAGGAAATTGAGGAAATCGTGGCCATAGCCAAGCCTTATCACTGTCGACTACTTGCTGAAAAAATAGAAACCTATGAAGAGTTTTTGCAGGCAAAAAGTATGGGCTTTTCCTATTTTCAGGGCTATTTTTTCTCTAAACCTGAAGTTCTCAAAAATAAAGACATACCCTCTTCTCAGTTGAGTTATTTCCAGTTGATCACAGAAGTATCTAAGGCAGAATTTAGCGTTTCCTCTTTGGAACGCCTGATTAATCAAGATGTTTCTGTTTCTTTTAAGCTTCTGAAATATTTAAATTCCGCTTATTTTTCTAGATTGCAACCCATTTCATCCATTCGACAAGCCATTGCTTTTCTTGGGGAAAGAGGGGTCCGGCAATTTGTTTCCCTCATTGCTGCCAGTAAACTTTCTGAATCAAAGCCCACAGAACTGATTAGAATCTCGATTATTCGCGCCCGCTTTCTGGAGCAGGTCGCCATAGACCTGAAAGAAGAAAATAGTAGTGATTTTTTTATGCTTGGACTTTTTTCTCTTCTTGATGCCATGCTCGACAACAGTATGGAGCATCTTATGGCGCAGTTACCATTGACGGAATCAGTCAAAAACGCTCTGACCAAAAGACAAGGCAGGATGTTTCTCTTTCTTCTGGCCATTGAACAGTATGAGGTAGGGGGCTGGGACAATTTTGATCAGACAACCATTGCTATTGGTCTGGACCAAGGAAAAGTCACAGGTTTTTATCTTGATGCAGTGGGTTGGGCAGATAGTTTTCAATAAATTATTCCTCTCGGCTCATACTTCTACGGTTTGTTATTCCTCCCTTTGCAAAAAAAAGCCATCCTCTGTATAGTGTTCTGTTTTGCTCTGACTGATTAATAAGAACTGTCTGTCTGCCTGCAAGGCACGTGGAACTCTTTTCCCTGACTGATATCCGATTACTGTAAAACAATAAAGGAAACATGGATAAAAATACTATTCGTCTTCAAGAATGCCGGAAGGTTTTTACAACTGATCAGGACAAAGCTATTTTTCCTGAAGATACGGTTAAGATATTCAAAGAAAAACTTGCACATCTGAAACTTGATATCCTCAAAGAGGTCAAACGGATTGACAATGGACGTTTGGGTATCCCGGTTTATTTCTCGGTCTGCGGTGAAGATGCCAGAGCTATGACCGGAACCAAGAAACAGATGGGAAAAGGAGCATCGGAAATCCAGGCTCAGGCTTCTGCCTGCATGGAACTTGGTGAGCGTTTTTCTTTTTTTACTTTTAAAAATGATCCTGCAAATTTTCTTGTAGGAGACTACCAGGAGATGCGGGAAAAGGGTTACCCTGTACTTGAACCCGAATACCTCCTGCAATCGGTTCATGATACTGTTCATGACGTTGCTTTTGTTGAGGATGTTCTGCAGGGGATCCCTATGCAATGGACCTGGGCCACTAACCTCAGTAAAGAAGAAGATGTGCTTGTTCCTTTTTCCTGGTTTTTTGCTATTAATGAATTCAATGGGCCGTCAGCCGGAAATACCATTGAAGAGGCTGCCCTGCAAGGAGTTTGCGAGATTGTTGAACGACATGTCTGCTCACTGGTTACCCAAAAACAGATCAACACCCCCTCTATCGATCCTGAGAGTGTCTCAGATCCTGTTGCCAAAAATCTCCTTGATATCTTTAAGGCAAATGACATTGATTTGTATCTCAATGATTTCAGTCTTGATACAGGGATCTGCACTGTTGGTGCCCTTGCCGTTGATCGCAGCACTTTCCCGGAAAAGAGTGAAATAGTTTATACTGCCGGAACAACGCCTGACCCTGAGAAGGCCTTAATACGAGCTGTGACTGAAGTAGCCCAGCTTGCCGGAGATTTTAATAGTGGGTCCAACTATGTAGCCTCTGGACTTCCCAAACCCCGTGTCATGGATGAGGTGCAGCATGTTACCGAACCTCAGGCAAGCATTGGAATATCAGAAATGGCCAATCTGGCTGATTCTGATATTCGGGAAGAAGTTAGAAACTGTGTCAAAGCCCTGGCCGATAAGGGGATGGAGGCTCTCATGATCGACGTCACCCATCCTGAACTGCAGATTCCTGCTATCTATACGATTATTCCCGGAGCTCATTTTCGAGAACGTTCCATGATTCAGGATGTCGGATTGTTTGCAGCAAAGCTTCTGGTGGAACGGGTGGAGGACCCACAACTTATAGAGGAAAAACTGGCCAGGCTCAAGGGACTGATTTCGGACACATACTATCTTGATTTCTATCGAGGACGAAATCTTTATGCGAGTGGTGATCCCGCTACCGCCCTGGAACACTTCGAGAAAGCATTAACATTGACACCGGAGCAGGAAGATCTCCCCTATATTTACTCATATATGGGGAATTGTTTGAAAGACCTTGAACGTTATGACGATGCCCTTACTGCCTTAAAAAAAGGATTAACAGAAGATGAAGAACGGCCGGACATCTATAATATGATGGGGGTCTGCTTTTTCAAAAAAGAGGAATTTGCCCAGGCTGTTAAAAGTTTTGAACGAGCCGTAGAGTTGAATCCGGCATCTGCTATGGATTATGCCAATCTTGGTGTGAACCATAGCAGGCTCGGCAACAATGATGAAGCGCTCCATTTCTTCACCCTGGCTCTATCTCTTGACCCGAGTATCGAGTTTGCCCGGCAGCAACTTGCTGACTTGGTTGTAGAAGAATAACTCATTACTCGAAGGTTTTTTTATGTCTGACCATCTCCCCTTAACAGAATTGAATCCAAAAAAGATTCTGATCCGTTCCACCAACTGGATTGGTGATGCGGTTATGACCACGCCTGCTGTGCATACCATCCGGAAGAATTTTCCGGATGCAGAGATCACGATGCTCGCAGTTCCCTGGGTTGCCGATATTTTTCGCCTCAGCCCTGATGTTGATAATGTTCTCATCTATGACAAGAAGCACCTATACCAAGGAAAGATCAAGGGACCGCTGAATCTGGCAAAGGATCTCAAACCTCTAGGGTTCGACGTTGCTATTCTTTTGCAGAACGCATTTGAGGCTGCTTTTCTTGCCAAGATGGCAGGGATTCCTGTACGGGCCGGCTATAAACGTGACGGCAGGGGAGTGTTGTTAACTCATGGAGTTACTATCAGCGATGCTATCAGGAAAAAACACCAGGTACACTACTATCAAAATATGCTGGCCGGTCTTGGCCTCACCCTTGGTCCGGATCATTTGCGATTACCGCTCTCAGAGGAACTCGAAAGCTGGGCAAAGGAATTTGTAAATAATCTCAAAAAACAGAATCCGGTTTCTGTACATGACCAGCAAGGCGAGAACACACCCTCAGGTCTGCCGCCACTAAAGCCATTCAACAGTGATGGAAAGGTTATTCCTGTAATTGGTTTTAATCCCGGAGCTGCCTTTGGACCTGCCAAACGATGGCCCACTGAAAAATTTGGCCAATTGGCGGCGCTAATTGCTCATCACTATGGAGAAAACGGTTGTATTGTCATGGTCTTTGGAACAGAGGCCGACACAGAAGCAGCCAGAGAAATCAGACAATTCTCCATGCGTACCCCTTGTCATGTCTTTGACATGACGGGGAAGACCAGTCTCGAACAGGCCATGGCCCTCATCAAAAGTTGCGACGTCTTTGTCTCCAACGATTCCGGGTTGATGCATGTTGCTGCCGGTCTTAATACACCCACCATTGCCATTTTTGGTTCAACCAATCATATTACCACAGGGCCCTATTCAAAAAACTCAATTATCCTGCGTCGTGAGATGGAATGCAGCCCATGTCTGCAGACCCATTGCCCACAGGGGCATCTCAAATGTTTAGAATCCATTAAGGCCACAGATGTGTATGAAGAACTGGCAGGAATGCTTTCATCCAACCTCCTCCTCAACTCTTAAGCTCCCATGACAGACCAAGAACAGGACAATGCTCCACGACCCGCAGTTTTCCTTGATCGGGACGGAACAATCAATGAACAAATGGGCTACATCAACCATACTTGTCGCTTTCAACTCCTTCCGGGAGCAGCGGAGGCTATAAAAAGGCTCAATGACGCTAAGATTCCTGTGATTGTTGTCAGTAATCAGTCAGGACTTGCCCGTGGTTATTTCCCTGAAGAGTTGCTGGTTGAGGTCCACGAAAAGATGGCCAGACTGCTTGCTGAAAAAGGAGCACATGTGGATGGGATTTACTACTGTCCCCATCATCCTGAGGCCAAGAAAAAGAAATTCCGAGAGGCCTGTTCCTGCAGAAAACCTCAACCTGGTCTTATCCTACAGGCAGCAAAAGAGATGAACCTGGCTCCAGAACAATCTTTTGTGGTCGGTGACAGATGGTCGGATATAAAAACTGCTGTGAACTGCGGGGCTCGATCCATCCTGGTCAGGACAGGTTATGGAAGGGGAGATGAGTTGTACATCGGACCACACCAAGAAATACAGCCAGATTATAAGGCCGAGGACCTCTCGGAAGCTGTGGATTGGATATTACAATCCTGATATATCGCCTGGCCTGGAACAGCTGACCGTTCTTACTGAAATGAAAGTATTGCTTGGCGACTTTCCATGACAGTTTCGGCTCCGTGTGGCAGGGCAAGGTTGTCCGGGCCATGGCCTACGGGAAAATCCCCCCATACCGGAATCCCTGTTGCTTCAGTCAACTCAAGGACTCGTATCCAGATCTGTTCTTGGAAGCGAAGACTTTCCAGACGATCCTGATCACGCACCAGGGAAAAATCTCCCAGAACAATTCCACTGACCTGGTTCAGCTTCCCGCAATGGGCAAGCTGAGTGAGCATTCGATCGATTCGATAGAGGGGTTCCCCCACATCTTCCAAAAAAAGAATGGCATTGGACCAGTCCTGTTCAAAAGGGGTGGCTAGCAGACTCATGAGACTGCTCAGGTTACCTCCGACAAGTGTTCCCCTGGCAGGGTCACCTCCACGTAAGACCTCTATCTTTGGCCCGGAAACAGGAACTTTCCATTTCCCTATGAGACAGGCATACAGCCGTTCTACACTTTTCCGACTGGAGGAAGAGAGGGTGGTGAGCATGGGTCCGTGAAAACTGACCATCTTTGTTGTTTGAAAGAGGGCTTGGTGAAGTATTGTAATGTCAGAAAATCCGATGAGCATTTTTTGATGCTGCCGAAGTTCGTTTCTGTCAAGAAGAGGAAGCAGGCGCAGACAGCCGAACCCCCCCCGCAAAGCTAAGAGGGCCGAAATTTCTGGATCCGTCCACATTCTGTGGAATTCAAGGGCTCGGTTGCGGTCAGTATCTGCAAGATACCCGGTTCCTGGCCAGAGTTGACGAGGAATTCTGACATCAAAACCCATTTCCTGAAGAATGGAGACTCCCTGTTCAAGGGGAGCTAAGTCACGAATTTGACCACCCGGAGCAAAAATACCGATAGTATCTCCCGGCTGCAAGACAGGGGGGGGGGGGCAGTCATATCAGTATGTTCTCTGATAAAGTAAATGGAGACCGCTCAGGGTCAAGGTGGGGTCGATCTCTTCTATTGCCTTGGAATAGGGGGCAATCAGATGAGCCATGCCCCCGGTGGCCAGCACTTTTAGAGGTTCGCCCTGTGGGCAGAGTTCTTTACGAATTTGTTCAATGAGTCCATCGACCAGTGCGCCGTAACCGTAAAGGACTCCACTCTTCATGGCATCGATAGTGTTACGGCCAATAACTCTTTTAGGAGGTGTTGAGACGTCAATACGGGGTAGTTTGGCGGCCCGGTTGGAAAGGGCATCCAGCGATATGGCAATACCAGGCAAGATGGGTCCTCCAAGATATTCGCATTTGGCGGAAACACAGTCAAAGGTGATGGCTGTACCAAAGTCGATAATAATCAGATTCTGTTTGAAACGTTCCCAGGCTGCTATACCATTAACCAATCTGTCCGCACCCACCTCTTCCGGATAGTCAGTGGAGATGGTGATCGCATCTGAAATAGTGTCAGCAGAAACCACAAAGAGAGGGTTTTCAAGATGGTTGGAAAAATACTTTTCACAGCAGGAGATCCAGGCGGCCTCAAGGGATGGGACAACACTTGCCAGGATGATTCCATGAATCTGTTCCTTGTCGATCCCTACCATGGAAAAAAGGGCATGGTAACGGATTGCCAATTCGTCATCGGTTCGTTCCCGATCCGACTTCAGACGCCACTGACCAATGAGTTTCTCACCTTCAAAAAGACCTGTAACGGTATGTGAGTTGCCGACATCTATGGTGAAAAGCATGGATTTTCCTTAAACGTTGTATTACTTTTAAGAAGTTATGTTATCATTAATATAAAAACAAAAAAGGAACAAGATCTTGTTCCATCATGCTCTGTTAAGAGTTCAGGAAAGTCCATGCCCGATACCATAGTCGTTACCACCACCTTTGCAAATAAAGATGAGGCCTTGAGCCTGAGTAAAATTCTACTGTCAAAACGTCTTATAGCCTGCGCTCAACTCAGTGGCCCCGTGCAGAGCCTTTATTGGTGGCAGGGAGAAATTGAGCAGGACGAAGAGTATCGCCTGGTAATGAAAAGCAGCGTTTCACTGTGGGAAAAGTTGGAAAAAGAGATTCGCCTAAACCATTCCTACGATGTACCGGAAATTTTGGCGACTCCTGTTTCAGCAGTCAGTAATGATTACGAACAATGGCTACTGGAGGAACTGCGAAAATGACTGAGAAAAAGGAAAAAGGATCATATCGGCTCAGAAAGCTGGGTAAATATATCTGTCATTGCTGTAAAAAAGAATTGCCTTACTGTCTCAGTTGCCCTTGCGGTTTTATGATCTGCGAAGAATGCTTTAAGGAAAATCTATGGGGAATTTCTAACGGACCCACCTGGGTATGCCCAGATTGTGAACGCATCCGTATGACTTAAGTGGCAACCATAACAGCCGATCGCCAATGGATGGCTTAGCCTGAGATACGGTGGTGGGAGAGGGGGCCATTGTTACCACTCTTGACCATAGAGTCCCGGATTCCGGCCTGTATAATTCTGTCCATATAGTCTCCTGCCCTTTGAAAGGCTGAAACAATGTCTTGACCAAGACAGAGATAGGACGCAAGAGCTGAGGCGTAGGTGCAGCCTGTGCCATGCAGGTTACTACTTTTTTGCCGTTTTCTCTTTGATTCATGGACTGTTCCACTGTGCTGGACCAGAAAATCCAGAATTGTATCGTTGCCTGATTGAAGATGCCCACCTTTCACCACCACTGCCCGCAGATTGGGAAAAGCAGCCAGGATAATTTTTGCGCTGGTGAGACCCTCTTTGATGGAGCTGATTGTGGTGTCGGTCAACTGCTCCAGTTCTCTGATATTGGGAGTCAGAATCGTAACTCGACTCAGGAGATGTTTCTTCAGGGTAGGGAGCCCTTTTTGGGGCAGAAGCAATTCTCCAGTAGTAGAGGCAAGAACCGGATCATATATCACCTCTCCTGGAAAGGATTCCAAAAGCTTTCCCACTGCTTCCATGATTTCTATTGTCCCTGTCATCCCGATCTTGATGTGGGTTACCTGGTGGTCTTCAACAACGGCTTTAACCTGATCACGAACTAAGGCTGGCGGCAGGGGGTGTATTTCCTGGACACCATGGGAATTCTGGACTGTTATGCAGGTGATTGCTGCTGCTCCGTACACCCCTAATGATGTCATAGTCTTTAGGTCAGCCTGGATTCCGGCCCCACCGGAAGGATCTGAACCAGCTATGCTGAGCAGGGTCTGAGTAAGCATGGAATTCCTTTTTATCTACTGTTCACAATTTAATGATATCCTTATGTTTTAGCCTCTTTTGTCCTGCTCTTGCCAAATATAGTAAAATACAATACTATTGCAATATCTCATCTACTCAACAATTCATAGCAACCTCATGTAACTTGTTAACTAATGGCATCAACACAACATATTTACGACGAAAGTAAGGTGAAGACCCTCAGTTCCCTTGAGCATATCAGGAAACGACCTGGTATGTATATCGGTCGTCTCGGTTCAGGCACACATCCCGATGATGGAATATATATTCTTCTTAAGGAAGTTATCGATAATGCCGTGGATGAATTTATCATGGGAGCCGGCAAAAAAGTGGATGTCTCGATATCTGAGGAAGGGCGTGTCCAGGTTCGAGATTTCGGGCGAGGGATCCCCCTTGGTAAAGTTGTGGATTGCGTCTCTCGGATTAACACCGGAGCGAAATACTCCACTGACGTTTTTCAGTTTTCCGTTGGTCTCAATGGAGTGGGAACCAAGGCAGTTAATGCCATGTCTGATTTTTTTCAGGTAACTGCTTACCGCGAAGGTAAGTTTGCCTCCGCCACGTTTAACAATGGTATCATAACGGGACAAGATCAGGGGAAAAGCGATGAACCGGATGGCACTCTCATTGAGTTTCTTCCTGATGCCGAACTCTTTCCCAATTTTACATTTGATCGGGAATATGTAGAAAAACGACTTTGGCGGTATGCATACCTTAACGCAGGCCTGAAGATCTACCTGGACAAGACCTGTTTCCATTCCTCCAACGGCCTCCTTGATCTCTTGGAAAAGGAACTTGGCGGCCAAAATATCTACGATCCCATTCACTACCAGGACTCCACGCTTGAATTTGCCTTTTCCCATACTGAAGGCTACAGCGACACCTATTATAGTTTTGTTAACGGGACCTACACCAGCGAAGGCGGTACCCACCTTTCTGCGTTACGTGAAGGACTCCTCAAAGGGGTTAATGAGTATTCCAATAAAAAATTCACCGGCAACGATGTTCGTGACGGCGTGGTCGCGACCTTGGCAGTAAAGATCGTTGAACCGGTCTTTGAATCACAGACAAAAAACAAACTCGGCAACACCGACATCCGTTCCTGGATTGTCAACAAAGTCAAAGATGCGGTCGCCAGTTCCTTATATAAAGATACGGACCTGGCCGAACGTGTCCTGGAAAAGGTGCAGCGTAACCAGAAGGTGCGTAAAGAGCTGCAGAGTGTCCGCAAGGAAGCTAAGGCCAAGGCCAGAAAAGTTGCCCTGAAGATTCCCCAACTTAAAGACTGTAAACATCATCCTGCCCGGAACAAGGCTTCGGACACCGGACAGGAAAATATGGTTTTCATTACCGAAGGCCAGTCCGCGGCCGGATCAATTGTTTCCTCCCGTGACCCTCTAACTCAGGCTGTTTTTTCATTGAAGGGCAAGCCCATGAATGTACTGGGCCAAAAACTTGCTTTGCTCTATAAAAATGAGGAAATGTACTCCCTCATGCGGGCGCTCAACATTGAAGACTCTGTCGCAGATCTGCGCTTTGACAAGGTTATCCTGGCAACTGATGCTGATGTGGATGGACTGCATATCCGCAACCTGCTTTTGACCTTTTTTCTCCACTACTTTGAACCGCTGGTGAAGCTCGGACATGTCTACATTTTGGAAACCCCTATTTTCAGAGTAAGGACAAAGGTGGAGACCATCTACTGCTATACCGACAAAGAACGAGATGGCGCAACCCGTAAGCTTCAGGGGAAAGGTAAAGTTAAGAAAACTGTTGAAACTACTCGCTTTAAGGGACTTGGTGAGATATCACCAAAGGAATTCAAACAGTTTATCGGCCCCGACATTATACTCAAGCAAGTGGACATGGGTTCGGTGAGTGAACTGTCCGACGTCCTCTCCTTTTATATGGGGAAAAACACCCCTGAACGAAAAGCGTATATCATGGAAAATCTTTTATAACTCCTGCTCCTTCTCTTTAATCTGCAGGCCTCCATGGACTTTCCTGAAAACTTTTACAATACAGGCGCAATTGGACTCTCAGCACGGTAAACTTCGTCAGCTTTTTGAGTATAACTTCCTGGAATACACCTCTTACGTCATCAAAGAGCGTGCCATTCCTGATATTAACGACGGCCTCAAACCGGTTCAACGCCGCATCCTGCAGACCCTTTTTAATATGGATGACGGTCGTTTCCATAAGGTTGCCAACGTGGTGGGCGCCACCATGAAGCTGCACCCCCATGGCGATCAGTCTATCTTTGCAGCTTTGGTGAATCTTGCCAACAAAGGCTATCTCATTGATCGACAGGGAAATTACGGTAATATCTTCACCGGGGATCAGGCTTCCGCACCTCGTTATATCGAATGCCGACTTTCTCCATTGGCTCGTGAGGTTATGTTCAATAAAGATCTCACGGAGTTTATTGATTCCTATGACGGCCGAATGAAGGAACCGGTTACCCTGCCATGCAAAATCCCCCTGCTTTTGCTACAGGGGGCGGAAGGGATTGCGGTCGGAATGGCTACCAAGGTGATGCCCCATAATTTTTGTGAACTACTGGAGGCACAAAAACAGACCCTGCAAGGGGAGGAAGTGACTCTCTATCCTGATTTTATCCAGGGAGGGATGGTAGACGTTTCTCTCTATAATCATGGCAACGGTAAAATACGCTGTCGGGCACGAATGGAAGAGGCCAACGAAAAGACCATCCTGATCAAAGAGATTCCCTATACCACAACCACACAATCTCTTATTGATTCTGTTGAAAAAGCGGCCAAGGCCGGTAAAATAAAAATTATTTCCATCAACGACTACACGGCCGAAGAGGTAGAAATTGAAATCAAGCTGGCAAGAGGGACGTATGCCAAGGATACCATCAAGGCCCTGTATGCCTTCACCGATTGCGAAGTACCCATAAGCCCGAATCTTACCTTGGTCCAGAATGGGATCCCCCGAACAGCCACGGTTGAAGAAGTCTTACAGTATAATACCAAAAAACTTCTAAAAGATTTAACCAGAGAACTGGAGATAGATCTTGGTCGTTTAGAAGACAGACTTCATGCTCGACTGCTGGAGCAGATATTCATTGAAGAGCGCCTCTATAAAACCATTGAGGAAAAGACCAGCTTCAAGGCTGTGATCAAGGGAGTGGATGAGGCGCTATTGCCATTTACAGAGGAACTTAAACGTCCTGTTGTTACTGAAGATATTGAGAGGCTTCTCGAGATTAGAATCAAGCGCATATCCCGATATGACATCAACAAACAACAGAAGGAAATCCAATCCATTCGACGTGACATCAAGGTTATCAAGAAGCATCTTACGGATATGATTGCTTATACAACCGCCCATATCGATTCCTTATTGAAAAAGTATGGAGGCCACTATCCCCGTCTTACTGAAATCAAGGAGTTCACCGAGGTCAGTGTTCGCAAGGTGGCGCTGTCTAACCTTACTGTCTGTTATGACAGGGAGGAAGGTTTTCTTGGTCATCAAATCAAGGCTAGTGACCCCAAATCCGATTTTTCTATAGCCTGTTCAGAGTATGATCGTTTGCTTCTTATTTACGACACGGGAATGTACAAGGTTATCCAGGTAACCGACAAACTCTTTGTTGGTCATAATCTTCTCTGGTTAGGTAAGGTCGAAAAAGGGACGGTCTTTAATATGGTGTACCGGGAAGGACGAGAAAGCCTCTGCTATGTAAAACGTTTCGCCACACCAAAATTCATCCTCGACAAGGAGTACAAGCTTTTTGACGAACATAAACGGTCAAAAATTCTACTCCTTCTTTTAGGCAAAGAAAAAAGTGCCCGGGCAAGCCTCATGCCTTCTCCCCGAGCAAAATCCAATGTGGTTGAGATTTTTTTTGACGAGTACCTGGTAAAAGGACCTGCTGCCAAAGGGAAACGGGTCTCTCCACGTAGGGTGCGACGGGTAACTGATGCCACCGGCAAAAAGCCGCAAGCGAAAAAAACAAATCTTACCTTGCCAGGATTGCAAGAGGCAGTTGCAGATACACAGGAAGGAGGAACAGGGGAGGGGAATGAGGAGAAAGAGTAGGGCAAATTCATGTCACATTGGAGGCCAGGCATCCAATGAAAAACTTTACGTCCTGTAAAACTCAGTGTAAGTCGGTTTTTGAGCTATGCGAAAAAGACAATATTGGTAATGATCCAACCTCCCATATAAAGAGCGGCTTCAGCCGCAAATAGGCATCCTAATTACAGACTATCCACAAAGTTCTTCACATCAGCTCGGATCTGCTCATAGTCCTCATCTGTTAACCCTGCACCTAATGCAACTTTTCTTGCCATTTCAGCAGTAAGGAAATCTCCAGGATCGTGCGCATCGGCGTTGACTACCAGTCTGGCACCTGCCTTTACGGCCAGACGAGCAACATGACCATTGGTCAGTGAGTGCCCTTTGCGCCCGGAAAGTTCCAGCATAACACCATTGTCCGCTGCCAGACGAACCTCCTCTTCGCTTATGAAGCCTGGGTGAGAAAGAACATCCACGCCAGCCTCTATGGCAGCCAGATTGGTTCCTGGGACCACTGGTTCTACAGGGGTCTCACCATGAACTACAACCACCAGTGCTCCAAGTTCCCGTGCCTGTCTGGTTAGCGAAGCGATCAGGGCAGGGGGGACATGAGTCAGCTCGATTCCAGGGAGAAGACGGGTATTGGAATGAGGGTTCAGGTCTTTGGCGGCTTGCACCATACGGGGAATGATAAAATCCAGGTTGGAACTGTCCGCATGGTCGGTAATGGCAACCGCCTCGTATCCGAGGATCTCTACCCTGCGAAGATGTTCTGCCGGGACCAATGCTCCATCACTAAAAAATGTATGGGTGTGTAGGTCTATCATATTTACTCGCTATATCAGTTTGATATTTGTTACTGTTGATCCTGGTCGAGAAGTTCTCCGCGCAGCGAATGTTGTCCCGCATGAATAATGCGAACCGAGACAATCTCACCAGGCAGAAAATTGTTAAAGGTATTTGCAATATGGACCAAATGATTCGTTTTTGTGCGGCCGACAATTGAGCCCTGAGCAACCTTTTCTATCATAACCGGAAAGGTCCTGCCCACATAGCGCTCATTATGCTGCAGGCTTATTGCATCTTGCCTGGCCTGGAAAATACGAAGCCGGTCCGACTTGAGCGCCTCATCGACCTTATCTGTAAATTCTGAAGAGCGAGTGCCGGGTCGGTCGGAGTATTTAAACGAAAAAGAACCGTGGTACTGAACTTCTTCAAGAAGTGACATAGTCTCTTCAAAATCATGATCAGTTTCACCAGGAAAGCCGACTATCATATCGGTTGTCAGGGCAATTTCAGGGCGGTATGCACGTAAAGCCGCAACCTTTTCCAGATAGAGTTCTCTGGAATATTTTCGATTCATCAGGGAGAGTATCCTGTTTGAGCCGGATTGAACGGGAAGGTGAAACTGTGGACAGAGAATCTCAACTTCTGCAAAACAACGCATCAGGTCATCGGAAAGATCTTTCGGGTTGGAGGTGGTAAAGCGAAGACGCTGTAGTCCGGGAATTACAGATACTGCCCGCAGAAGATCGGCAAAACTGTAATCATCGGTGTCATCACTGACGACATTGGTCTTTCCGTAAGAATTGACGTTTTGTCCTAGGAGGGTGATTTCCTTGACACCAGCCTCAACCAACGAGTGAGCTTCGTCCAATATGTGACTGACCTTGCGCGATATTTCCCTTCCTCTAGTGAAAGGTACAACGCAGTAGGAACAGTAGTTGTTACAGCCCTGCATGATGGTAAGAAATTTCTTAAAGGGTACTGCTGAATGTTGTTTTTGCTCTGGCCCAGCCGTTAGGTCAGGTATGAAGGGTGGAATTTGGTAATCATCAGAGAGCATGGTTACCACAGGCCGGTCCTCCAAGTTATCGAGGAGGTCGGTTAACTGATAGATACTCTGTGTTCCGATAACCAGATCGACGTGGGGCATACGTTCAATAATCTGTTTACCTTCCCGCTGAGCTACGCAGCCTGCCACACAAATTTTCAGCCCGGGATTGCGTTTTTTCTGTTTACGCAACACTCCCAGGAGGCTCATAACTTTCTGTTCGGCCTTAGCCCTGATGGAACAGGTATTAAGGATGATTAGATCTGCCTGGTCAGAATCGCCTGTTTCGACATACCCCCTTTCCCCGAGAAGCTGAGCCATGATTTCGGAGTCACGCTCGTTCATCTGACAACCGAACGTTTTGATAAAAAATGATTTATTGGGCATGTTGCTTATTATTTCAATTAGTTAAAATGCAATTATGGCCTGATTGAACAGGCGATATTTCCGAGGAGACTAAAAACAGTTTTATTTTGTTCATGAGGATAGCGAAGAACAACACATCCATGCGCGTCAGGGACTGTTGACAAAAGACAAAGACCATCGTACCCCTCAAGGATAAACTTAAGGTAATGGTATCTCGCGGGAGCTATACGGAGATAGAGCTCTTGGAGTATCATAAGGAGCTATTCCTGAAAGTCTTCATGGTCAAACGGACAAAGAAGAATCCACTTCTCCCATTTGGTCTTCTCGCGCTGCAAGCAGCGGGACGACCACCTCGCGAACATACTCATCAGTCTGCGCCGAGGCCCTGCCGGTGAACTGACTGTAGTCGCCAACCAATCCCATGATTTCCTCAAGAGAGAAGGGGATACGATCATCTTGGGCCAGCCTCTCCAGCAAGTCGTTATCCAGGCCTTGTTCTTTAACAACCTTGCCCGCAGCAAATGAATGCTCTTTTACGACTTCATGCATTTCCTGCCTGCTTTTTCCTTTTTCCACAGCTTCCATAAGGATTTTTTCAGTGGACATAAAAGGAAGTTCCATACGAAGGTGCCTTTCTATTTGTTTAGGAAAGACGACCATTTGGTTCGTGATGTTAATGTATAACTTGAGGATTGCGTCGGTGAGCAAAAAGGCCTGGGGAATATCCATACGACGGATGGCCGAATCATCGAGGGTCCTCTCGAACCACTGATTGGAAAAGGTCGCTGCAAAGTCAGCGGGAAGTCCCATAAGTTTACGCGAAAGGCCGGTCATGCGTTCTGAACGCATGGGGTTTCTCTTGTAGGCCATGGCCGAAGAACCTGTTTGTTGTTTTGCAAAAGGTTCCTCCTGAACTTTCAAATTAGACAATAAGCGAAGATCCACTCCAAACTTATGGGCAGAAGCTCCAATACCAGCAAGGGTTTCAGCAAGTTTCATATCAAGCTTACGGGGATAGGTTTGCCCAGTAACAGCAAAGGTGCTGTCGAACCCAAGTTTTTCAGAAACAAGACTATCAAGCTGGCGTACTTTTTCGTTGTCTCCGTGAAAAAGTTCAAGAAATGTAGCCTGAGTGCCAACAGTTCCCTTTGCCCCTCGGGCTTTGACCTGTGCCAGAAAATTATCTATATATTCAAGATCCATGACAAGGTCCTGAATGTATAAAGTATTTCTTTTACCGACAGTGGTAGGTTGGGCGGGTTGATAATGAGTGAAGCCTAAAGTAGGTAAATCCTTATGTTCAAGACAAAATTTGGCGAGGTTAGAGATGACCTTAAGCAGGGCTCTGCGAATAAGAACCAGGGCCTTTTTCTGAACAATAAGGTCGGTATTACAGACGACAAATTGAGAGGTGGCGCCAAGATGAATGATACCTTCTGCTTTAGGACATTTTGTCCCAAATTCAAAGACATGAGCCATCACATCATGTCGGATTTCTTTTTCCTTGGCGGCCGCGACATCGTAATCGATGTTATCAATATTTGACCGCATCTCGTCAAGCATCTCTTTTTTTACAATATCAGTAAGCCCAAGTTCGTACTGGGCTTCAGCGAGCGCTAGCCAGCATTTTCTCCAGGTGGTGAATTTGGTCTTTTCAGAAAAAAGGACCTGCATTTCACGACTGGTATAACGACTGACAAGGGGTTCCTGATAGATATCTCTATTCATAGTCGACTTAATCCGTATGTATTTTTTGAGGAATATTACTGCATAATTCATCTTGTTAAGATTGCCCGTTTTACCATTTTTCCAAAAAAATGGAAAGAGGCGATACGAGAGGTACATCTGACGCAACGCTGACACAACAAAAAGGAATTTGAATGCTGTTTATTGAAACGATTCTCTTGGAGTTATTCGGATGAGCAACCTTAACTTTCCTGAAAGGATGGCTGGAGAAAAAGATACCGGCCAGTGTCGTAACAGAATCAAACAAAAACCACACAATATCAAACGTCGCATAATGTATATTATGTATAGTTATTATTTAAATATAAATATCAGTGAGCTATGCCCCAACATCCTTAACAGATGTCACCCTTACCTCCCATCTGCTGTGGCCTTTGAAAAAATTGATCGTCGGAGTATATAAAATTTCTTTCATTCCTTTCCCCTTGCACTCCCTTATTTTATCTCCTAGTCCGAAGCCCACGCCGTTGATCTTCCTTTTGCCGTTCAGGAATCTGAATCGTAAATGTTTTTTATCTCTTCCTATAGCGCTTATTTGCTCAATGTTTGCATCAAGGTCGCGAAAAATTAACTGAGGATTCCCTTCCCCAAATGGTTCTAACAGGTAAAGCTGATCCAATATGTTACCGGAGAAGAGTTCGGAAAGCTTGATGTCGCAATCTGCTTTCACTATTTTGGTATACAATTCACCTTCTGTTTGTTTGAATATCGCTTTCTCAAAAGAAACTTTAAAAACAGACAAATTTTTCTCTTCCAAGGTCATCCCACCAGCCATCTTATGGCCACCATAGGCAAGCAACACTTCATTACATTCTTCCAATGCCCGGTGAAGATTGACTCCCGGTATGGATCTGGCTGACCCTTTCAGCAACCCCCCCTCCTGTTTGCAGAGAACAATTGCAGGTTTACCAAAATCTTCCGTCAAGTTTGCAGCGACAATGCCGGCGACGCCAACATGAAAACCCCCAGCCACAACAAGTGAACTATCTTCTTCCTGGCTGCTTTCTATTCGTTTCTTTTGTGCTTTTTCATACTCCTCTAAACTTATGTTTCGTCGTATTTTATTATATTCAATCAGTTCATTAGCAATCCCAGTTGCCTCTTTTTTATTGCTACTCAAAAAGAGCTGAACTGCCTTTTTGGCATTTCCCATTCGCCCTGCTGCATTGATCTTTGGCGCCAATTGGAAAGAGACATCTTCAGATCTGATGCGACTTGTGTCTGTATTTGTCTGCTGACAAAGAGCGGCCAAGCCAAAATTTTGCCGCAACGCTATGGTTTCCATGCCTGCTTTCACAAGGAGACGATTAATTCCAAGGAGCGGTACCATGTCGGCGATGGTTCCTACAGCAACTAAATCCAGTAACAATTTGAGGTTAGGTACCTTTTTACTCTCTTGGAAAAAATTATTTTTAACAAGATGGCTTCTCACAGCCATCGCTAGATAAAATGCCACACCAACGCCTGAGAGATTTTCATCTGGGAAATGACAATCATGCTGTTTTGCATTGAGTACTGCATCTGCAGCTACTCTCTCTTCTGTGGGGATGTGATGATCTGTGATTATTGTTATGTAGCCGAGATCACGAGCATATTGCACTTCCTCGAAGGAGGATATTCCATTATCGACTGTAATCAAAACTCTTTTTCTGTCTTTCGCTGTCTGGGACAGTGTAAGCAATGTTTCTCTGTTTAAACCATAGCCATCGGTCAATCGGTTAGGGATATGGAACCTGATATTTTCATGCCCAAGTGTTTGAAAAAATGAAAAAAGCAAAGCCGTGGCAGTGGTCCCATCAACGTCATAGTCACCCCATATAATTATTTCCTGATTTTTCTGTATCGCCCTTTCTATTATTGTTACGGCATGTTGCATATCCTTCATGAGAAAAGGACTGGGAAGATCCTGGAGTTTTGGTTCAATAAATGATCGCAACGCATTTATTTCTGTAATTCCACGTTGATGAAGTATGTTTTGAATAAAAGGCGCAAGGGATGTTCCACCTGCGAGCCTAAATGAGTTCTCACCTGCTGATTCTGTTTTAGTCATGAAGATTCATTATTGAAGTAAATTGGAGAAAATGCATTTATGACCACGAATTAACGACCTGACAGGAACTTTTGAACTTGAGAAGCTACGTCCCCTACCCGGCTTTTGTCAACCCAATGAAGTCCTTTGATTTTATTGAACCACGTATACTGCCGTTTAGCATACCTCCTGGTATCTCGCACGAGACTATCGAACATAGTCTGATAATTCCACTCACCCTGAATATGTTTGAGCATGTGTTTGTAGCCAATGGATTGCATAGCCTTCAGGTCTGGTCCGTATCCATTTTCCACCAACTCCAGAACCTCTTCCTGTAAACCACTCTCAAGCATAATTTGTGTCCGCTGCTCTATTCGTTGATGGAGGATGCTTCTTTCACACGTTAAACCGACACAGAGGGTATTTGGAAAACGAAGAACGCTTTCGTCTTGATGCTCCTTTAGCAAATCGGACCAGGCCTTACCTGTTCCACGATATATTTCAAGGGCACGAACAAGTCGCTGCGTATCATTACGGTGTATTCTTTTAGCGGATATATGGTCACATAGTGACAATTCCTCATGTAAAATGTCAGGTCCGAGCTTTTGGAGTTGTTCCTGGAGTTCTTTTCTGAGCTCAGGGAAATGTGGCAGGCTTTGAGAAAGCCCTTTTAGCAGGGAACGCAGGTATAGTCCGGTCCCACCTGTCAGGAGAACTCCTTTGCCTCTGGAAGAAATATCCAAAACTGCCTTCAATGCAAGTTTTTCAAACAGTCCTGCATCAAAGGGTGCATCAGGAGTTACCACATCAATTAAGTGATGCGGAATACCGGCCATCTCCCCTTCTGAAATTTTGGCAGTACCAATATTCATATATCGGTAAACCTGCATGGAGTCGACGCTGATTATTTCAAAGTCAAATTGCCGGGCAAGCTGAATGGAAAGTGCGGTTTTACCAATAGCTGTCGGTCCCACTAAAATAACGAGGGGGGTGAGAATAGGAAAGAGGTCAGTGTGTTTCAAGATCACGGATAAAACTCAATTGAGAAGAAAATTGTTGCAGGCGTGTCGCTCCTATTCCATTAACTCGTAGAAGATCCTTTGGAATTATAAATGGTCCAGCAACTTCCCGGACATCAACAATCCGTTTAGCAAGGGCCGGACCAATCCCTTTAACAGTCATCAACAGTGATTGATCACTGTAGTTGACTGGAACTGGTTGAAAGAAAAATGGTGTGATTGTATAATTTTCTCGACCAATAGGGATCAGACCTGCTGCCTGTCCTGTGCTCATTGCAGTGGGGCTAAGATATAACGCGTGGGACTCTGTTGTCTGCAAAAGAAAATCGGGAAGGGCTTCATTTGACGACAGATGAGAGAGGACCTGAAAAGAAAACAAAAAAACGCAGCAACACAAACCTACTCCTGTTGCTGCGTTTTTAGGCTGTTTCCCCACCCTATCTTTACTGAGTTTTGGCGTGACGCTGTTCATCGCGCATGAGTTTATAGTTGATGGAATCGACAAGAGCCTGCCAGGACGCCTCGATGATATTGAGAGAAACGCCAACTGTACCCCACTGTTCATACTGATCTTTTGATTCAATGAGAACACGGACCTTGGCTCCGGTCCCATGCTCTCCTGAAAGAACACGAACCTTATAATCAATCAATTCAATTTCTTCCAGGCTAGGATAAAATTGAATGAGTGCCTTGCGCATAGCCTTGTCAATTGCATTCACGGGGCCATCACCCATGGATGCAGTATGAACTTCCTGGCCGCCAACTTCGAGGCGGACAGTGGCTTCTGTCTCAGGAGGCCTGTCCAGCTTTCGTTTGGAGTTGATGGCTCTGAAACCTTTCAGTAAAAAGTAATTTGGTTGTACACCAGTCGCACGACGCATGAGGAGTTCAAAGGATGCCTCAGCGGCCTCGTATTGAAAGCCTTGATTCTCAAGTTCTTTTAGCTCGGAAACAATGGCAGCAGCAATTGGGCTGTTGGGATCAAGATCGATGCCGAATTTCTTTGCTTTGTGCAGAACGTTTGATTTCCCTGCCTGATCTGAAATCAGAATTCTTCTGATGTTACCCACCTTTTCAGGCTCGATGTGCTCATAAGTGAGAGGATTGCGTTTCACTGCGGAAACATGAATCCCACCTTTATGAGCAAAAGCAGAACGTCCAACATAGGGCTGATACTTATTGTGGGGAAGATTGGCAAGTTCATCCACAAGCATTGCCGTGTCATGCAGTTTGTCGATATTACTGATTGCCTTACTCTGACACCCCATTTTCAATCCCAGGGCCGGTATAATAGAGGTAAGGTTCCCATTGCCGCAACGCTCGCCATAACCGTTAATGGTCCCCTGAACCTGTTTCACTCCAAGGCTCATGGCCAGCAAAGAATTAGCCACAGCTGTTTCCGAATCATTATGGGCATGAATCCCTAAGTCAACCGCTGCTCCCCGCTCCTTGATAAACCGCTGAACTGTTTCAATAATAGGCTGTACCTCGTGGGGAAGCATGCCTCCGTTGGTGTCGCAAAGAATGAGACACTCAGCTCCCCCATTAATGGCTTTGTCTAATGTGGCCAAAGCGTATTCGTTGTTTTTCTTGAATCCATCAAAAAAATGCTCTGCGTCATAAAAAAGATGTTCTGTATGTGGCTTAAGATAAGCGAGCGACTCTTCTATGATGAGCAGGTTATCTTCAAGTTCGATACGTAGAGCATCGTGGACATGGATATCCCATGATTTTCCAAAAATGGTAATAACTGGGGCTTTGGCTGCGATCAAGCCCTGAAGATTTGCATCTTTTTCCACAGGATTGGCAAAGAGTCGGGTGGAACCAAAGGCAGCAAGTTTGGCATGTTTCAACTCCTGATCCTGCATGGCCTTGAAAAATTCGACAGCAAGGGGATTAGAACCGGGCCATCCACCTTCAATAAAATCAATGCCCAGCTCATCAAGTTTATGGCTGATCCGGATCTTATCCATTACGGAGAGGTTGAAATTTTCAGCCTGGGTGCCATCGCGTAACGTTGTGTCGTATATCTGTACGGTTCTTCTCATTGTTCTCTCACCGTTTTTCCAGTTTGGTCATGTGTATCTCAATCACCCGTTAAAGGGTTTCTTCCTCGGGAACATTGGCCTTGTCAAGTTCAAAGGCATCATGCAGAGTACGAACAGCCAATTCAGTGTATTTTTCTTCAACAACACAGGAGACTTTGATTTCAGAAGTGGAAATCATGGAGATATTGATCCCTTCGCGTGCGAGAACATTAAACATGGTTGAAGCAATACCGGAATGATTACGCATTCCAACTCCGACAATGGAGATTTTGGTAATAGCCTCGGAACCGTGAACGCCACCATTGGCACCTATTTCTTTCACTACTATATCAAGAAGCTGCATTGCCCTCTGATAATCCGATCGGACGACGGTAAAAGTCATATCTGTCAAACCGTTACCTGTATCTTGATTCTGAATGATCATGTCGACCAAGATGTTGGCATCTGATATGGGAGTAAAAATTTTAGCTGCTATTCCAGGTTGGTCAGGTACCCCTGAAATAGTAATCCGTGCTTCGTTCTTATTATAAGTTACCCCGGAAACTATCCTTCCTTCCATTTCTTTATCCTCCTCAATAACCCATGTCCCTTCAGTTTCAGTAAAAGTTGAACGGACATGGATAGGAACGTTATATTGTTTGGCAAATGTTACAGATCGGATATCAAGTACCTTTGCACCGAGACTTGCAAGCTCAAGCATCTCGTCATATGAAATTCTGTCTATCTTTCTCGCTCTGCTGCAAATATTAGGATCGGTGGAATATACACCTTCAACATCCGTAAATATTTCACAGGCATCCGCCTGCAGAGCTGCTGCCAGAGCAACGGCTGTGGTGTCTGAACCACCTCGTCCAAGGGTGGTAATGTCCCCGTTTGCGGCAACACCCTGAAACCCAGCAACTGTTACGACTTTGCCCTTGTCCAGTTCTGCCTGTATTCTCTCGATATCTATGGAGTCTATACGTGCCTTCGTATGTGAGTTGTCGGTATTAATACGGACCTGATCTCCGAGAAAAGAAATTCCATCTTCTCCCCTGGCTTTGATTGCCATGGAAAAGAGGGAAACCGTTACCTGCTCACCGGAAGAAAGCAGGACATCCATTTCCCGAGGGTCGGGAATATCCTGCATCTGCATGGCATAATCTGTCAGCCGATTGGTATCCCCTGACATGGCCGAGAGCACAATAACCATCTGATTACCCTCTTGTTTCTTTTTAAGAACACGTTCGGCAACAGCCTTAATCTTTTCGGGATTCGCAACCGAAGTGCCTCCAAATTTCTGAATAATTAATGCCATTATTTCTAACTCCTGCGTGGTGTTCAACAAGATATGAAAAACTAACGGCAGACGCTGACAGTCTGCCGTTAGTGATACTCTCTTACAATGATTTAACAAAATCGCCTATCGAGAAAAAAGGCTGAATTATAAAAAGCATAATTGCCTCCCTTTTTCTGAACTTCGAAAGTAAGTACTGACCCGAACAATTTAGTCTTTACAGGCAAAAAAGCAACATTTTCTTCTTTTTAACAAGCTCTCTTCTTGAAATTCCATGAATTCTTTATATTGTCTCATTTCTGAAAAGACCTTGGCTTTTTATCCAAGTAAGATAAAAATTTTCTGACAATATTTCTCTGGCATAGATGAAAACAAATGCAGGAGACTGGTCAATAGGGAAAAAACTCAAATTTATAAATCCTTATGTATATTGTACGACCTATGAAAGAATACTGCGGCTCTTACTCTTTATGTTAGGAGCTCAAAACCTGTCACAACGAAGCAGATGTAGATTTTTCCATGAGACTCTCCGTAGTTGGAAACAAAAAAAAGGACAACAAACTGATGGACGACAAAGATGCCTTTCATATCGTATTGGTGGAACCTGAGATTCCTCCCAACACCGGATCCATTGCCAGGTTATGTGGCGCCACCAATACTGTTTTACATTTAGTGCACCCTCTTGGTTTCTCAACAGACGACAAGTATTTAAAACGGGCCGGACTCGATTACTGGAAATTTATAGATATCCGCCACTGGGATTCATTGGATAGTTTTCTGAAGGCTCAAGAGGAAAAACGATTGTTTTTCCTGACTACCAAAACCAGTCGATCCTATACTAATGCAGCTTTTCGTATAGGTGATTATCTTGTCTTTGGCAAAGAAACTAAAGGGCTTCCTGAAGCCATGCTGACCCTTTATGCTGATCGCTGTTTTACGCTGCCCATGGCTAACCCGAACATTCGCAGTCTGAATTTAGCTATGACTGCAGGTATCGTTTTATATGAGGCCCTGCGTCAGAATGAAAAGATTGGTTCACAGTAGTAATCGATGAGAATCCAGTCATAACCGATGGCATAAGTGTCACGCCCTTCGTCTCGAGCACTGTACAGGCCTGTTTCCGCCCTGGCAATCAAGGTCTGGGAATCATCGCTAGACAACATATGGGCCACGCCGATACTTGAAGTAATTTTGATTGCTTTACCGTTGAGGTGACGTTGCTGACGAATTTTTTCCAATATATTGCCGGCAAGTCGGCAGGCATCCTTTTCAGAGCAGTCTTTAAGGACAACGATGAAACGGTTACCATCCCAGCGACATGTTATATCTGATGCCCTGAGAACTGTCTGGATAGACTGACTGAGCATGGTCAACAGTGAATCTCCTGCAAGATGCCCATGTTCTTCATTAATAAGCCTGAATCGATCGATATCAATCATAACCAAGGACAGAGGCTCCAAGGTTCGCCTGGTATCCAACAAGGCCTGCTCAAAGACTTGATTGAAAATCTGCCGGTACATGAAGCCGGTTAAGCTGTCTGTTTCCTGGTCACCTGCAGCCTGTTTTTGAAGGTGTATAAAAGCAATATTGACAGTTGCCAGGAGAATGACAAGAAGCAGAGTGCATGCCAAAGAAAGCCAAAACAGTGTTTGTGAACCAGAAACATCAACGGGGTGGTTTGAGAGGAGAAAGACCATAACCCCACTCAAAATGAGGCCAAGGAGTATAGCGCAGTTAATGACTAGCCGAAACATGGTGGAATTACGGTGTGCATTCATAAATTTCTTCAGGTGACGAAGGGCTGGGAATATGGTAACACCAGCCCCCATGATTGCAAACAGTGCCCTTTGTCCGGGGATGGCCTGTTTTGGTCGATTAGCTTTTTTTGAATTTTCGTGTAAATATTCTTGCTCTTTTTTTGTCAACGTATGAATTTGAGGATATTCTTTTTAACAGGTTCTTGTCAATATAGGTATTTTATTTTATCACATAAGGAGAAAAAAGATGGTTGATCGAGTATATAATTTTAGTCCAGGCCCTGCCACCCTCCCCTATGAAGTCTTACAACAGGCCTCTAAAGATGTTGTGAATTTTAAGGAAACCGGAATTGGACTCATAGAAATAAGTCACCGGTCTAAAGAGTTCATGGCCGTTGCCGACGAAACAGAAAGCCTTCTTCGGGAGCTCATGGAAATTCCAGACAATTACAAAGTCCTCTTTCTCCAGGGAGGAGCGTCCAGTCAATTTTTTATGATTCCCATGAACCTTCTTTCTCATGGCAAAAAGGCCACTTATCTTAACACCGGCACCTGGGCCAAGAAGGCAATCAAAGAAGCCAAGCTCTTTGGCGATATCGATGTTGCCTTTTCCAGTGAAGAGGCAAGTTTTAATAAAGTTCCTACACAGGATGAGTATACGGTAGACTCTGCCTCCGAGTTTCTTTATCTCGTTTCCAACAATACCATTTACGGGACACAGTTCCCTGAGTTTCCAGTGACAGAAAAATTGTTGGTTTCCGATATGTCATCTGATATCCTTTCCAGGAAAATCGATGTCAGCAAATTTGGGCTCATCTTTGCTGGTGCCCAAAAAAATATGGGGCCTGCAGGTGTTACTGTAGTGATCATCAGAGAAGACCTGTTAGACAGAACTCCAGAAAACACCCCAACCATGCTCACATACAAAACCCATGCCGACAAAGGGTCTATGTTCAACACCCCTCCCTGTTTTGCTATTTATGCTGTTGGTGAAGTCCTCAAGTGGCTGAAAAAGCTAGGTGGTGTTGCGGCGATGGAAGAAATCAATAAAGAGAAGGCAGGATTACTCTACGATTGTATTGACGGGACAGATTTTTACCGGGGGCATGCAGAAAAAAATTCTCGTTCCTTGATGAATATCACCTTTAACCTGCCCACCCCTGAGCTTGAAGTACAGTTTGTTGCCGAGGCCGCAACCATTGGCCTTAACGGGCTCAAAGGGCATCGTTCCATTGGCGGTTGCCGTGCTTCTATCTACAATGCCTTTCCTCGTGAAGGCGTTATAAAGCTTGTGGATTTCATGAAGGAATTCGAAACAAAGAACAAAGGATAATCCTTTTTTCTTTGTGCTGCTATGAACTATGAAGGAGACATTATTCGTCCACCCAGCGAGGCTGATGCTATCATTATCCAAGTAACGGTGGGCTGTTCCCATAATCATTGTACTTTTTGCGGTGCGTATAAAGATAAATCATTTCGCATTCGCAGTGATGAGGAGATAGGGGAAAATATCGCTTTTGCTGAAAAATACTGCAGCAGACAAAAACGGGTGTTTTTAGCCGACGGTGATGCACTCATTCTTTCCCAAAGACGACTTTTGAAAATTTTCACTCAAATCAAAAGTCGTCTCCCTTGGGTGAACCGAATTGCCATGTATGGAAATGCCAAGGCCATTCGTTCCAAGAGCAATGAGGAACTCAAAGAACTGAAAGAGCTTGGCCTGCACCGTATTTACATGGGACTTGAGAGTGGAGATAATGCTATTCTTGCAGCTGTGAGAAAAGATGAAACTAGCATATCCATGATCCAGGCAGCAGAACGTGTCAGGGAAGCCGAGATTTTCCTTTCAGTCACCATCCTCCTTGGCCTTGGTGGAATCACCAGCAGTCTGCAACATGCTCGTGAAAGCGGCCGGGTTCTCAGTCAAATGCGGCCGGGGCAGATCGCTGCCTTATGCCTTATGCCTTTGCCCAATACTCCACTTGGTAAGGATTATGCAGCAGGCAGATTTCAACTGCCGGATGCACAGGCAATGTTGCTGGAACTTCGAGAACTGGTTCAGAACCTCGACTGTGATCGCGTACAGTTTATGGCCAATCACGCATCAAACTACCTTCCTTTGAGCGGTAGACTGATGCGTGATAAAGAGAGTATGCTTCAAAAAATAGAACTGGCCCTGCAGGGCAATCACCCTCTTGTCCCCGAATATTATCGGGCTCTTTAACATGACAAAAAAAACAGATCTTAGAAATTTTACCCAGGATGAGTTGGTCGACTACGTTGAGAGTCTTGGTCAGCCCGCGTTTCGCGGAAGACAGATTATGGGATGGCTCTATCGGCCTGACATTACCGATTTTTCACAAATGACGGATCTGGCAAAGGTGTTTCGGGCAACGCTTGCTGAACATGCCTATATTTCTCAATTAAAAAATCCCCTTATCCAGCGCTCCCAGGATGGTTGCGTCAAATTTGGATTTGCTCTGGATGACGGCAACCTGATTGAATCAGTTCTCATTCCAGAACCTGATCGCAATACGCTTTGTATCTCCTGCCAGGTTGGATGTGCCATGGGATGTGAATTCTGTCTCACTGCCTCCATGGGTTTTACCCGTAACCTCACCCCTTCTGAAATCGTTAATCAGGTTTGCGCTGTCTCAGATTTCTTACGAAATGAGCCCAAAGAACAATTAATAGGTCCGGACCGAGTTACAAATCTTGTGTTCATGGGTATGGGTGAGCCCCTGAATAATCTGGAAAATCTTGTTAAATCCATTTCCATTCTTACTGAACAACGGGGACTTGATCTGACCAACCGGCGAATAACCGTTTCCACCTGTGGGATAGCGCCCAAAATACGGCCCCTTGGCGAACAGACCGATGTTAACCTTGCTATATCACTCCATGCTGTAGACAACAAAACTCGCAGCCGCATCATGCCGGTTAACAAGCGTTATCCCATAGAAGAACTTTTAGAGGCCTGCCGCGACTTTCCCATGCCCAGCCGTAAACGCATCATGTTTGAGTATATCCTTTTGCAAGGTATTAATGACTCCGACAATGAAGCCCATGAGCTGGCACGCATCCTACGTGGAATACCTTGTAAAATTAATCTACTACCATACAACGAATCTCCAGGAATCCCCTTCAAAAGTCCCAGTCGTAACCGGGTGTATGCTTTTCAGAAGATCGTGCGTGACGCAGGATATTCTGTTTTCATAAGAAGCAGTCGCGGATCTGATATCTCAGCCGCTTGTGGACAACTGGCCAAAGACAAAAAAAAAGAGGAGTGACATGCCGGAATTAGAGGAGTGCTCAGGATATAATTACCTAAGAGAAACCGCCTATAATCGTGCAACTATAAAAACAATCAAACGCCCTGCCATTGCCCAGGTCCCCGCTTTTAAAAAATATCCTGAAGCAGAAAAGGTCGAGTTGCCACGAAACTGGCGGCTGAGCGAGGCCAGAATTACTCCTCTTCTTCAGAACAGGCGCTCGTTGAGACGTTATTTGATGGAGCCGATCAAACTTGAGGAACTGGCATTTTTGCTCTGGGCAAGTCAGGGGATTACAGCAAAGTCCGGGGCGTATTCATTTCGTACCGCCCCATCCGGAGGAGCCCTCTATCCGGTGGAAACCTATCTCAGCGCAAACTTTGTCGAGGGGTTGCCACCTGGCCTTTACCATTTTGATGTAGAAAATTTCAGTCTGGACAGACTGAACAACGAAGACAGCGCTGCAGCCGTTGCCGCAGCATGTCTTGACCAGAAGTTCATGGCCCAGGCTGCCGTCAGCTTTCTCTGGTCATCAGTCTTTAGACGCTGCATGACAAAATATGGTAACCGTGGCATGCGTTACGTCCTGCTCGATGCCGGGCATATCTGTCAGAACCTTTTGATGGCAGCAGAGGCCATAGGTTGCGGGGGGTGTCCGGTGGCCGCTTTTTATGACGACGAGGTTAATAGTCTGCTCCAGCTTGACCTGGGGGAAGAATCGATACTCTACGCTGCTGCTGTGGGAAAAAAAGAGGGGGCAAAAGGTGCTCAATGCAACTTATGATAACCTGTGATTAAAAATTAGGGGTGCCTTGAAAATCGCAAGTTGACCATTAGTCATTAATGTGATCACCATACCGCTCTTCAGGGGACTTGTAGTATCTGTGGCTTGGCTCTTTCTCAGTTGTCGGGTTATTAAAATACCTGTTAATGTCACTGAGAATATGAGAAGGTGGCTTGCCCGTTAAAATATAATAGCCCCCTCCAATCCCGGCAACAATGAGAAGCAGGATAAGTCCTTTTTTGAGCTGCCCGCGTAATGTTGTGCTAGTCAGGGCAAGCAGAACAAGGAGCACCAAAAGCCCCATGCCGAGGTACAACTGATACTCAACTATCAGATTAACAACTCTATCCATCTACCTTCCTTTGCGTTATAACTCATCGGCCCAATCAGAGAGGACTGACCTGGGCAACGAATTTAAGTCAATCTTCTTTGCCTCTTCTATTCCTGCCTGCAGGGCTTCGGAATTCATCTGTTCCGTTCCTTTCGGTACACGAGAGAGAAGCGCCTGTTCAAGACTTTCCAGGGAAACCTGACCACAGAAGTGTCCTACCGCACCAAGGGCAACCATGTTTGCAACCAGTTCCCTGCCTATATCTTCTCTGGCAATCCGGGTAAAAGGGATAGAAACAGAACGACTGGTTGGAACCTGCAGTACCAGGCTGCTATCAACCACCAACAGGCCTTCAGGTTTAATATCAAAAAAATAGGAATCACAGGCCGTTTGGGTCATGGCAAGAAGCAGATCGACACTGAGCGCCTTAGGGTAATCTATCGGGATATCGGAAATAACGACTTCCGCTTTGCTTTTCCCTCCCCTGGCCTCGGGTCCGTAACTCTGGGTTTGACAGACATGCCTATTGTCAAAGGAACCCACGGCATCAGCAAGCACTACAGCCGCAGTAATGATGCCCTGACCACCAGAGCCGCTGAATCTGATTTCGTAGCGTTCATTACTCTTCATAGCGTTTAATCCCGTTTTTCTCTTTTTCACTGGCATTTTTCTCAACATTTTGCCTGGCTTCGGCTATTACTCTTTGATACTGTTCTGTAGAAAGAGGTTTTTTTACATTGGTAAGCACACCGATGGTAATTTTTCCTTCCAGTTCTTCCGGGCTCATCTTGGCAGCCTTCCCTACCGTAACCGCATTTTTTTTAAAGCTGGTAATCATCTCCACGGCTCCGCCCAATTTATTTCTTCGTCCATGCTGGACATGGCAGTTGGAGATAACTTCCACCACGGAGAACCCCTTTGCCTTGATAGCCTTTTGTATCATCTCCTCCAGGTGAGTGGCATGATAAACGGTTCCTCTGGCAACAAAAGAGGCACCGGCCGTGACTGCAAGCTCTGCAATGGAGAAGGCGTGTTCCACATGCCCGTATATTGAGGTGGTAGATTGTGAGCCAAAGGGGGTGGTTGGTGAGTACTGACCACCAGTCATTCCATAGGTGGAATTGTTGATGATAATGGCGGTAAGATCTATATTTCTTCTGGCAGCATGGATAAAATGATTGCCACCAATTGCCGTTGCATCCCCATCACCCATTACCGTAATAACGGTAAGTTCAGGCTTTGCAAGTTTGATTCCTGTGGAAAACGTGAGCGCCCGACCATGGGTGGTATGGATAGTATTAAAATCAACATAGGTCGGCATCCTTCCCGAGCAGCCGATACCAGAAGCCAAAACCACCTCATCTTTACTCAGATTCAAGACATGTATCCCCCTTAGTAACGCTCCCATGACAATACCGTTGCCGCACCCCGGGCACCAGACATGGGGAAATTTCTTGTCATGCCTCAGGTATTCTTTTCTTATAATTTCAGCACGTTCAAGCATGGCAATTCTCCTTTCTGGATGCAGGTGAAGCGGAAATCAAACCGTTGTTAAGTGTTTCAGAATTTCTTGAGGAGTGATCAAGCGACCGTCGATTCTGTTGTGTTTGACTATTCTGCAGTCTGCCTGATTCACTCGGCTGATTTCCCTGCTCATCTGCCCCATATTCATTTCCGGAACCACAACCACACGGCACTGGCGCAGATAGGTGTCAACACACTTCCTGGGAAAAGGAAAGAGAGTGATAAGCTGGAGCAAGCCTGCTTTGACTCCTTGCGCCCTGGCATCACGTACGGCTTTTAACGCTGACCTTGCAACAGATCCGTAGGCAATAACAAATATTTCGGCATCTTCCATAAGATGGGTTTTTGTCACCTGGATTTCCTGAAAACCCTTACTGATTTTTCCATGGATCCTCTTGTAGAATTTTTCGATCTCCTGAGTATTCTGGGTAGGGTATCCTCGGTCATCATGGATCAGGCCTGTGATATGGTGACGGTAGCCATCGCCAAAGGCAGCCATATCCGGAACTCCACGATTATTCTCGGCATAGGGCGTATACCATTCAGGAGGGACGCCGGGTGCGATTCGATCAATAACCCGTATTTGTTCCGTATCAGGTATGGTAACAGCTTCTCGAGTATGAGCCACCACTTCGTCAGAGAGAATAATAACAGGGCTACGATATTTTTCAGAAAGGTTGAAGGCCTTGACAGTGACGGAAAAACAATCGGAGACAGACGATACGGCCAACACTATGATTGGATGGTCTCCATGGGTCCCCCACCTGGCCATCTGTACATCTCCCTGGGAAGGACTGGTGGGCAGTCCGGTGCTGGGGCCGCCACGCATGACATTGACTATAACACAGGGTACCTCAGCAACACAGGCATAGCCAAGATTCTCCTGTATAAGAGAAAAACCTGGGCCACTGGTTGCCGTTAGTGATTTTGTGCCTGCAAGAGATGCCCCGATAACAGCTCCCATGGAGGCAATTTCATCTTCCATCTGGATAAATGTGCCACCAAGTTGCGGGAGTTTCACTGAAAGCAATTCACTGATCTCTGATGCCGGCGTTATGGGGTAACCTGCAAAAAAACGACAGCCAGCCGCTAATGCCCCGGCGACAATTGCTTCATTTCCCTGCAGAAGAACCCTGTTCTGCTGTTCAACGATCGCCATCTGTACGCCTCCTTACGGGATGCCTGTTTTTTATGGTGATGGCAAAATCTGGACAATGGATTTCACAGAAACGGCAGCCTGTGCAGCTCTCCATGTCCTCAATATAAGGTCGTCCTGTTTCATCTGTGAGGATAATTTTTTTCGTACAGAATGCCGAACAAAGCCCACAGGATTTGCACCAGTTATAAAAAAAATTAACTACATAAAGTTTCTTTTTTTTCTTTGTGGATTCTGCTGTAGAGGCAGGAGCTTCTCTCTCGGCAATTGTTTTGTCATCGTTTTGGCCCATAAGACTCTCCGGAAATTATCAACTATGATCCGTTTGTTATTTTAGTTTTAACGAAGCATAGCATAGTGTCAAGAAGATTAGCTAGTTCCATCTAAAAAGAACTCAAATGCCTCTCACTCATCACTGGAGCTTCATTTTCATCTTCGGCCAACGCACCAGTATCACTTGCCTTAGCAATTCAAATATGGTATGTTTAACGCTTTTGAAAATCCTATAGAAGTATCGTTGGCCTACCCAACCGATTCACCTCTTTTTTCAGGATTTTCCTCTTATAGCTACTATTACAGCTATTTCACCAGAAACACTATTTTTTTACCACCCTTTGAATTAATACAAGAAAGGAGTTGCTTTGAAAACGAAAATACTTGTCGCCAATCGAGGGGAGATCGCCATTCGTCTCATCCGGGCCATACAGGAATTGAAATATGAAGCAGTAGCTGTCTACGAATCACCTGACAAAGATTCGCGTCATATCCGTCTTGCCAACGAAGCCATTTGGCTGGGACCTGGTCCCCGCTGCGACTATCTTGATATATCCAAAATTATTAAAGCTGCTAAAAAATCAGGTGCCATTGCCATTCATCCGGGCTACGGCTTTCTTGCAGAAAATCCTGATTTTGCCAAGGCCTGCGAGGATGAGGGGATTATTTTTATAGGACCTTCCTCAAAGGTAATTTCCGACCTCGGCAATAAAGTCATTGCCAGAAGTATCATGGCCGAAGCCGGCATTCCCATGGTTCCCGGTACAAAGGATCTTGCAGTTGGAGATGAGGGTGTAGAGACAGCGATTGCTTTTGCCGCTGAATTTAAATACCCCGTCATGCTGAAAGCAACGTGTGGTGGTGGTGGTCGCGGCATCAGGTTGATCGAATCTGATGAACAGATGCGTGAGGAGATCCCCGTTGCCAGAGCAGAGGCCAAGGCTGCCTTCAATGATGATCGCGTATATTTGGAAAAAGTAGTGATTGAGCCGAAGCATGTCGAGGTTCAGATTATGGCCGACAGTCATGGCAATACTGTCCATTTGGGAACTCGTGACTGCTCCATCCAACGCAGAAACCAGAAGCTGATTGAAATAGCCCCCTCCATGATCGGTGACAAAGAGTTGCTCGACACCATCTGCGACACGGCTGTAAAAGCTGCAAAAGCTGCAAACTATTTCAATGCCGGCACAGTTGAATTTCTCATCGATAAAAATTTCAACTATTATTTCATGGAGATCAACACCAGGGTCCAGGTTGAACATACCGTAACCGAGATGATCACAGGTATCGATATTGTCCGCACTCAAATCAAACTTGCCATGGGAAAACAGCTTTCCTTTGAACAAAAAGATATTCAGATGCGTGGTCATGCCATTGAGATGCGAATCAACGCCGAAGACCCAAAGGCCGATTTTATGCCTGAGGGTGGCAAAACCGTCACCGTCTACCGCTCACCTGGTGGCTACGGCGTTCGCCTTGATGGTTTTGTCTATCAGGGTTATACCATCCCCCAGGTTTATGATTCTTTATTGGTTAAAATGACAGTTCATGGGTATTCATGGAATGAAACAGTTGATCGCTTGCGACGCTGTCTTCAAAATTTCGTCATATCCGGACCCAAAACCACTATCCCTTTCTTTCTCAATATCGCTAAAGATCCCGACTTCAACAGTGGGGATTTTGATACCTCTTACCTGAGTAAACATCCGGAACTCTTCAACTATGAAGAGAATGCCAATGAGGCCAGCAAGCTCTCCAATCTGATCGCAGAAATTCATCACCGCGGTCACAACCCGTATGCCGCTTGAGCCGAGTGAACAGAGCTAGTTGATAATTTTCGCTGCCGTGGACAAACAAGCTTCTCCTTGAACAGGTAGCAACTGATAGAAAACAAGGAATGAATATGGAACGAATTGTACAAGGAACTTCTCCTGCTGAGGTTGTAGCCAAATTACAAAAAGCGGATGGGTACTATATCACCAATACCGCCCGTGACCTCTCACAGTCTGACTATAAAAACAGGATCCTACTCCACACCGACATTCTGGCTGCTGATGCCAGGGAGAGAGCCGGCTATTTTTCACTGGAAATTACCGGTGGTGCTTCTGTGCATGTGGATATCCTGCGAAAACAGGTTGATCCATTTCTGAAACTGGAGATACTCCGTGAGAAGATGCCGACCACCATGTTTCAGACCCTGTGTCGGGGAGTTAACCTCTTTGGCTATCGCCCTTATCCACAGAACATTATCCGTTTCACTGTCAAGGAGTTCGCAAAATATGTAGATGTCTGGCGAACCTTTGATTTTATGAACTATGTACCCAACATGCAGGCTGTCTTTGAAGAAGTTGCCAAAGCCGGTAAAATTAATGAGCCATGCATCTGTTTCTCAACCGGACCTGAGCACACTAACGAGTTTTATCTCAAAAAAGTTCGGGAAATTCTTGATGTCACAGGTGAAGATATTATCCTCTGTATCAAAAATCACGGTGGACTTGGTACACCACAACGCATAGGTCAACTTGTCGATAACATTCGCCAGAAACACCCAGACCTGCCCATTCATTACCATGGCCACAATACCGACGGGAACGACACCGGAAGGATCGTGGAAGCCGTACGTAATGGCGCCAATATCGTTGATGCTGCCGATCACTCATTTACCGGATTCTATGGTCCCCCTCCCATCCTGACAGTTATTCAGACACTGAAAGATATGGGTCATACTGCCATTGGTATTGATGAAGCAGCCGTTATTGAATCCTCTGATGTCATACGTGACGAAAGACAATATTATGATGATTTTGAATCCCAGATAAAAGGATTTCAACCCACCGTCCAGATCCACAAATTACCTGGTGGTGCAATGGGGTCCAGCCTGGAGCAGGCTGTCAAAGGTGGCTTCTTAGATAAAATGCCCGACATTCTCCACAAAGAGCTTCCTCGCGTCCAGAAAGAGCTTGGCAACTACTGGTCCGTTACTCCCGGATCACAGATACTGTGGACAACAGCTGTATCCAACGTCCTTGGCGGAGAGCGGTATGGTAATCCCTCCGGAGATCTGCGCAATCTCCTCCTTGGAAAATATGGTCCCTTCCCTTTTTATGAGCCAGAGACCTGGATCTATGAAAAGGTCCTTGGTGAGAACTGGAAAACAGTCCTTGAAGATGAAGGAGGGGTTGAAGATATCGGCGATATGGATATCGACAAGGAAAAGGCAACCCTTACTGAAAGAATTGGCGAAGAGCCCACGGATCAACAGCTGACCCTCTATCTCCAGCATCCTAATGATGCCGTTGATTTTTTCAAGTTCGAGGCGAAATTCGGACAGGTTCATGTTCTTCCCCCTTCCATCTTTTTACGTCAGGGAGGGTTCGATCCTGGAGAAACCCTTATCTTTACCGATTACACCGGGAAAGAGCATGTCGTTGAGGTTGGACCGTCCATCGTTTCAGCAGAGGACGGAGAGACCAGTGTTTATCTCAATGTTGACCATCACCAGCGTGTTTACAGCTTTGAACCTGATATCCCTGAAGGGGCTATGGCCAAGGAAGCGATAATGTCCAAAGAAGAAATTATTGTTCTAGCCAAGGCCGGAGACATGCGGGCACCCTTTTCAGGAAACATCTGCGAAATCAGTGTAGAAGAGGGACAACAGGTCGTTCAGGGTGATAAACTTGCAGTTATGGAAGCTATGAAAATGCAGACTCCCATCAGCTGTGAAATGGATGGCATTGTGACATCCATTTTTGCCAAGGTCGGTGATTCCTTACAGCCTGGCGACAAGATATTAAGAGTAGATATCGACGAATAAGCAGTTATCTTACTAATAAATAAAAAAAGGCCCTTTCGTTTCTTCCATGAAAGGGCCTTTTTTTGTGAAAGTTTCTTGGGAAACTGGTATTTTTATAAATTCTTAACTTTTTTCTTCCTGTCTGGAGAGATATAAAAGAAAAAAGAGGGAAGCAAAGATTTCTCCTTACGTCCCTCTTTGTGATTGGAGCCGACAAGCGGGATCGAACCGCTGGCCTACGCTTTACGAGAGCGTCGCTCTACCAACTGAGCTATGTCGGCACAGATACAAAATCTCTATGGAGAATTTTCCTTACTTGCCTGAGCAATGAGCCAGGTAAGCGTTTTGCCGTGTATCCGGTCAGCCTGGAGAGTACTTCCGGCACCTGAAACACTTATTGCAAAGGGGGAAGCAATTTCAATTGCCACGACCCTGCAGACGATTATGACAAAATACGCTTATGTTTCCAGGCGGAATCTATAGCAGGCTCGTTTTGCAATGTCAAATCTTTTAATGTCTCTTATAGTTCAGTAGCTGCTAAGCTTATCTTATGTACCAGATCATATTTATACTTTCCCTGACCTTTCTCCTCTTTTCCTGTTCATCAGAACAGGAAAAGGAAGAATTGCAAACAGATGGCCCAGAACAACTCCAGGCCCCGCAACAAAGGCCAAAAAAAGGATGCCGTAGCTGTCATGTCATGAATATTGATGCACCACATGACCTGCCGTGCATTACCTGTCATGCCGGTGTTGACAACGTAAAGGAAAAAGACGCATCCCATGAAGGACTTATTGCTCTTCCGGCACATCCTGACAATATGCAGAGCAGTTGTGGCCCCTGTCATCAGACACAGGTAGAAAGTGCTGTTCACTCCCTCCATTTTACTCTAAAAAATGAAATCAATCAGGTTCGTACAGCTTTTGGTGCCGCAAGTGAGCTGGATTCCTTAACCGATATTCCGGTAATCGAAAGTCCGCAAACCATTCTCGATCTCACCGATGACCTCCTCAGGCGCAGATGTTTACGCTGTCATCCATACAGTTCAGGTGACAGATACCCTGCCGTAGCTCGGGGTACTGGTTGTGCTGCCTGTCACCTGAAGTTTTATGAGGGAAAACTTGTGTCCCATTCTTTTCTGTCTACTCCTGATGACAGTCAATGCCTGCAATGCCATTACGGAAACTGGGTAGGATTTGACTACTATGGCCGCTATGAGCATGACATGAATGACGAGTATCGCACTCCCTATACCACTCGCAATGACTACTTCCGTCCCTTTGGCGTAGAGTTTCATCAATTGGCTCCTGATGTACACCAGCAAAAAGGACTGGTCTGCGTCGATTGTCACTCTGGAAATCAACTCATGGGAAAACAGGAAAAAGGCTTGAGCTGTGCCAGCTGTCATAGTAAGGAAAAACTGCAGAACGAAACACTGCCTTCTAATGTCAGTCAAAAAGGGGATAGATATTTTCTTCAATCCAACAATGAAAACAGAATTCATCCCATACCTCTCTTGGATCATCCCGCCCATGACACCTATGCCAAAGAAGTAAGTTGCCAGGTCTGTCATGCACAATGGGCCTTCAATGATAACAAAACGCATCTTCTGCGCAGTGATATTGATGATTATGACCCGTTTGCCCGGCTCACTGTACAGGGAAGTTCGGAAATAGAAAAATTACTGAACAACAATCTGGATTTTGATGCAGATGAACTCCCCCATGGTATGACAGATAAAATCACCAGGGAATTTCGTGTCGGAGCTTGGTATAAAGGTCTCGTCACCAGGCGCTGGGAATCGATACCTCTGGGGCGTGACGAGTCAGGTCGGTTAAGGGTCCTGCGCCCCCTCCTCGATCTCCATCTCTCATGGATAGATGAGGATGAAGAAGTCCATTTTGATGCAGTTCAGTCGGGTGCAACACAAGATGGAATGGTTCCTTATGTTCCTCATACCACCGGGAAAGCCGGTATTTTTTATAAAGAACGTATTGACAATTTCCTCCGATCTGAAAAAATAAGCAAAGAATAAGTGTTTCTCTCTTTACTTAAGTGACTTGCATCTCTATGAAACGATTTTCAACAAAAATCAAAAACGAAAGTTTTTTCCTTCATCCTATTTTCCTTTTCTTTTTATTGGTTTTGTACCTCTGCCTGCTCCCTGTTTCAGGAGCAGCCTCAACAGTCAAAAAACAACAGAAACGCATTCCTGCCACTCAGCGTCCTTATATCATCAAGAATCGCACCTATTTCCCCCTGCCCTCGTCTCGAGGGTACGAAGAAATTGGTGTCGCCTCTTGGTACGGTGATGACTTTCATGGACGAGCCACATCTAACGGTGAGACCTATGATATGTATGATATGACTGCGGCCCATAAGCTGCTACCCATGCATACCATGCTGCTTGTTACTAACCTGGACAATGGCCGGCAAACTATTGTTCGCGTCAATGATCGCGGGCCATTTATCAAGGGAAGAATAATCGATGTCAGTTTAAGTGCAGCCAAGAAGCTGGCCTTATGGCAGAGAGGAACAGCCAGGGTAAAAGTAACGGCCTTAGGTGAGGTAACAAAAACAAATGGACAGCAGAGGTTTACTCAGTATGTCGATTTTACCAAAGGAGAGTTCTACGTTCAAATAGGGGCATTCACTTTGAAGAGTAATGGCATGCAGCTGCAAAAACGATTTCTTGATGCAGGACACAAGGCAGTCATTCGCAAGGGCGTAGTTAAAGGGCAGATATTTTATCGAGTGCAGGTCTATGTGGGCAGCTCGCTGGACAATGCCAGGCTTTCAGAGACAGCGCTCCTGGCAAAAGGATATAAGGGCTCCTTTGTTATTGCGCGCTAGGAGTCTGTCGGACTTAAGTATTTTGTTTCTTGTAAAATGTTGATATTGCACAATTAACTGTTTTTTCTTGTTGTTCGCCCGAAAACAACAATAGCTGTAAGTTCAACAAGTTGCGAGTGTCACATTTGGTTAGTCCGACAGACTCCTAGGAGCTTTTTATCAAAAAAATAGCTTCATTCAGACCAGCAAGTCTGTTTGACGTACCTTACTGACAAAATCATACAGTTTGGAATGATCTTTGATTCCAGGCTCTGTTTCCACGCCGGAATTAACATCAACCCCATAGGGTTTGGCGGACTTGATAGCCTGAACCACGTTTTCAGGGGTTAACCCACCAGCCAAAATCACAGGGCGTTGAAGATTGAGGCCTTGAATGATATTCCAGTCAAATGTTTTCCCAGTCCCTCCGGCGTTATCTTTGACATAGGTGTCGAGAAGATACCCGCGAACCACACCATCATAGGGTGTAAACTCAGAACCGCTGCTTTTTTTTCCCACCCGAAACGCCTTGATTACCCGACAAGGTGAGGCAAAACGTTCAAGACGTTCACAATATTTAGGTTTTTCTTTGCCATGGAGCTGGGCATGAGAAAGTCCACAATATTCGACGATTTCTTCAACCTCTTCCCGGTCACGATCGACAAAAACGCCAACGCAATCAATAAAAGGCGGGACCTTGGCCACCACTTTCCGCACAAAATCGGACGTTACATTGCGCGGACTTTTTTCGTAGAAAATAAATCCCAGGGCGTCAAGACCAGCCTCAATTCCAGCTATAGCATCTTTTTTCCTTGTAATGCCACACATTTTAATGCGTGTCCTACCGTACATGTTTCCTCCTGTTATGCTTATAATATGGGTAATTCCCAGTTATTGTCTTAGGCCCTGCAGGGTATTTCCTCCATTCTCTCCGCGCATCAATGTCTCACCAATAAGGGCTGCGGCGACACCTGCTTCTTGCAGTCTTTGCAGGTCTTCACTGGTTTTTAGACCTGACTCTCCAACCACAGCAATGTGTTCTGGGATAAGTTTTTTCAGACGAAAAGTCGTCTCGGTATCCATGGAAAAATCTTTAAGATTACGATTGTTGATACCGATGAGGGTGGCACCGGTCTCAAGGACGATATCCAATTCTTTTTCATCATGAACCTCAACCAGACAATCAATGGAGTAGCTTGCGGCATGGTCTTGAAAATCTTTCAACTGATATGCATCAAGAATAGAGGCCATGAGCAGGATAGCATCTGCTCCGCAAACATGGGCTTCGTCAATCTGCAACGGATCAATGATAAACTCCTTGCGCAAAACAGGTAACCTTACAGCTTCACGAACCTGGAGGAGGTAGAGGAGAGATCCCTGAAAAAAATCAACGTCTGTCAACACAGAGATAGCCTGAGCACCGTTCTGTTCGTAATTCTCAGCAATCACTACTGGATCAAAATCGGGACAAATCAATCCTTTTGATGGGGAGGCCTTTTTGGCCTCTGCAATGATAGCAACTCCGGGATAGTCGATCAAAGCCTGGCGAAAACCGCGGGGGAAAAGGATCTCTTTCTCATTGTAAGGTGCAGGAATGTGCACTCCATTTCTTCGAAGATTGTCGACTTCTTCTTTTTTTCTCTCAACGATTATATCAAGTATGTGCGCCATGACAGATAGTTAAAGTAATTATTTAATGCAATACCTGCACGTTATTTTTTGCCGGAAAAGGCCACCAGGTGTTCCAACTTCTCCAGGGCTTTTCCAGAATCAATGATTTCTGCTGCTCGAACGACCCCTGCCTTGAGGTCAGTACAGAGACCGGCAGCCATAAGTGCTGCGCCACTGTTGAGAAGGACCATGTCCCTTTTTGCTCCTTTCTCACCCTCAAGAACTCCGCGTAGTTGAGCCGCAGATTCTTCAGCCGTCTCCCCACCCTTTAAATCATCTATACCTGCTCTGCTTAAGCTAACGTCTTCAGGGCTAATAGAATAGGTGGTGACCTGACCATTGTGCAGATCAGCCACATGGGTTTTGCCGGTAATCGTCAACTCATCCAAGTTGCCCTCACCGTGAACCACCAACGCTCTTTTTGACCCCAGCTTTCCAAGGACCCGCGCCATCGGTTCAATCAGTTCACGGTCAAAGACACCAAGGACCTGAACATTGGCACCAGCAGGGTTGGTCAGAGGCCCGAGGATATTAAAAATAGTACGAATACCAATTTCCCTTCTCGGTCCAATTGCATGTTTCATGGCACCATGCAATGCTGGAGCAAAGAGAAAGCCAATTCCGATTTTTTTAATGCACTCTTCAACTTCCTGCGGGCTAAGATCAAGAGAAACACCTGCAGCCTCAAGGACGTCCGCACTGCCGCAGTGACTGGATACAGACCTGTTTCCATGCTTGGCCACAGAGATCCCGGCACCAGCCACAACAAAGGCAGTGGTCGTTGATACATTAAAGGTTCCGGAACCATCTCCACCTGTACCGCAGGTGTCCACAAGAATTCCTCCCTGTGAGACATCAATCCCGGAATCAATAAATGTAGCTTTTTCGCGCATGACACGAACGGCACCGGTGATCTCTTCAACCGTTTCCCCTTTCATCCGCAGGCCAGTAATAAAAGAACCGATCTGAGCGGGAGTCGCCTCCCCTCCCATGATCTCATTCATCACCTCGACCATTTCCTTTTCGCTCAAATCCTCTTGTAGGACAACTTTAGCAATCGCTTGTTTGATATCCATATCTTTTCTCGATATCCTAATTAACGTTTTAATAACGGGTCATAAAATTGTTAAGGAGAGTAATTCCTGCGGGAGTCATGATTGATTCCGGATGAAATTGTACTCCTTCCACGTCCAATTCTTTATGACGAAGGCCCATGATCTCTCCTTCTTCAGTCCAGGCACTCACCTCCAAACATTTCGGAAGACTTGTTTTCTCAACAATCAGGGAGTGATAACGCATACCATCAAAAGGGTTGGGTAGCCCTGCAAACACCCCTTTGTTATCATGATAAATGGGAGAAATCTTACCATGCATAATCCTTGAAGCACGAATCACCTTCCCTTCAAAGGCCTGACCAATGGATTGATGGCCTAGACAGACACCAAGAAGCGGTATTTTGCCACTGAAATAACGAATTGCTTCTATTGAAATCCCTGCCTTTGCTGGAGTACAGGGTCCCGGAGAGATAAGAATTCGTTCAGGTTCAAGAGCTATAATTTCGTTAACGGTGATCTTGTTATTACGAAATACGCGAATATCTTCAACTATACCGTTTTTCAGGAAATTTCCGGCAATGGTCTGAACAATATTATAGGTAAATGAATCGTAGTTATCTATTATGACAAGCATAATCTAAAACCCCTTCTCTGCAAGTTCGACTGCTCGTCGCAAGCCCATAGATTTATTGATTGTTTCCTCGTATTCCTTTTGCGGATCAGAGTCATATACCACCCCGGCTCCGGCCTGTACCCAGAGATCCTCACCCTGCATGACAAAGGTCCTGATAGTAATGCAGAAGTCCATATTTCCAGAGAAGCCGAAGTAACCCACTGCTCCCGCATACGGGCCACGACCTTCCGGTTCAAGCTCATCAATAATCTCCATAGCCCTGATCTTCGGCGCTCCACTCACCGTCCCTGCAGGAAAACAGGCCTTCATCACATCAAACTGATCTTTCCCCTCGGCTATAATGCCATGGACACCGGAGACAATATGCATAACATGACTATATCGCTCTACAACCAAAAGATCTTTCACCTCCACTGAGCCATCGCGGGCTACCCTGCCCACGTCGTTACGGCCAAGATCCACCAGCATAAGGTGTTCTGCTCGTTCTTTTGGGTCTGCCAGCAGTTCCAGTTCCAAAGCCTTATCTTCCTCCTCTGTTTTCCCTCGAACTCTGGTTCCGGCAATGGGGCGAAGTTCAATGACCTCGGCCTCCTTGCGGACAAGAATTTCCGGTGAGGAACCGATCTGGATCAGTTCACCAAGCTTCAGGTAAAAGAGATAGGGACTGGGATTAATATGACGTAAGGCGCGATACAGATCAAGGGGAGCAAGATCTGTTTTCGTATGAAAACGCTGGGATAAAACCACCTGGATAATATCGCCGGCTACAATATACTCTCTGGCCTTTTCTACCATGGAGTGAAATTGTTGCTCATCCATATTGGAGCGAAATTGATGTTGTTGTTTACTGCCCTTCCTGCTGGAGTCGAGAAAAGAGGCAGGAACAGGGGCTCGCAGAAGCGACACCACTGAATCAATTTTTGCAGTGGATGCCTCGTACGCAGCAAGATTGTTATTGTTTTCTGCGGAAGCAGTCCAGCATACCACGGTCACGGTTTGTTTGAAGCTGTCATGGATCAGGACAATCCTGGGTATCATGAAAGAACAATCAGGAAAATCGAGTTTTTCCGTGTCACTTGGCAGTTCTTCCATGAAGCGAACCATGTCGTAGCCGAGAAATCCGACGGCCCCACCGCAGAAACGTGGCAGGTCAGAATTTTCTGCTGCCTTGATATCTTCGAGGATCTTCTGCAGGGCCTCCAAAGGATTACCATCCATTTCATCTTGCTCAGACAGGATACCTGAAAATGAATGTATATCGATATGAGAATTTTTAGAGGAAAAGGTCAGCAGAGGGTCAAGTCCAATAAACGAATATCTTCCCCACTTTTCACCCCCTTCCATGCTTTCAAAAAGAAAGATATGGCTCTCCTCGCCTGCAATTTTGGCGAGGAGTGTAAGAGGTGTATCCAGATCAGCAATGATCGTGCGATACACTGGTATGAGCCCAGCTGTAGCGCCGGTCTCGACAAAAGTTTGGTAATCGGGAAGATGTGTTGTCGATGGCATGTGTAAATCACGTACAGAGATGAACTGGTTAGTGGCGTGGAAGCAGAACTCAAAAGAAGTTCATTGTCCGTTGTCCGGGTGAAGTCATGACCACCCTACCATAAAAGAGCGAAAAAATATCTCCTTCCCGATGCAAAAAACAAAAAAAAGACCATAAAGTCTTATGACTTTATGGTCTTTTTTAAACGTTCAGATATTGCGGTGTTTCCCCGCGGCCTGCAAAAACGGATTAGGCAGAGGCCTGCATCTTATTTACACGTTTAGTCAGGCGGGATACCTTACGGGAAGCATTTTTCTTGTGAATGGTTCCCTTAGATGCAGTTTTTGCTATAACAGGCACAGCTATCTTTAAAGCTGCCTGTGCATCCTCTTGGGACCCGGTGGCAATAGCAGTGTCCACATCTTTCATAACATTTTTCATACGGGTGGTGATAGTACGATTTCTCAGGCGACGCACCTGAGACTGACGATTTCTTTTCTCAGCGGATTTATGATTGGCCACGAATTTCTCCTGTAGATTTTTCCCTGATATATTCAGATTCGGTTATAAATACCGAAAAATAGTTTGCAGTTACCGGATTGTCATTCAATAAGTAGACAGCAAAAGACTACTATTTTTAATATGGTGCCCAGATAAAGTCAATGATTATTTCACCTTCCTTAGAAAAAGGACAAGAGACACTTTCTGTTTGACTTGTCACACCACACCGAGCTACTCTAATTAGAACACATTTAACTTATTTTCTTTCTTAGAATTCTTTTTCAATACGTGGTTCGGATATGGGTTTTCCAAAAGTTACCTTTAAAGTAACCGAGACAAAAAATTGTCCACTCTACTCCTTTGGTGAAGTTTTTACCGTTGCCGGAATAACTATCTCCATGAATTCAAAGGAAGAAAATACGTTTATCACCACTGCCATTATCCACTCACCCAAGGATAAAGAAAAATGTAAGATTCTCAGTGGAGACCTGACAAAAATCATTATCCAATATGAACGTGCCGACAAAATCCCCGTCTGTCTTATCAGCTGCAGTGGTTGCACAGGTTCTCTCAGGCTGGAAAACACAGGTGAACTCAACCTCATCGAAAATCAAGATAAAGACACCTATGCCAATGAACTGGCTTCCATGCTCCACCTGCTGTCAGATTTTGCCTTTTTCAAAAATATTGATGACGCAAACCTGGAAAAAGTTGTTAAATATTTCAAACTCAACAAACTGAAGCAAGGCGATATTGTTATTCGCAAAGGTGATCCGGGTGGAAATTTTTACATCATTGTCACTGGCAGCGTTAACGTCATAAATGATAGGGGAATGACCATCTCTACACTGAGCAAAGGAGAGGTCTTTGGAGAAATGAGCCTCATCTGCAACGATTCAGTTGGCGCAACCATACAAGTTCGTGAACCTACGTCCATCCTCTACATTGACAGAAGGAATTTCCAGAAAATCCTCAATCAATACCCCGCAATCCAACTGTATTTCACCAGACTTATGGCCAAGAGGCTAACCAAATCCAATGTTATCCGCGCTGAAGATCTTTCTTCAGGTATGATAGGAAATCTGGCAGAAATTCCGGCAGAAGCCTTGTTCCAGACCCTGAACATGAATAACAAAACCGGAATTCTCACCATCAGCGAGCTCGTTCATGGCACGGCTCGCTTCTCATTCCGCCAAGGCGCTTTGATCAAGGCCAGGTACCATGGCCTTGAAGGTGAAGGGGCCTTTTATGATATTCTAAAAGAACAGGACGGTCGCTTCCGATTCACCCCAGGGATCCCGACAGATGATTTTGAGATTCCTGAGATCGGTTATTTCATGAAACTTCTCATGGAAGGTATGCGTCGCCTCGATGAAACGCGAGATCGTAAAACCAATTAAAAATGAGATATCCAATGTTCATTGGATATGAATCACTCAAGTTTTCCCAGATAATTAAAAGTAGGCAGTTTAGAATATCTCCCCTTCCCGCTTAACCTCCCTTCCAACTCTTCCATCTCCTTTTTTCCTGCAGGGATATTACTCATATCTATAACTACATAGTCAAGCCCTAGATCTTTTAATTCATGAAGATAGGGAATAAGCGAGAAAGGCCGGACTGGGACTGTGGCAGTAACATTTTCTTTTTTGAGCAAGACAAACTGTTCATTATGTGGACTGTTCAATGTCCTGTTGTATTGAAAATGATCCGGATCGAGTCTGGCGGTAAACAGTGCTGGAGCACCGTAAACCGTTAAACCAAGACGAAGATCGGAGTTGTTTTGGCGACAGATGGCGACAATATCAGCAATAATCCCTTTGTCGCTCTCAATGGAGAGTTGTGCCTCTTTAATCCCGCCATTTTCGACCATGGCCACAGCCTGACTGTTAAGTAGATTTACCGTATAGTCACAAGAAAGGAATACGCGTTCCCCGGCAAAAAAAACAAACTGACTGATGTGTCCCAACTGAAAGCTTCTAAAACCTGAGCGGATAAGCGACTGAATCTGTTTTCTGATCTTTGGCAATTCTCCTTCGAAAATAATTGGAGGAAGACACCAGGTAAGATCCCGGCTTCTCTTGCCGAGAAAACGTTTGAGCTGGCCGGTCTGACTGAGGTTAGCCTTATTAATTGGCAGCAGATAACGATCCGGATTAAATGGCAGCTTACCCAAAAGGGTCCTGGCGGAATCCAGCCGTAACCACGCATCCAAAGGCAACTTAATCCTTTTCCCAGATGCTTTCGCAAAAGTGGAAGGCTTTGTCGCCCCCCCTTGTGAACTGGGAGGAAGCATATCTTTTTCCGGTGGACAGACTATTTTTTTAATTGAATGGAGTCGTTCTCTGTTCTTCTCTCGAAATCTGTCTAATACTTCACGACCTGCTGCAATATTCAGCAAAGAGCGTGATCCTGACACAGTCTCTTTTTTTACATCTACTCTGTATACATCAATATGCCTGGAACTCTGACAATATTCCCAGTCGGGAACCAATAGCTGAACCTTTTCTCCGGCAGCCGCTACTGCAACTTCGCTGTTTCCTTTGCGCAATTCTTTGAGGGTAAAAGACAAGCGTTCTCCAGAGGGTTCTGCATGAAGCCGCAGTCTATCTCCTGCACCAAGTGTCCCCTTGAGGCTGAGTTTTGCATAGTGCCTGCCCTCATACGTTTTCATAGCCCCAAGCTTTCCAAGATGATCTCCCATATTTCCGGAATGATACGGGGTGATAGCGTCGGCAGGTTGAGGTGAAAAAAGATAACCGGAAGCGGTTTTGCGCCCCATGGCCCTGTCACTGAGGAGCGTAGCCTCTTTTAAGGCCGTTGGAAATGTGTCCGGCGTTGCATCCATGACCAGTCGATAGGCCTGTACAATATGAGATACATAGTGGGCGGAACGAAGACGGCCTTCGATTTTGAGAGAGGTCACTCCGGCAGCCTGCAGGTCAGGAACTGCCTCCAGGGCAGAAAGGTCATTCATTGAAAAAAGATACTGCCCCTTCACCGCTTTCGGTTTCGCCTTGTGCCCATGAAGTTTCACTCCTTTCTTATGGCTCCAATGATAATGACGACGGCAGGGCTGAACACATTTTCCACGCAATCCACTTTTTCCACCAAGAAAAGATGAAAAAAGACAGAGTCCGGAATAAGAGAAACACATGGCTCCATGGACAAAGACTTCAATCTCAACCCCACTTTTTTGACAGAGACTGCTTATCTCTTTCAGGGTCAGCTCGCGGGCAAGGACAATCCTTTCAAACCCCATATCCTGAAAGCCGCGAAGTGATTCTGAATTATTTGCAGCCAGCAAAGTTGAGGCGTGAATGGGAATGGAGGGAAAGAACTCCTTAATCAATCTGACCAGGCCGAGGTCTTGAACGATGAGACCATCAGTTCCCATGGATTCAAGGAGGGCCAGAGTCTCAAGTGTTTGAGGGAGATCCTGTTCGCGAATCAGGCTATTTGCTGCAAGGTAAATCTTTTTTCCAAGATCGTGACAGTGATGAACCATGGCCAGGATATCTTCCAGACGCAGATCACGCGCAAGATTCCTGGCGTTGAAGCCGGGAGCTCCAACGTATACGGCATCAGCACCTGCTTCTATTGCAGCAAGAAAGTTTTCGGTATTACCGGCGGGAGCCAGGAGTTCCATAATAGAGATTACGTAGTAGAGGTGGAAAATAAGGTGTGATTGTGTGGTAAAAAGTCAGATCTTTGGGTGAGCGTAGACCAGAGAACCAATAATCACACCAGGTGTGTAAATTTTGAGGGAATGAAGCATAGAACAGAAACCTTAAGTAAAGCTAACTACCAAAAATAACAAGGCAAACGAAAAGTTCTCACAATCTCAGTATATCAATTATACCCTCAAGTCTGATTTTCAAGGACAACTTCATCCCGTCCGCCATGCTCCTCAAGAATGACCTTGATTCGCTCATCCGGCATAACAGTTGTGCGAACGCCCACATAATCCGCCTGAATGGGTAATTCCCGCCCTCCTCTATCAACAAGTACCGCGAGTTGAATAGAATGGGGCCGACCATAATCCATCAGCGCATCCATGGCCGCGCGTATAGTACGACCGGTAAAGAGAACATCATCCACCAGAACAACATCCTGCTCTTCCACGGTGAATCCTATATCTGTTGTCTTAACCACAGGATTCTGGGTGATAAGACTCCAGTCATCCCGATACAAGTTAATGTCAAGACTCCCATAGGAAAGATGTTGATCAGTCTGCTCCTGAATGAATTTTCTGATGCGCTGAGCAAGAAAGACACCACAGGTATGAATACCGACAATAGCAAGATTTTCTATGCTGTGATTCTTTTCAAGAATCTGCAGACTGATTCTGTTCACGGCAAGGGAAAGGTCACTTGCGTTAAGAAGTGTACGACTTTCCATGCTTATCCCTTGACTCTGTCCCAGAAGAAATTAATACCCTTTGCATCCACCCGGTTCAGGGCCTCTGGAAAGGCTTCACATTCAGCAGCAAAGACCTTGGTGGCAATATCGTCAGGAGAATCCTCATAGTCGAGATCAACGCTCTTCTGATAGATAATTGGGCCTTCGTCATACACTTCATTGGCAAAATGTACTGTGCAGCCGCTGACCAGGCAACCTCGTTTTTTCAATGCCTTATGTACCTTTGAACCGTAAAACCCATCCCCACAAAACGAAGGTATCAGGGATGGGTGAATATTAATGACCGAACGAATCAGTTCGGTTGGCGGGTGATAGAGTTTTAGAAAGCCTGCAAGGGCTATGACATCAATATCATATTTTTTAAGAATTGTATTGATTGCTTCGTTTCCTGCTGCATGAAAAGCCGGGTATCCATAATTCTCTGCCTTGGTCAAACCAAGGGCATCAGCAACATTAGAGATCACCACCTGCACTTCAGCATGTAAAGTGCCTTTCTGGATTCTTTCATGAAAATTATCAAGTGTTCGTCCACTGCCGGAAAGTAGTACCGCCATTTTCAGCATATTCTTGCCTTCTTTTAATTAACAGATTCTTTTAACGTCGATTTACTGGATCGCCCACTAAAACAACGAGGCAAATAGGATTTTCTCGAAGAAGCCTCTTGGCTACAATACCATCTTATTTGAAGTACGCGTTAGACTCCACATCTACCTTCTCAAGCCAGTTGGAAATGGTGGTGTCATAAGCGGAAGTCAAGGCAAAAACCTTGGCAGCCAAGCGGAATCTTGTTTTCAATGTAGTGTTCCCGGTTTCTTTTATTTCTTTAAGAACCTGAGGATAGTCAGCCGGGTCAACGATTACTGTGACATCGTGAAAATTCTTTGCAGACGCACGAAGCAGAGTCGGGCCACCGATGTCTATATTTTCAATGGCATCACCCAGGCTACAGTTGGGATCTGCGACGGTTTTTTCAAAGGCATAGAGATTAACTGCGATAAGATCGATATTTTTCAATCCGTTTTCTGCACACTGCTTTTGGTGATCAGCATTATCTCTTTGATTAAGAATACCGCCGTGAACTTTAGGATGCAATGTCTTTACACGACCGTCGAGCATTTCAGGAAATCCTGTAAACTCTGAAACATCCATAACCTTAAGACCGGCCTCACGTATTTTTTTTGCAGTGCCTCCGGTGGAAAGAATCTCCACTCCCAGGTCTACGAGCTCTTTGGCAAAGCCTTCAATGCCTGATTTATCGGTCAGGCTGATCAGTGCTCTTTCGATTTTGCTCATGGGTCTTCCTCTCTAGTATTTTGTATTATTTGTCTTTACGAATAAATTCTTTGATTTTACGACGATCCCGTTTACTCGGACGTTTCGCAGGCATAGTCTGCCCTGCGTGAAAGAGGGAGCGTAACTTCCGCTGTTCGTCTCTTTTTTGCACGGACTCTTCCGTTTCCTGATACAATGTCCTGGCCACAGTTGCCGGTCCACGTTTACTTGAAAGTCCAAGAACAGTTACAGTCTGTTCCACTTCACCCTTATGAATAATCAGGATATCATTGGGGGCTACAGCCTTGGAAGGTTTGCACCGTTGTCCGTTCAAAGAAATCTTGCCGCCACTGACAGCCTTGGAGGCCAGTCCCCTTGTTTTGAAGAATCGGGCAGCCCAAAGCCATTTATCCACTCGTACTTGCTCTTGCTCACCAATCATTGTTCACTGTCCTATGAGAATATGCACAGTTCTGTAACGATAAAGAGCATCATTTTACACTGAAACGAGAGAAAAGCATATAAAAAGATGTGTAGCTTTAGACAACTGACAAACTACAAAAACTATTTGTCAGTTGTCGAACAGCAAAAAAAAGTGTAAAGACTTTTCATTCGAGAAATTCAGCAAAATGCATCATTAAATCATTTCGCCCTAAAAATTTAGTCCATTAACAATAGGTAGATCACTGGATACAATTTTATTTTCAGGGTTATTGTTAAAAAAGTAAAATTTTACTTATAAAGTACCAAAAGAGAATCCCATGCTCGTCAAAGACCTTCTCAACAGCCATAAAACCACCTTCAGTTTTGAGTTTTTCCCCCCTAAAAAAGATGCAGCTGCTGATCGCCTGTTGCAGACAATATCCAACCTTATGCCTTTGGGCCCCTCTTATGTAAGCGTTACCTATGGGGCTGGGGGAAACACCAGAGATAGAACTCATGACCTTGTGGTCCGAATCAAAGAGCAGACCGACATTACAGTGGTTTCTCACCTGACCTGTGTGGGGAGTACTCGTGATGAAATCCACACGATCCTGGAAAAATATCAAGAGGCCGGTATCCAAAACATCCTTGCTCTACGTGGTGATGCCCCAATAGGAGAAACAGATTTTGTCAAACCGAAAAATGGTTTCAGCTATGCCACTGACCTGGTTGCCTATATCAAAAAACATTTTCCAGAGATGTGCGTCGGGGTTGCAGGTTTCCCCGAAGGACACCCGGGAACTCCCAACCGCCTTACAGAAATTGAGTACCTTAAGGAAAAAGTAGATGCCGGGGCCGACTACATTGTGACTCAGCTTTTTTTCGACAACCGCGATTTCTATGATTACTGTGAACGTTGTGAACTAGCTGGCATTCATGTCCCGAATATTGCCGGCATCATGCCGGTGAGCACGAAAAGTGGTCTCATCAGAACCGCCGAACTGGCAGGTGGAGCAAGAATCCCTGCCCGCCTCCTCAAGGCCGTATATCGTGCCGAAAACGATGAATACGTTGAAAAAGTCGGTATACACTGGGCCACTGAACAGATCAGAGACCTCCTTGATCATGATGTCCGGGGAATCCAGTTTTTCACACTTAATTCCTCTGCAGCCACCCAGGAGATCTATAAATCTCTGGGTGTGCGTGATTCCACTCAGCTAAGGTGCTGATTCTGCAATGAAGATTCAGTCTGTCGGGATCAAAGATATCCAGATTCCCGTGCGTATTCGAGAAAAAAACGGCGGTCTGCAAAACACGGTCGCCGCTGTCTCTCTCCAGGCAAGTATGCCTGGAGAGTATCGTGAAAGTTGCGTCCACATCTTTACCTCTGTGCTCAATAAGTATATGGATGAGATGAGTGTCACCATCTTTCCAGAACTACTCGCTGAAATACAGGAGGGTTTGCGTGCCGAAAGTGCCCGCCTGGAGATGTCCTTCCCCTATTTTATTGAAAAAAAGGCCCCGGTTTCCAAAACCCGCAGTCTGATGGAATATGAATGTACCTTCACAGGAGCAGTGGGTACAGATGATGACTTCATCCTTTCTGTCAAGGTCCCTATTACCACTCTCTGCCCCTGTTCCAAGGAGATCAGCAGTGCTGGAGCCCATAATCAGCGTGCCGAGGTAACCCTCAATGTAAAATTCAAAAAATTCATATGGGCGGAAGACCTTATCCGCATGATTGAAGAATCCGCCTCCTGCGAACTCTGGGCCTTGCTCAAACGACCTGACGAAAAATATGTGACCGAAAAGGCCTATGAGAATCCAATGTTTGTTGAAGATGTTGTGCGCAAGGTTGCTGTAGTTGCCTTGGCAAACAAAGATATCACCTGGTTTTCAGCAAGTGTTGAAAGCTTTGAATCGATTCACAAACATAGTGCCTACGCCTACGTGGACTCCAACGAAGTTCGCTAAAATGATACCCACTCACCTATAAAATCCCCTCTAAAAGTATTACCGCTCCCCCCCTCCCTTCGCTATTTTCAACCTATCTTCCAACGATACAATAATGATTATTTTTTCTTTTATTTGACATAAATACATTATACAATATAATTAAACCCTTATAAAATATAGTTATTCCAAGGAGATAAAAGAGAAATCACACTGTTTGATGCAACAAATGTCATACCAAAAGGATGAGTGTCTTGAAAGTTATGTGTTCTCAATTCAAAATTATTGCAGGAAAAAAGATTATTCTTCCATCGTTTTTTTTCCTGCTGGTCACACTTTTTTTCCCGGTGGCTCAGGCTTATGGGGTTCAATCTCATGGGGGTATAGAGGGGCTTGTATCACACCAGCTTGGTCATTTCCTTTTCACTTTTGCCATGGTTGTTCTTCTCCTACAGTTGAGTGAATTTAGTTTGGCCGGGCCAGGCTGGAATGAATTCAGGGGGTTTCTGTGGTGTATTATTTTCTGGAACCTACTTACTTTTGCTGGCCACTTGATGCGAGAAGAAGTGGCGGCTGAAAGCTTTACACGCCACGATGGTCATGTTATCGCTTTTCAGATCGACAATTTTTCCAACCTGCTCTTCTACCTCACAAGACTTGATCACCTGCTTCTGGTACCTGCCTTTTTTTTATTACTGCTCTCCATAAAGAAATGGGGGCAGAACAAATGACTGTTTCCTGGATGCCCGTTGTCTGGACTGACATTCTGGGGTCCATTGCCGTACTGGTACTTTCCGGTTTTTGTGCCATCTATTCCTTGAGACTACTGAAGAAGAGTACTGACCAGACCTTTCATCATTATCTCTTGTTACTCACCCTCTCCTTTGTCTTTTTCGCAATTTCCCGATCCTTTGGTCACTTGCTCAAACAGGCTTTGCTTTTTTGCAACAAGCAAGACATCTGGAATTCAGTTGCCCCTTTTTCCGGTGCCGTTAATACTACTGCTTTTATAGTTATTTTTTCATTTGGCATTTATTTCAATCGTTCCAGAGAAATTCATAAGGAACTTAGTGAGCATAAAACACACCTTGCTGGACTCGTTGCTGAACAAACCAAAGCATTGACAATAACCAATCGGCAGCTCAATCAAGAGATTGCAGAGCGTGCCCGCACTGAGAAAGAACTAAAAAAGGCTGTTGATGAATTTAGTGCCGTTATGGATACCATCAACTGCGGTGTACTCTTTATGGATGATCAACTCCGTTCGCGAATTGTCAATCGGGCTTTTCGCGAATTGTGGGGTGTGCCGAAAGACTTTGAAGATGACCTACCCAGCATGCGGGAACTGATAGAGTTTAACCGCCACAACAACATCTATAATATTTCAGATGAGAACTTTGAGCAGTATGTTACTGAGCGTGAGAATCAAATACAACAGGGAACGATTGCCCCAGTGATATTGGAGCGCAGGGATGGTAAAATTCTGCAATTTCAATGTATAGTCCTGCCCAATGGCTGGCGGATGCTTACTTATTTTGACATTACGGAACTCAAGAATACCCAGGACAAACTCTCCCAATCCCAGAAAATGGAGGCCATCGGTATGATGGCTGGCGGTGTTGCCCATGACCTCAACAACATCCTCTCCGGTATTGTCAGTTATCCTGATCTATTGCTCACCAAGCTCCCGGAAAACAGCGAAATGCGTAAGCCGCTGGAAGTCATTAAAGAATCAGGCCAACGTGCTTCTGAAGTAGTGGCAGATCTTCTTACTGTTGCCAGAGGAGTCGCTGGTAGCCATGAGATATGCTCACTTAACATCCTGCTTTTCGACTATTTGGAATCTCCAGAGGGAAAGAAAATGATTTCCCTGCATCCTAATGTACGACTCAATACCGACCTGGCACCAGATCTGCACAACATTTCATGTTCATCAATTCATATCAAGAAGTGTCTGATGAACCTCTTGATTAACAGTGCCGAGGCCATTGACGGCCCAGGGATTATACATATCGAAACAAAAAATCAATATATTGATGCACCGGTAGCAGAAAACCAATATATGGATCCAGGCGAATATGCTGTCATGCGTATCACAGATACCGGTAATGGAATAGCCAAAGATGACATCACTCATATCTTTGAGCCCTTTTATACCAAAAAAGTGCTGGGCCGAAGCGGTACCGGCTTAGGCCTTGCCATTGTCTGGAATACAGTACAGGAACACAATGGTACTATTACTGTGACCAGCAACATACAAGGGACAAGCTTTCTCCTTTATTTTCCTATCACCAAAGAAAAACTCAGCAACAGAGAAGCTACAGTTGAGCTTACCCAACTCCAGGGCAATGGCCAACTCATTCTCGTAGTAGATGATGAGAAACAACAACGTGACATTGGCTGTCAGATGTTGTCGGTTCTCAACTACCAGGTGGAAAAGGTGAGCAGCGGAGAAGAAGCTCTGGCCTTTGTCCGGAATCAAGTGGTGGACCTTATCGTCCTTGATATGATCATGGACCCTGGTATCAATGGGCGTCAGACTTACGAAAAAATCATTGCAGAACGCCCCGGACAACGTGCTATCATCGTAAGTGGTTTTTCGGAAAATGAAGAGGTTAAAAAATCCCAGGCATTGGGAGCCGGATCCTTTATTCGAAAGCCTTACACCATTGAGCAAATCGGTATTGCAGTCAAAAAAAACCTATCTTGCACATCTTAAAGATAAATCATCTTGCAACATAGTTAAAAATCCTTTTACACTAGTCAGTTGAATTTAAGAGCTCATTTCGGCTTTACTGTTGCATTTTCTTCCCAACTGTGAAAGGTTACACATTGTGGTACAATTAAGACTCACTTAGATGACATCAAAAGGAAGCCCTATGAAACTCGAAACCATTGCCCTCCACGGTGGACATGTTGTTGACCAAGACTCCCTTTCTCGTGCCGTTCCACTCTACCGAACCAGTTCATTTCTCTTTAAAGATACGGAACATGCCGCCAATCTATTCAGTCTTCAGGAGATGGGAAACATCTACACCAGGATTGGCAATCCGACCCAGGATGTCCTTGAAAAAAGAGTGGCGGCCATGGAAGGAGGTGCCGCAGCCCTGGCTCTAGCCTCCGGCACCTCTGCCATCTTTTACAGTATCATTAACATATGTGAACAGGGAGATGAAATTGTGGCAGCCAACAACCTGTATGGCGGCACTTTTTCACAGTTTGATTCAATACTTCCACAATTGGGCATAAACGTACGGATGGTAGATCCCAATGACCCTGAAAACTTCAGAAAAGCCATCACCGATCGCACTCGAGCTCTTTACTGTGAGACCATAGGCAACCCCGGTCTGACCATGACCGATCTGCAGGCAGTCGCAGATATCGCCCACGAAAATGGCTTGCCGCTGATCGTTGACTCCACCTTTACCCCCCCCTCATTACTACGTCCCATCGAGCACGGAGCCGATATCGTTATCCATTCCCTGACCAAGTGGATGGGAGGACATGGAACCGCCCTTGGCGGTATTATTATAGACGCAGGAAAATTTGACTGGACCGACCCCAAATTCACTCTGTATAATACTCCGGATTCCTCATATCACGGGATGCGCTATGCTCATGATCTGGGTGAAATGAACCCCATTGCCTTTGCTTTGCGCATGCGACTGGTACCGCTGAGAAATCTTGGCGCCTGCATCTCTCCTGATAACTGCTGGCTCTTTCTCCAAGGCCTTGAGACCTTGCCTTTGAGAATGGAACGCCATTGTGAAAATGCGATGGCAGTGGCAGAATTTCTCCAGAACCATCCCCAAGTCGATTGGGTCAACTATCCTGGTCTGCAGGACAGCGCAGGGTATTCCACAGCTGAAAAATATCTTCACAACGGATTTGGTGGGATGGTAAGCTTTGGTATCAAGGGTGGCTTAGCCGCGGGAAAACGTTTTATCGAAGGACTGACCCTGCTATCTCACCTTGCCAACGTGGGTGATGCAAAATCCCTTGCCATCCATCCTGCTTCCACCACCCACTCACAGCTTTCTGCAGAACAACTGGCAGCAGGTGGCATCACCGATTCAATGATCAGACTCTCCATCGGTATCGAGCATATTGATGATATACGCGCAGACCTTAATCAGGCCCTGGAAAGATCATTGGGAAAATGACAACAAACAAGCAACAGCCAAGAATAGTGGTGGAGCAGCAATTTTTCACCTTTGCCGAACCACCGAATCAGATGCTTCTGGAAAGCGGTGCCCGGCTTGGACCTGTAACCATTGCCTACGAGACCTACGGACAACTGAACACAAATCGAGACAATGTTATTTTAATCACTCACGCCTTCTCTGGTGACTCCCATGTTTCCGGCTATCTGCCAGGTGATGGAGAGGATGCCAAACCCGGCTGGTGGGATTCTCTGGTCGGTCCTGGAAAGGGCATAGATAGTAACAGGTATTTTGTCATCTGTTCCAATATTCTTGGCAGCTGCATGGGGTCCACTGGACCTGCCTCAATCAACCCCAAAACAAAAAAGCCCTTTGGCCTGGACTTCCCCATGGTCACTATCGGTGACATGGTGGATGCACAAAAGGCCCTGATGGATCATTTGCAGATAAGCAGTCTGCTGACGGTAGTTGGCGGATCAGTTGGCGGTATGCAGGTTCTGGAGTGGTGCGTCCGTTATCCGGAAATGGTTCGTTCTGCCGTGCCATTGGCCACGACCATGCGTCACTCAGCATTGGCAATTGCCTTTAATGAAGTTGCCCGCCAGTCGATCATGGCCGATCCTAACTGGAACCGAGGGGACTATTATGGGAAAGAGGGACCTGATCTGGGATTAGCCATTGCCAGGATGATCGGCCACGTTACGTATCTCTCAGACGAGGCCATGCGTCAGAAATTTGGTCGTCGTCTGCAAGACAAAAGAGATTTTTCCTTTGGTTTTGATGCTGATTTTCAGGTGGAAAGCTATCTTCGCTATCAGGGATCAAAATTCGTCCGCCGCTTTGACGCGAACTCATTGCTTTATATAACCAAGGCCGCTGATTATTTTGATCTGGTTGACAAGCAAACCACCAGAGAATCTTTGCATGACCTGGCCGAAGATGCAATAAAATTTCTGGTTATTTCATACAGCTCCGATTGGCTTTATCCAACATATCATGCAAGAGAACTGGTCCAGTCTCTGAAACGAAGTGGGCAGGATGTAAGTTTCTGTGAAATTGAGGCAAACTGCGGCCATGACGCCTTTTTAATCCCTGATGAACGTCTGAGCAATCTTATAAGTGGCTTTTTGGAAGGAGTGCCCAATGACTGAGGCACTGCGTTTTGACTTGCAGATTATTGCCTCTTGGATAGAACCGGAAGCAAGGGTCCTGGATCTTGGCTGTGGCAACGGCGTCCTGTTATCCTGGCTGAAAGATCACAAAAACATCCATGGTACAGGCATAGAACAGGACAAGGACAAAGCCGCGAACTGTATCGCTAGAGGTCTCACTGTCTTACAGGGCGATTTGAGTCGGGAAGTCCAAGACTATCCTGATAACAGTTTTGACTATGTCATTCTCAGTCAGACCCTGCAACAGGTCTATGAGCCGGCAACCCTCCTCAGTATGCTTGCCCGAATCGGCAGACGTGTCATTGTCAGCTTCCCCAACTTCAGTCACTATAGTATCAGATTGCAGCTCCTCATCAGAGGGCAAGCCCCAAAAAATGAACAACTCCCCTACTCCTGGTACGACACTCCAAATATCCGTGTGATTACGCTGGAAGATTTTAGAAAATTTTCCAGTGAGGTAGGTTATAAAATCATTAAAGAAGCAGCCATTAACACCCATCACCATGACACTCAGGGGCATATCGTCCACTGGCTGACCAACCTGCGCGCCACCTATGGAATTTTTCTCATAGAAAAGCAGGTGCTTTAAAAAAAATAATCGTAACAAAAAGATTTACATGGGTAAAACAACTTATATCAAGGCTGGCTGGCTGATTGATGGCAGTGGCAGGCCGGTGCAGAAAAAAATATTGCTGACAATAAAGAACGGTCTATTTACTGCTATCAATACATTCGAAGAGACAAATGCTCTTGACCCTGCTGCGATAACAGATCTATCCCTCTGTACTATTTTACCTCCCTTTGTCGACTGCCATGTACACCTCTGTATGTCAGGCACCACGGACCGACATATCAGAAAAGAACAACTCACTGCGGACTATTATGACCTACGTCCACGTTTGGCAAAACATATACACGACCACTTTACTCACGGTGTCCTTGCCGTACGTGATGGAGGAGATCGCATGGGTCATGCCCTCCGCTATAAAAAAGAAACTGCTGTGAACAGAAAAGAACCAGTGATTCTGAAGGTAGCTGGAAGAGCATGGCACAAAGAAGGTCGCTATGGGGCCTTAATTGGTCGCACCCCAGATGGCGATGAAACCCTGGCAACTGCCTTTTCACGAGAAAATGATTCCATTGATCATGTCAAACACGTCAATTCAGGTCTAAACAGCTTGAATGTGTTTGGCAAAGAAACTTCCCCGCAATTTTCACGTAATGAAATAAAAGGACTTGTTGCCCAGGCCCATCAAGCTGGAAAAAGAGTGATGGTTCATGCCAATGGTCGGCTTCCTGTCAAAGCAGCCTTGGAGGCTGGATGTCATTCCATAGAACATGGTTTTTTCATGGGTAAAGAAAATCTCAAACTCATGGCTGATATGCAGACGACCTGGGTGCCAACAGCCTTTACCATGAAAGCCTATGCCGATACTCTGGAGTCGACCGATGATACTCATATCGATAAAAAAGTTGTGAAAAAAAACCTCCTCCACCAACTGGAACAGATTTCACTGGCCAGGGAATATGGTGTACCCATCGCTCTCGGTACAGATGCAGGCAGCAAGGGTGTTCTCCATGGCGAATCAGTTATGGAAGAGATGAAGCTTTTAATGAAAGCCGGTTACTCAATATCAGAAGCAGTACGCTGCGCAACATACAATGGCGCACAGTTGCTTGCCATTGATGAAATAGGTCTCATAGACATTGGTAAACCAGCCAATTTTTTGGTTGCTCGGGCAACGCCTGCAATGCTTCCCAGAAAGATTTCCTTCCTGGAGGCGATTTACCTGAACGGCAGTCCATGTGATAAAAACTATTTCAATAAAATTTAAACTGGTTAGCAAACCAATTCTCTCGTTCTCGATTATTTCATTCACCTCAATCCACAGTTATCATCAAGACTGTTTCGAACAGCTATAAAATGCAATGGATTAGAAGCAAAAAAATAAAGAAAACTCAAAGACAAACGGTTGTAAAAGAGTTCTACAAAGGAGGGATTGTCTGAATCCTTCCCTTTAAAGGAGCAACATGGTATAAATGTCACAATTTGCTATCATTGCATCACAAAATGCCAGACCAACAAGAAGAGCAGGCCTCTCTCTCTTGTTCTATCTTTTTAAAAAGATCTAATCACATCGTGGTGATGGCTAACACTGGTAGCTCACCTTGTTTTCTGAGAGTTTCGCCTTATTTTTCTAACAGAGAAACAAACAATACATAGCAGTTAAACTTGAGGAGAAACCCTGATGTCAGGATTTCTCCCTTCAGCACTGATTCGTCCATCTTTTGTTTAGAGATTGTCGTTTTCTGCCCATTTCAGCTGCAATCATGCAGCACTATTACCCTTAAAACAATGCTGCGGCAGCACCGCAACTACCACATATAATTATCCCATTCTCCACGAAAGGAAAATGGAGTTGATAAGGAGTTATCATGAGTTTTACACAGTTTAATTTTTCCTCACAAATTACAGAAAACATCCGCAATTGCGGCTATGAACAGCCTACCCCCATTCAGGAAAAGGCGATCCCCAAAGTCTTGAGCGGCAGTGATCTTTTGGGGCTGGCTCAAACCGGAACGGGCAAAACAGCAGCCTTTGCCCTACCCATCATCCAACGGTTGAGCAAAGGGCCACGTGGCAAGATTCGCGCCTTGGTGGTGGCACCAACCAGAGAACTCGCTGAACAGATCAATCAAACTTTCCTGGATCTCGCCGAGGGTACCGGCCTGCGAACAGTCACGGTATATGGTGGAGTCGGCAAAGGAAATCAGCTACAGCAGTTCAAACGCGGAGTAGAGATAGTCGTTGCCTGCCCAGGTCGCCTCCTTGACCATTTAAACAACCGTGATGTCAATCTGAACAAAGCGGATATCCTGGTACTTGATGAGGCGGACCAGATGTTTGACATGGGGTTTTTTCCAGATATTCGGCGTATTCTCAAATATTTACCAAAACATCGACAGACTTTACTTTTTTCCGCCACCATGCCCGCCGACATTCGTAAACTCGCTGATGAAACCCTCACCCACCCTGAAGAGGTACGCATCAATCTCGAACAACCTCTTAATTTAATCAGTCAAGTGCTGCATCCGGTAACCAAACCGCAAAAAACCGCCCTGCTTCTCCATCTCCTCAATGAAACAACCGATGGCTCAACCCTGGTCTTTACCCGTACAAAATACGGGGCAAAAAATCTGGCTAAAAAGCTCATGAAAACGGGATACAAGGCCACAGATCTGCAAGGAAACATGTCACAGAACCAACGGCAACGCGCACTCACTGGTTTTCGTGACGGTGACTTCACCATATTGGTTGCCACAGACATTGCTGCCCGCGGTATTGATGTCTCCTTGGTTGGTCAGGTGATCAATTTTGACCTGCCTTCAACTGCCGAAGCCTATACCCATAGAATAGGCCGTACCGGACGTGCAAAGCGCAGCGGTCGCGCTATTAGCTTTGTCTGCCATGACGACCAGCCCATGATCAAAGCCATAGAGCGACTTCAAGGAAAATCCATCGAACGCCTTACAATTACCGGTTTCGCCATGGATAAAGAGGTAGATCAGCAGCACGAACCACCTAAGAACACCCCTCGACGCAATACAAAGAAAAAGACACACAGCTCTTCTCATTCACCTCAACAACCACACTCAAAAGGTAAAAAGAAGAGCACAAAACCTAAGACCAAACATCGTCCCGGTAATATTTTTGGTCTTGAGCGAGGAAGCAAATAAACAAAAACATCTCACAACAAAATTTGTCAATTTTTCAGATAGCCTGTATTGTTATTCACTGATCATGAATAACAAGGAAACTAAGCAAAATTCAAAAACCTATGCTTATTGGACCAATGCAGGCTATCTCTCACCATAAGTCACTTTATATCTGCTCATTGTATCCCTTTTTCTAAGTGGATATCCTGCCCCCAAAAATGATTCCCCTCTACCGTGATGAAAAATGGCTGGTGATCAATAAACCCTCGGGCATCTCCACCCACCAGGCCCATGAGGGAGATCTTGGCTTGGTCGAGTGGCTGAAACTACACCAAGACATACAACTCCATGTCTGCTCCCGCCTTGATAAAGGGACAAGCGGTGTGCTGCTTTTTGCTCTCACTCCGGAGGCTGTTGTCGAGGCACAGGCGATTCACGAGAAAGAACTCGCAGTAAAGACCTATTTTTTCTTGGCCGACAAGAGTTCTCGTACTTCCTGGACGTGTTCCCAGCCCCTTGACAACAAATCCTGCAAAACCCATTTCAACAAAATAACAGAAGGTTCTGTCTATGCCTTATACAAGGCTGTAATTCATAGGGGAAGAACCCATCAGATCAGACGCCATGCAGCAGCATCCCATATCCCCCTTCTTGGAGATGAACAATATGGTGGCCCTGTGTTTAGTAGGTTATGTCTCCATTGTGGAACAGTGAATTGGCCAGGAATCAACCATATCCTAAATGTCGACCCTCCTAAGTGGTTTGTTGCCTGTCTGGATGGCCTCTCAGAAGCGGTTACAGGTCTGGCTCTTGCTGAAAAACGATGGCCTTTTTTATCTGCAATAACAGATTGCTGCAGGCTTATTCATCGTGGTGAATACACGAAGGATATGGCTGTCGACAAGTACGGGAAATGGCTTTGTGTTACAGGTTTTGACGAATCCCAGTCTGCTGCACAGCTTTTGCACAGGTTTAGGCACTTGCTAGCCTCCCTTTCTCAACTGTGTGGTTGCCGCGGCGGTGTAATCAAAACCAATCGACGTGATCCGCACAAACACAAGCTCTTTGCTGATATGGCAACGTGGGGTGAGCCAGTTCCAGAATCCTTTGTTGTCCATGAACATGACCTGCAATTCAGTGTCAGACTCAATCGTCACCAGCATTTTGGACTTTTTCTCGATCAACGTGATTCCCGCAGCCGTATAGCCCAGGTGGCAAAAGGAAAGCGGGTGGCTAATCTATTTGCTTTTACCTGTTCTTTTTCTGTGTATGCCTTGGCTGCTGGTGCAGAAGTTGTTTTTTCCGTGGATCTAGCCTCCGGATGTCTCAATCGGGGTAAAGAAAATGTTACTATAAATCACTTGTCTCACTCAAAAAAAGGAAAGTTTGTAAAGGAAGATGTGCGCAAATGGTTGGCCAGACAGTTACGTAAAAAACAAAAAAACCCGGATGAATTCTCCTTTTTTGACCTTGTTATCTGTGATCCACCGGTATTTGCCTCTGCCGGTCGCGGTAACAGCTTTCATGTGGAAAAAGAATGGACAGCGCTGGCCCATGAGATCTATGAGATTCTAGGTGAAGACGGCAAAGCCCTGTTTGCCAATAACCATCAGGCCGGCTCTGAACATTTTTATTATGACACACTAAAAATTTTTTTCACCAAGGTTACTCGTTTGAATTCCCCCTTAGATTTCCCACAGGTTACAGGTCAGCCCCCTCACGTGCACATATACTGGTGCCAAAAATAGCAATAAGATCCATACTTACCTTGCGTTCGCTTTATATCTTTACAATAATGCATCCCACAAGGTCACCAAGATCTTACTTATAACAAGCAATCCAACCCCAACCTGTAACCACTAATTCTCACTTTATTTTCATTTCAGCTCTTGATCATATCACACGGCAGTACTACAATGTGATATGGCCAAGTCCCTCTATCTCCACCCTTATTGGATAGAGTAAAACGGCCTGTAAAGACAGAATCCATTTTAATTAACTGAGACACATACTACCGTAGAAATGGATGAGGGAAATGAGATGACGCAACAAAATCCAATTACCGTCGTAGAAAAATGGATTGGCTCAATTGTCAGCAAAGAATGTATTGAGGAGGCTCAAGTTATTGCTTCCATACAGACAGCCAATTATGCACTTGGGGAACGTAGAGCCTTACTTGAGGAAATCAAGGCCTTATTAAAACAACAGAATGCTGTTCTTGTCGCCCACTTCTACACTTCACCTGACCTTCAACAGCTTGCAGAGGAAACAGGCGGCTACGTTGCCGACTCCCTGGAAATGGCCAGGTATGGCACTGAACATCCAGCCACGACTCTTGTGGTGGCTGGTGTTCAATTCATGGGTGAAACTGCCAAAATTCTCAATCCTGAAAAAAGAATTCTAATGCCAGACAAGGAGGCAACCTGTTCCCTAGATATGGGCTGTCCGGTTAATCTTTTCTCCGATTTCTGTGACGCCCATCCCGATCATACGGTTGTCGTCTATGCCAATACCAGCGCTGCTGTCAAAGCGAGGGCCGATTGGGTGGTTACCTCTGGAATCGCCTTGCCGATTATTCAATATCTTGCGAGGCAGAAAAAGAAAATCCTCTGGGCTCCAGATAAGCACCTGGGTTCTTATATCCAAAAAACAACCGGCACCGAGATGCTTATCTGGCCCGGTAGTTGTGTTGTCCATGAAAAATTTAAGGCAATAGGTATTCAAAATCTCAAAAAACAATTTCCCAACGCTTGCGTATTGGTTCACCCGGAATCACCTGAAGAAGTTATAAAACTCGCCGATGTCGTCGGCTCAACATCCGCTTTAATACAGGCAAGCATAACAAGTAATGCAAAACAATTTATCGTAGTGACAGAACCGGGCATTTTTTACACGATGAAACAGGCATCACCGAATAAAATATTCCTGGAAGCCCCAACTGGCGGTATTGGTGGGACTTGCGGAAGCTGTATGCGTTGTCCCTGGATGGCAATGAACGGTCTACGAAACCTGGCAGAAACCTTAAAGAGTGGAAGTAATGAAATAGTGGTTGAAGAAAACCTTCGGCGTAAGGCGGTAATTCCACTTAACCGCATGATGGATTTCGCAAAAAAAATGGCCATTCAAACGAAAGGAAAAGGAAATGCCTGAGTTCACATCATTTATTTAGACAGAACTGTTCAAGAACAAGATAGTGGCCTTATTCAGACAGGAAAAAACCAACAAAACTAGAGGGACAATCTCTATTATAGAGCAGTCCCTCATTCAATCCTGTTCACACGTAATAAAAATGCAAAGTTGTGACGTCAATGACTTGTTATTTTCTTCTCAGTTGAAATATTTTTTTGATAGCCTCATAAGCGATACTGATAACCACAAAACCTACCGTTCCAAGAATTACCCAGCCAAGATAATCAGATGCACCATTCATTGGTTAGCTCTCCTTTGATAAAATTTGTTTTTTGTAATCAAAAAAAATTCACACACTTCATCTTGCGCAAAAAGAAAGGATTTCTTTTTTAACATTTTTCAGAGGTGAATTCAAAGGACAAATAATCATAGATTATATTCCACTTAAGTTACTTGAATAAACGCCCTTTTAAAATGTCAGATTTCAGAAAAAAATACGAGTAACCTTTTGGTATAAAATAAAAACAAACAGGAGTCAGAGAAGAGAACAAGGGGCAAGACAATACCCTGTAATAGTGGTAGAACTGAAAATTCCTGATACCCCACAACTCAAACCGGAATTTTCCCTATCCGGCCCTAACGCGCTAAAGGGTAAAAAAAAGAGTGTGGTACGTAGCTTCTATTTTCTTTCAATACGCAACAACACTTTAATCAACTGGCCAACAACGCTAATAGTAATAAAGCCAAGTATAGCCAGAATTACCAAACCAAGATTTTCAGATGCACCATCCATTGGAATATCCTCTCTTTATCGTGTTGGTCGTGTATATTGCAGAAAAATAGATTCAATTTTAAAAAATTAGAAGATTTTCTAGCATATTTTCATTGTGATTTCAAACATCTTTTTCATATCAACTCAAATTTAATTGGCATTAATAGTAACGAGTTGAGACAATTTTAGATTAACGCCGGCTGCACTTGCCACATTATAGGACTCTAATCCATGAGCTTTTCTTATCAGGAAAAAAGATTACAATAACCTGATGCTTGACTATCAGAAGTATGATCCCTTGAAAAAGTAACCTTCCGAGAGTATTTCACACTATCTTGGTGAGAATCTTTCACAGATAGTTCTTCGGTCACTCCACGTCTGATTTTATAGACTTTGACAGTAACTATTCAGGTGATGCCCAATAATTGGCAAACAACCGCTCTGTAACTGTTTAGCAGTGCTTTATATTCGTTCATTTAGGACTTCGAAGCATACTAGTACTATTCGAGAAGACCTAAATGGACGAAGATGGAGTGCTGCTGAATAGTTACCTTTGACATTACAATATCTGCCAGCTATAACCCTTCCACACCAAGATACAAAATAACAATAAGGAACAAGTATGTGTGAATTCTGCAGCAAACATGGTGATGGCAAGGTGTGGTTTGAAAATGCCGAGAATTATGGCAAAGATCTCATGAGTGATCTGGTCCGCAGAGAATATATCAATGATTTTTTTACCTCTACCATTGAGCAAGGGGTTGAAACCATTGGTCGCCTGGAAACGTTGTTTGGAAAAAAGAAACGCCTTCCGGCACGCTTGGTAAAAAATATGGTGGACAAGGCCAAGCTAGAGCATTTTGGACAGGTGGTTACCATAGAGGATATCAGGGAATTGGTTGGAAAAGCGGCCACGGTTGTCAGGTTGCCCTGTGCCTGTCGCTGGGCTTCTATGAAAAAGGAAAACCGATGTTGTTATTCGGTCAGCTATTCTGCAGAAGCCTGGTACCATGATCTTGATATGGGCTATTTTGGTCTAGCTCAAGATCAAGGCCTGGAGTCATTAACCCCTGCAGAAGCTATAGGTCAGATGGAAGAATTGGAAAAAGAAGGTGCCGTGCATACCATCTGGACCATGATGACACCGTTTATCGGTGCGATCTGTAATTGTCAACCCCAGGATTGCCTTGGACTCCGCACCCTGTCGATAGATGTGGAGACCATGTTTCGTGGGGAGAAAATGGCTGTAGTAGATGAGGAACAGTGTATCGGTTGTGGTGACTGCGAGGACGCCTGTCATTTTAGCGCCATCACCAGCGTGGAGGTATCCAGTGAGCACAAGGCCCACATCCACACCTCGGCCTGTTTTGGTTGCGGTTTATGCCGTAATGTCTGTCCAACTGACGCCCTCTCCATGACAAATAGGGCGTAGGGCAGGAAATCAGAAGAGAAATCAAACAAAAACTCCATACAAAACCGGGTAGCGCCTTTAGGCAATTTTCTTTCCATTTTCTCTACAGGTACTCGCACAGTGATAGTCATTGACGAGCACACAGCTGACTTGCTAATGTACTAAGTATAAGCTCCTGAGTAATTGGTTGTCTGTTGATAGTTGCTAATGGGTACCTTGAAAAATTAGACTTTTCGTTCAAAATCGAGGCAGGAGAAAAAAATTACCGCATGTATATAGTTGATATTCAGAGGATAAAACTTTTATCATAACGAAGAGTTTGGGCGAAAAGGCAATTTTGCAAGGTGGCCTAATGTTTATCTGATCGTTTACAGCATAGACCACCCTTTAAAAGAGTCATATTTTCCCAAACCGACTGTCATTTTTCAGGCCAGTCACCAAAATAACTGCAATGAACAAAATCTACGAACGAATCACCTGGGTTTTCGATCCCCTGCATCAATTTTATGAACACGAAAAAATGCACCGCAAGATCTCTATCTTGCTGGTCCTGCTCTTTGTCTTCAGTCTCTTTGTTATAGAGTTAAAACGACAAAATCTCCTTCCTGAGCAGTTGAGCCTTATAGTTCCGGGAAATCATTTTTATGCTATCGGTGGAGCATTTACAATAATTCTCATTCTAGAAGTAATCAGCCTCATCTTCACCCTTCCCTGTTCTTTTTCTCGTTCCGTTGGTAAACAATTTGAGATTCTCTCTCTGATTTTAATGCGAAATGCTTTCAAGGAATTGTCACATTTTCAGGAACCAGTCACCTATCTTGGCAATGAGCAAGGTGTTCTCCATATCATGTCAGACGGTTTCGGGGCTGTAGTAATCTTTACCCTGCTTGGTGTGTATTACATTTTACAAAACAAAGCTCAGGATGAGCAAGATCATGTAGATGATATATTTAGTTTTGTCGCAGCCAAAAAAGGTATTGCCCTGCTTCTTCTCACCTCCTTTGTTTTTATGGGACTACGTGCCCTCTACCTCACTGCAATAGGCGTAGAACATACTGATTTCTTCCATGATTTTTATACACTTTTGATCATCACGGATATACTGGTGGTGCTCATTGCCCAATGTTTTCACCCTTCTTTTTACTCTGTCTTTCGTAATTCCGGTTTTGCCCTTTCCACCATGATTATACGTATTGCCCTGGTGGCCCCTGTCTACGTTAATGTCTTACTCGGTATTGCTGCAATTGTTTTGGCCATCCTGCTGACACTGGTTAGCGGCAACCTGTTTCCCATTCAAAAAAGGGGCTGGAAACGAAGTGGCTGATTATATATATTGAATCTTCACTCCACTCCCGGTGTTCCCAGAAATATACTCACAGTAGCCATTTCTGGTAAGTAAAATGAACAAAGACGAATTTCAAGACACATGATTAACAGTAAAAAAGAGCAGCCAGGTTTTGATCGGCGAATGAGCAAGGATGAAATAAACGCCTGTCCCATTGCACAGTGGACAGGTCCGGTGTATGTGGTACGAAACAAGGATGAGCTGAGCGAGGCAATGCATAAACTTGGAGGTCAGACCCTACTCGGGTTTGATACGGAAACTCGCCCAGCATTCAGCAAGAAAGAAAGCTATCTGCCTTCACTTCTGCAGTTAGCAAGCAAGACAGAGGTTTTTATCTTCCAGTTAAAATACCTTGGCCTGGCCAGGCCTCTACGTGATATCCTGGCCGATCCATCTATCGTCAAGACCGGGGTGAGCCTTAACTACGATATCCGGGAACTCAAGAAAATATCCAATTTTAAATCCGCAGGCTTTGTCGATCTAGGAAGCCTTGCCAAAAAGGTAAACATCAAGAACCATGGCCTGCGTGGTCTGGCCGCCGTACTCCTGGGCTTTCGCATTTCCAAGGGGGCACAAACCTCCAACTGGGCCAAAGATGAACTTACCCCACGACAGATACAATATGCGGCCACCGATGCCTGGGTAGGAAGGAAACTCCACCAATCTCTGAAACAACAGACCGTGAGCAAGGATGCAACATGAACAATCCCAAAAGCAAAACCCCACTGCAAGGCATCACCCTGGAAATGATTCTGACCCGTCTGGTTGAACAGTATGGCTGGTATAGGCTGGGCAAGAAAATTTCTATTAACTGTTTTACCAAGACGCCCAGTATCAAGTCGAGCCTCAAGTTTCTGCGCAAGACACCGTGGGCCAGAGAGAAGGTGGAGACGCTCTATTTGAAAACCAAATTTTCCTCGAAGGTTGTTAAAAAAGATAGCGTAAATGAGCAAAAGAAAGAGAATGTATGGACGAAAAAACGCAATTAACAAAACACTAAAGGAATCTCGGAGAAAACGAAGCCTAGGATTTCGCGTACCTGAGACCTGTTTTTGAGGCAGATAGAGAGCTTTTTTTATTAGATGCCTTCTTTAAAATGATTACAGGGTACCTTGAAAAATTAGATTTTTCGTTCAAAATCGAGGCATGAGAAAAATTTTCCCGCAAGCATATATTTGATATCCCGAGGATAAAATATTTCTCATAACGAAGAGTTTGGGCGAAAAGGCAATTTTGCAAGGTGGCCTACAGCCATCTTTACCGAGAATGAGCTTGTCGTTCGGCAAGCCAGATCATGTGCCGGCTACCTCCCTTTCGGCCCCTTGCCCGGACCGCAACCTCTTCCACTATAAATCCCGCCTGGCGCAGCAGTTTGGAAAAGGCGGGATCTGGACTTGCAGACCAGATGGACAAGATACCAGAGGGCTTTAGGGCGCTATGGGCTGCGTTTAATCCGACTCTGCTATAGAGCCAGTCATTATCAGTGCGGGTCAGACCGTCAGGACCGTTGTCCACATCGAGTATGATGGCATCGTAGGCTTGCTGTTCCGCCTTTAATATCAAGGCTACATCACTCTCCTGCACCGACACCCGGCTATCTTCCAGGGGATATCCGGCTAGACCGGCTAACGGCCCACGATTCCACGCAACCACAGCCGGGACCAATTCGGCCACCACCACTTGAGCCTGTGAGGCAAGAATCTCTAATGCTGCTGCCACTGTATAGCCCATACCCAGGCCACCAATCAAGACCTTAGGCAAAGGTCGGTTGGCAATCCTTGTACAGGCAATTTCGGCCAGGGCATCTTCCGAGCCATGGACACGACTGTTCATAAGCTCATAGCCATCCACACGGATGGAAAACTCATCACCCCGCCTGTACAAACGTAGCGTTCCGGAGCCTCCCGGCACCAGGGTACTGTCCAGCGATTCCCAAGGAATCATTCCAGCCTCAATACAAAAGTAATTATCATTAAATGAGCTTATTTACCTTTTCTGGTTACCAGAGCTCACACCAAGTCATTAACATTTCTTCAGCCACAAGACGGGGAGCACCAGAGAAGAACATTAATGATCGAGTTTCCTGTTTTAAACTCTGAGAGAGTCATGGTGATTCGACAATCCTGCTTCACAACCTGGCTAATTTAATTCCACTACTATCAATGGTGATAAGCCTTTTTTTGTAGAGGGAGCCTATTGCCTTTTTAAAGGTTTTTTTACTTACTCCGAACTGGGAGTAGATCTCTTCCGGTGGACTTTTATCAGTAAGTGCAATCCTGCCGTCATGGTCTTTTATTGTATCAAGAATGGCCTGGGAAATATCATCGACTCTTTGATAGCCAGGCTGTTGTAGACTCAAGTCAATCTTAAGATCTTCTCGTATTTTTTTTATGTAAGCTTTTAGATGCTGTCCCATGTGAAGCTTCTGAAACACTTCATTTTTATAGATCATACCTTCATGAGAAGAATTGACAATCGCCCTGAATCCCAGATCCGTTTTGTCAAATATGAGAAGATCTACCTCTTCCCCCTCTTCAAATTTCGGAGGGTGGGAGCTGAGAAATTTATCCACCTTGGAAGAGGCTACGATACTGCCATTTTTTTTGCTTAGAAAGATGAAGACAACATAAAAGTTGCCCGCCTTCATTTGTTCCTGTTGTTCGCTCTTTGGCACAAAAAGATCCAGTCCAAGGCCCCAGTCCAGGTACGCACCCGACGACGAATTAGCAACTACCTGCAATTTGGCAAACTGACCGACTATTGCATAAGGTTTTTTCGTGGTTGCCCGTAGTTGATCTTCCCGATCCAGGTAGACAAAAACTTCAAGCTCATCTCCAGACTGGCATTCCTTTGGAACTTCCTTTTTCAGCAACAGAATATCACCTGAATCACCACCATCAAGGTGAACACCATAGGCCTGTCTTGTTTTAATTCTAAGTTTGTTGATTTTGCCGATCTGTACCATTTTTCTTCCCTGTAAATCGTTACGCGACAAGTATAGTTAATCCCATCATGTCGCCCCTATTCCCAAAACTCGGATTCATATTCCACGGTGAAGCTGTGCGATGCATTGTTACGAATGCTCAAGAAATGGGCATTGTTTTTATCAAAGGGACAAAGAGGGGTAGAACAAAGCTCAAATCCAAACTTTTTATAAAAGTCAGGATCCCCCAGAACAAAGACTGTGTTTTCCTTGATGACATCCTGCCTCAAGGCAAAGCGAAGCAACTCTGAGTCGACTCCATGCCCTTGAAACTCCGGATTGACAGCCAGTGGCGCCAGATGCAGGCCACAAACAACAGAGCCGTTATAGGCATTTGAAAAATCAAAATAGGCGATGATTTTATTGGTATGCACACACACCCACTCATGAACACTCTTCCCATTCTTGTGAAAGTTTTCAACCAATTGTATTTCAGAGGTACTACCGGGGAATGCCCGCAGCAACAAGGCAGAAACCTTAGCATAATTTTCCGGAGTAAGTTTACGTATTTTCATTGATAATGACTCATAATTTGATGACAAAAAACACAGCAGATATTAAGCGGCTTTAGTATCTACCGATACCAGGAATTCAACCCGGCATTGGCTTCCTGCCGGAGAGTTTCAACTATTTCAGGTGAATTAAATATTTTTTCGCACAGTTCACATTTTCTGTACTGAATTATTTCTCTTGCTTTAAACCCTA
>JAQYVF010000153.1 GCA_030145625.1 Desulfocapsa sp. | reverse complement strand
GTATTCCAGAGACGCTGCTTTCTGGATTGTTTTTCTCTGCAAATTTTTCCTGTCATGAGCATCCTCCTTATTTATATTTTGGTTGCGATACCATGACATGAGATGGAGGAGAAAAAAAGATGTGGTTCAGTTGGCGCTTACGCATTCGTTGTGTAAATCGCCTTTTTTATATCTGGTGGATAGTCAAAAAAGGTGATTAGATTTGGCCAGTTATTACGCCAGGATTTACTTATCCCAGGGTATTTCTCATCCCACTTCTCAGCAAAATAATCGAGTTCAATACAGGCCTCTTGTTCTGTGGCTGACTGGTAGATTCTCTTTAGATCGGCGGTGATCTCCTTGTAATCTTTCCAAGGAACATACTTCAATGAATTACGAACCATATGAATAATACACAGCTGGATTTTAGCAGCGGGAAAGGCTGTGTGGATAGCATCAGGAAAGCCACTGAGTCCATCGACACAAGCAATTAAAATTTGCTCTACTCCACGATTCTGCAATTCAGTCAGCACTGACAACCAGAATTTAGCGCCTTCAGTTTCAGCAATCCATATCCCCAGCAATTCTTTATGCCCGTCAATATTAATGCCTAAGGCCAGGTAGACAGCCTTATTGATGACTCGCTTTTCATGACGAATTTTAAGAACAATACAGTCCAGATAAAGAATTGGATAGACAGCATCGAGTGGTCGATTCTGCCACTCAATAACTTTATCCATAACGGTATTCGTGACTTTAGATATCAGCCCTGCAGATATTTCTACACCATACATATCATAGAAGGCCTCAGTAATGTCACGGGTGCTCATCCCTTTGGCATAAAGGCTAAGGATCTGGTCATCCATACCTGAGATACGTGTTTGGCCTTTTGATATTAGTTGAGGCTCAAAACTTGAATTCCGATCACGAGGAGTTTCAATCTCAATGGTTCCATGGTCACCTTTAAGTCTTTTAGAGCTGTAACCATTGCGACTGTTACCAGTATTCCGGCCCTTCCTCTCATGACGGGTATAGCCCAGATGGTGCTCTAATTCTGAATTCAGAGCTGCTTCAACGGTGAGTTTTGTAAGTTGTGCAGATAGTGCACTGAGGTCTTCCGGGGTTTTAAGATCTTTAGCAATTTCAGCAGCTAAAGCCTTAAGTTTTTCTTTGTTCATTGTAGTATCCATTGTTTGTTTCTCTTGAGGAGAAATTAATCAACAATGAGTAGTTACACAATTTTATTTACAGCCTCAAATGTTGTGAGAATCTGGCAATAAATACATCTTGTATTACGCAATTTTTCCGTTGTTTGGGATTGTATATTGCCACTACAAACCTCAATCAAATAGAAAATATTCTCAAGTTGAGGTCGTCTCAGATTCTATCTCGCTACGGTACGTGTTTGGAGCTTTCTTGGCAGACACTTTTTGCATGTATTTATCTAGTGCAAGTTCAAAGTTAAGATCATTTGCTGGCTGTTCTTCTGGAAACGGTAAACCGAGATCAATTTCTTCTTCTCTGTCCTCCATCCATCCTTGTGCCTGGCTCTTTTTGTCAAAGCTGCTAGATGTAGACCTTCCCTTTCTTCTTACTTCTACTCGGTAAGTTATACCCCATTTGCCTTTTCGCTTTGTAATTGTCCCCGTATTGTCAGCCTAATTTCAAGGATTGGCGTAGAAAATACAGGCACTGCTTACCAATGGCTGTGCCTGTATTGATTTTCGTGGCGCAAAATTTGGCGCATATTGTGGTCATATTGTGTCGCTTTGAAAGGGCAAAAAGAAAGGGGTTAAGTAGCCGTTATCAAGATCCGCAGCTGTGGGTTCAGGAATAAAGAACGCTTTCGGACCGCCATATATTTCCATTTAGGTGGCCTAGATCTCTCCCCGGAAGCAATAAAAAAATGATAACTACCCACACGATCGGGGGAAGACCCTATTTTTTCCATTATCAAATTAATTTTTGTTTTTGTAAAAAATCATCCTCATCTAAAAATAGCACATCAGAAAATCACTTGGTGACTTGTAAAGATAATTTCCCTTTTTTGATCCCCTTTCCAGTCGGTTGGAACGTACGGTTCGATAATTTAGGCTACCCACATGAAACAGCGAGGAGCCTATTTTTCCTATAGGTATAATTACCCATTTTCACGGTAATTATGAAAAACCGTCAAAAGGAATCTGGCGACATCTCTAACCACATACAAGAGATGCTAAGTTGAGATTAGTCCTGAACAGAGGGTGAACAGGCTGTTCGATTTGATTAAGCACCATTATTGAATTAGGTCAGATTGAGCTTCAGAAGGGATGCGAAAACACGGCGAAACACGGGGTCGTACCAAGTCAACATACTAATTTAATGGTAAATATTTCTCCAAAAGAGTGGTTTATGTCCATTAGAGTCCCCTTTTTGGGCCTGAAAAGACACGTTTAAGAAAAATCATCCTATGCCTCGAGCAAATAGACATTACATTCCAGGCTGCGTCTGGCACATCATACAGAGATGTCATAAGCAAGAATTTCTGTTGAAATTTGAAAAAGACAGAAAAGGATAATGTCATTGGTTATACCAGACAAGAAGCGGTATGGACTCTGTGTCCTCAATTATATATTTACATCTAATCATATTCATTTGCTTGTCGTTGACACCAGAGAGAAGACGATTTGTCAAAGTCTTCAGTTGATAGCTGGACGAACAGCTCAGGAGTTCAATTTACGCAAAAAGCGCAAAGGAGCATTTTGGGAAGATCGGTACCACACCACTGCAGTACAGACAGAAGAACACTTGGCAAAGTGTCTGGTTTATATCGATCTCAATATGGTTCGAGCCGGAGTAGTCCAACACCCATCCGAATATAGTGTCAGCAGATATGATGAAATTCAGTGTCCACCCAAGCGCTATTCTATAATTGACAGAGTTGCTCTCAGGAAATTCTTTAGTGTGGGAGATGATGATCGTTTACGGAATGGGCATCGGGATATGGTTGAAACATTTTTAATAAATGAGCCATCTCAGCGGAATCCCATTTGGAGTGAAGCTGTTGCTGTCGGCAGCCAATATTATATACAAGAAGTAGAGAAGAGGCTTGGAGGGGAAGCAGTAGGGCGTTTAGTGGTCTCCAGTAATAATGGAACCACCGTCTTGAAAGAGCCCAAAGCACCTTACAACACCCTTTTTGACCATCAAAAAGGCCTTCTTAAGGAAAGATAATGACTTTTTTTCTATCTATTACTTCTAAGAATTCAAGATGTTATCTTGGTCCGACCCCATGTTACATGTTAAAGGGCTAGGGCTAGACCACGGTTTTTATCACTGACAAGGTAATGTGAGGAAACCGTGGTCTGGCCTTTATTGTACCCCTTTCCTAATTGCTCATGGTGTGGGGCCACCTTGCGTTATATCGGCAGGGTACCTGAGGCCATTAGCCAGAAAGCCGGGACCCACAAGCCCACGATCACCCACGTTATAAGCGACCAAGCCACTACCTTTCCCCCCAACTTATTGTGGAAAGCAAGCCATACCTGGACCGTCAAAATCGCGTATCCCAGGCAGGCAAGGGCAAGGTAATTACTTTTTTGAATCAGTTGTGTTCCATCCCCTAATACAGGCCCTCCAGTATAAAAGAGGACCATGTAGATAGCTGATATCAAGGCAACCGTCAGGCTAACGTTGCCCACGGATCTAAGATCTTCCAGACCGCTTAACAATGCATAGGCAACGCAGCAATACAGAATTCCGTGGCTAAGGAGCAAGCCCGCGGTGAAGGCATCTTTGAATATTGCGGCTTGAAGAATTCCACCTACGATTACCAGCAACCCTACAATCCCGGTGGCAGCGCCTGTACCTTTTGGTTCTCCTTTATCTAGATTAAGTAAAGCCACTGGTACCCACATCACTGCAATAATGACCAATAATGCTGTCGTCATATTATCTCTCCGTAAAATATGTTGCTGCAAAAGCCCCGTAACGTCGATTGACCTGATAGGGGTTTATTAGCATGTAGATAATTGTTTATTTTTTCGAATGAAGTTCGTGATACTTGATCCAACAATTGCTAGCTTGGGTTACCTCATATATAGGACCTCCTTACGGTGTAAGTTGATTTAAAGTTTGCTTGCTTGGTTTACCTCACACAAGAACATCCTGCATTCCTGACCATTAACCCGCTAATGACTTTAAAATCAAGATCATCAAAATGCTTTTAACTGGTTTGCATTCTTTCCTTTGTAAGCGGCGTTACTGAGGCGAATGAATGAGATTTTCCGATTCTTTCATATTTTGATCATGCTCACAGGGCCGGAATTACGTCCGGTGGTGTTTTTCAAAGAGGCATCAGGTCTTGAAACATAAGTCTCCTCAGGTGGCAAACTCATATTTCAAGACCTGACCCTAGGTTTCTCCCGTGGGGCATGTAATTCGCTTAACCCAACCGACACAATGAGCAAGGAGAGTGAAGTAGATATCCCCTTTCCTAGATTCTCCTGCAGATCATAGCTAGTCCGAGTCTATGCAAAAACAAAGCAATCCCTGTCCATAAAAAACGACCAGGAGGGATAAAATAAAAAAACTTTATTTTCTTTTTTTATTCAGCGGTGGTTGGGTCAATTATTTTTTTAACCTGACAGACATTATTGGCAGGGAATTCACCTTTGCTGGCGTGTTCACGTACTGTTAGTTCGTCAGGGGCAATGTATACGCAGAATATTTTTTCGTCAGTAACATAGCTGGTAACCCACTGAATTTTCGGTCCCATTTCGCCCAGGATACTACAGGATTTTTGGGAGATGGACTGCAGATCTGCTGGAGTCAGGTCGCCAGCCCCTGGAATTTCTCGTTCGATGATGAATTTAGGCATTGTTTTTCCTTCAAAATGTTGCGGTTGAGCAGGCAGTTTGTAAAGTCTTGTTCTGTTGTACTCATCTGCGCAGCCAGGTGATAAGATTCTATTAATATGACAGATATCTCTCTCCTTCAATTGTATTGAACAACTGAAGGAGAGAGAGGGGGCATGTTCTGCCAATGGGTTGCCTGGAATGATATGCAATTTTTCGGCCAGTGTTGCAGTTGTGTAAAATCAAGAGCTTGCCTCTATGGCCCTGGTGCGGTGGTGGGACCAACTGTCTTTTGGGAAACAGGATAAGCAGGATTTGAATCCTAAATGAGAGGAGTTTGTCTCTCTAATCTGTATGGTTTAGGGGTAGTGGAGGCGTGTGGACAGAATGACCCGGAAACGGGAGGTTTTTGGGGTAAAACGACCCCTGCTTTCGGCGAGGTGAATAGAGATATTTATTTTATTTTAGGCGGGTCAATTTTGGACGCTGAGGGTGGGTCATTTTTGAAAGCTGATTGACACTCCTTGACCCATGTATTCCATCGTCCCTCATCGTCCTTCCAGGATTTTTTGGTTTTCTTGGCACTAGACAGGTACTTTTCAAAGTTAATTTGCTGGGGAGTCTTTTTATTAAAAAATGTTCCCTCAATAATTTCTGTTTTCAGCTTTGATTCGATCTACCTGGCCAGAGATAGAGAACCGACAGTTTTTGTAACCCAATTGTTGTCTTGGTTTCTTACTCGAACAATGAATTTAGTGAGTTGTGTTCCGCATTTTATACAAGCCTTAACAGAGAGAGTATATTCCTTGCGGCATTTGGGACAACGTTTTGAGATGGTCATTTGAACCTCCTTCGTGCGAACATATGGTGAACATTCGGAGGTCATTGGGCACAAAAAAAGCCTCCTAAGCTCACAGTGTGAACCTAGAAGGCTATAGAAAGATAAGACGAAATTATCTTATGTTTTCAGCTATATGTTGTTAATGTTAGAAAAGAAAGTGGTACACCCGGTTGGATTCGAACCAACGACTCCCGGATTCGAAGTCCGGTGCTCTATCCAGCTGAGCTACGGGTGCACTATGTAGTTTTTGATAGCATGTTTGATGGAACTGGTCAAGAACATTGATGATCAGAAGGGTTGAAAGAGTAGAAAAGGCCTATTACTCATGCGCTATCAGTGGAAGGTTGAGGGGGGGGGGCTGGAGGAAGGTCCTAGTCCTCAGAACTTGTCAGTTTGTTGAGATAGGCGTTGAGGTCCTTGCCGATTAAGCCGGCGGCATAGTCCGAAATATGATCGGTGTAGCTGTACAGGAGACGGCCATCTTTGTGTGATGTGCAAACACCGGCTTTGGTATCGCAAAGGTGTTCTATGGTATCAAAGACCGAGATATGCTTGGGGTCATGAGCGGCGACCTCGTCAAGGAGTTGGCGATATTGGCTGGATAACTCAAGATGATGGTCTAGGCCCTGGTTGCAGCGCTCGTTTTCTTCTTCCAGCAGGAGGGTGTTCAATATTTCGGAAGAGGTGCGTCTTCCAATACAATCCTCAGGATAGGGAAGGGTTGGGTTGTCTACCACTAGGACTACCTGTTTTCCTGCTTGCACCAGTTTGTCAGTGGCAGTTATGAGACCATCTCGTGCTGCCTCGTAGTGTGGACTTGCCGGAAGGTCTTCGATGCTATGGTCGTTCTTTAATTTAAAAAGGGTTCGACTGGCTACAACCAGCGCCACTGCCTCAATCTCCTTATTGGCGGACAGGGATTCTATGGCAAGGGTGGCGAGTTTCTGGTGTTCTTTATAGATCGTTGCATCAGACAGGACAGGAACCGGGCTGCCGTTGG
>JAQYVF010000118.1 GCA_030145625.1 Desulfocapsa sp. | reverse complement strand
GATGACACCTTGCTTGGTGGTGCAGAAGAGGTACCTCCCGCCACCGACGAGGAAGGCAATGACATTATCACCGGTGGCGATGGGGCTGACACCTTTGATACCACCGAAGAGGGCGCAGGAGAGGTTCAAGATTACGAGCCTGACCCACCTCCGGCTGGTGAGGATGATGAACTTGCCGACCTGGTTCCACCGGTAACTCCGTAACCTATAACCTTAGCCCCGGATGATCCTGACAACAGCAATGTCGGGAGCATCCGGGCTCACCTATTAGCATGTGGACATACCATGCAAAAAGCCTGGCAGGAAATTCCTGCCAGGCTTTTTTACTTGTCATACCAACCAGCCACCCGTCAACTGTTCTTGTTAAAGAGAAGGGCCAGATTCAACCGACCCTTAATGTTGGTCTTGGCATAGATATGGCCGAGATGAGCTTTAACCGTCCGCTCGGTGATATCAAGTTGTTCGGCAATGGCAGGATTGCCAAGACCCTCAGCCACCAAGGCTGCAATCTGGTATTCCCGCTTGGAAAGGTCTTCAAAAATAGATTGTCCTGCCGGCTGCTGCCGATCATTTCCTTCACTCCGTGCTGTCCGCTCTATCAGCTTTTGCATCAGACTCTGCCCTACCCAGACGGACCCGGATGCGATAACCTGTACAGCGGTTCGTAATCTTCCCGGTGCGATATAGGTATTCGCATATCCCATGCCGCCCAGCTGAAGAAAACGGAGGCCCTCCTCATCCTTGGGACGATCCGAGAGAAGAAAGAGTTTACAGGCATCAGCCTTTTGTAGACACATTGCGGACATCGTATCCATGTCTATCATAGCTCGATGAAGGAGAACAATATCCATCGGGTAACTTTTAAGAATCACCCTGACCTCATCAGGCATCGAGGCCTGATGAAGTTTATGCGTCGCCTTTAAGGCTGCAAACCATTTTGCTCGAATATTTTCATTACTGCTGCAGAGTAATATACGACTCATAGAATCACCTTTCACGGTAACTGTCAGTACCCATCTGCCTGTAAGCAGACAATCCGACAGTCCTGTAATTTGATCGCACTCCCAAAAGCCTGTACCAGGCTCCACTTACCTGCGTTGCCTATGAATTCCCGCCGAACAGTTTCATTCAATATACACACTTGGTTTCCTAACACATATTTCACAACTTATCTTTCACGTAAAGCTGTCTGCTGAACTCTCAACATTGGTTTGAGTAAATACGAGAGGATCGTTTTTTTACCGGTCATGATATCAACCGAAGCAACCATTCCGGGCATAATGGGAAGTTCACCGTTTTTTCCTGTAATAAAATTCTGTTTGGTCCTCACCTTGACAAGATAGTAGCTGTTCCCCTGTTCATCCACCAGCGAATCGGCGCTGATGTGTTCAAGCTCTGCCTCCAAGCCGCCATAGATAGTGAAATCATAGGCGGTAAATTTCACCATGGCCTTCTGCCGGGGACGTAGAAAGGCAATGTCTGCCGGTTGTATTCTCGCCTCGACCAGGAGGGTATCCTCCAAGGGAACAATCTCAATAAGATCCATACCCGGTTGAATGACACCACCGACGGTATTGACTAGAATCTGATTAATCGTTCCGTAAACCGGTGACCGGATCGCTGTCCTATCCAATCGGTCAGCCAGGGCCTTTGAGGTGGAGGAAAGCCCTTGCAGGCGGGGATAGACCTCGTTTAATTCAACCTTGGCCTTGTTAGCAAAGGAGAGTCGTTCCTCTCTCATTTCCTGAAGGGCTTCTTTGTGCTTGGAAACGACTCTCGGGATTGCCAGTTTAGTGGTAGCAATAGACCCTTTCATCTGACTGGCCTGCCGTTCAAGGCGTAGCAGCTCCACCTGAGAAACCGCCCCTTCGGCAATGAGCGGTCTGGTGAGCTCAATCTCCCTGGCCAACAACCTGTAAGTCCTCACCAGTTCAGTCAATTTTGCCCGAAGTTCCTCAACTTCCTGCTGTCTCTGATTGACTGTTTCCTGAAGTATTTCCAGGGTGGTATTCAACTCCTCCTGCCGGGAATTATACAGAGCCAACTCCCTGTCAACAATCTCCTTGCTCTCTTCGGCTATCTCCTCAGGAATCGCTATCTTGACGCCCTTGGTCTCAGCGACCAGACGTGCGACTTTTGCCTTCAAGGCCAGGTAATTGAAGTGATTATCCTGTAAAGGGGCAAAAAATCTTGTCTCATCGAGCCGCATGAGCAATTGACCTTTTTTTACAATATCACCAGTATGAACATGTAATTCTGCAAGTATCCCACCTTCAAGATTCTGGACAACCTGTATCTGCCGGGAGGGAACAACCTTACCTATCCCCCTGGTCAATTCTTCAATCTCGGAAACCGAGGCCCAATAAATCGCAAGGATGAGAAGGAGCAAGGTCATCCAGATAATGGCCCTTCCCCCCCGAGGAGACTGAACAAGTATCGTGGTCCGGATATCTGTTGCCAGATCAGTAGAGATCGAAGATTCCCGATCAAATATTCCTGTGGATTTTTTTCCCATTAGCAATCGTGCTTGAGTATTAGATCTCTATCTGGCCATTCTTCAAGGCCTCAAGGACAGTGGCCTTGGGTCCATCCGCAATAATATGACCATCATCAATGACAATGACCCGATCAACAAGGGCAAGCAAGGATGCCCGGTGAGTCACAAGAACCAGAGTCTTGCCATGCAGTATTCTTCCAAGCTGACCTCGCAAGTGGCTCTCGGTTTTGGCATCCATGGCACTGGTTGGCTCGTCTAGAACCAGAATGGGAGGATCAAGCAGAATGGCTCTGGCCATGGCAATAGTCTGACGCTGTCCTCCGGAAAGGTTCCTGCCATTTTCACCCACCTCAAGATCATAGCCCTTGGGATTTTTTCCGACAAAACCGGAAACACCACTCAATTTAGCCGCCCGAATGATATCAGAATCATCCACGTCATTGGTTCCAAGGACAATATTATCCCTTACACTGCCACGAAAGAGGGTGACATCCTGAGGGACACAGCCGATATAGTGACGAAGTTCCGCCGGATCAATCTGGCGAATATCGGTCCCATCCATGGCCACCATTCCGCTACTGGGCTCATAGAGACCAAGAAGCAGCTTCGCCAGGGTGGTTTTACCCGACCCTATGGGACCGATAAGACCAACCCGTTCCCCTGCATTAATAGTCAACGTAACGTTCTTCAGGGCCTCAACGCTCTGCTCCGGAAAGGTAAAACAGACATCTTTGAGTTCGATTTTCCCATCAAAACGTGTCCGATGGAGAAAACTCTTATTAGGCGGTCTTTCTACAGGAAGTTTCATGATATCCCGCAGAGTAGCAAGGGCAATTTTGGCCCTGTGAAACCTGCTGGCCAGACTGACAACCTGCGTCATGGGTCCAATGGCCTGACGGGTAAGAATGACCACTGCAATGAGCCCCCCCTGAGACATCTGACCGTTGGAGATGAGATAGACTCCGGCAATAACCACAGCAACAACCGTCACACTCTGAACAAAATTAGCCACATGATTAACAGATGAAGAAAGAAATCTCGACCGTGACCCCCATTTGGCAATATGACTGACTGAATCCTCCCAACTGCGCTGAAGCTGACTTTCTGCACCGAGTGTCTTAATGGTCTCAATTCCGGAGAGTCCTTCAACCAGAATCGCATTTTTCTGAGCCGAAGCATTGAAGCTTTTTTCCACCGCTTTTTTCAAAGGAAATTGTATAAAAACGGCATAGAGCAGAAGAACACATATGGAAACGAGGTGAACGATGACCGTGGGGCCGGCAATGTACCATATGGCAAAAAGCCCAAGACCTACAAAAGGCAAATCTATGAGAGCAGTTATGGAAAAAGAGGTGATAAAGTCTCGAATACTCTCAAACTGCTGGAGATTTCTAGAAAAAGACCCAACTGATTTTGGCCGAACCTCCATTTTCAACCCAAGAACCTTCTCAAAGAGCAATGCAGAAATTTTCAGATTGGCCTTCTTTCCTGCCTCATCAACGAAATATCCACGCAGGCCACGCATGATGAGAGAAAAAAAATAGATCACCCCAATACCGATGGCCAGCACCCAGAGAGTGTCAAAGGCATTATTTGGAATAACTCTGTCGTAAACATTCAGAATAAAAAAGGGTGTGGCCAACCCAAGTGAATTGATGAGAAATGAGGCCACAAAAACATCACGGTAAATGCGCCAGGAAGAAAAAAGAGTTCCCCAGAACCAGTTTCGACTGCGACTCGTCTGATCAAGAATGGTCTCTTTTTTATCCCGGTAACGGGGATGAGCAAAAATCGCATGCCCCGTATACGATTGCTCCATCACCGAGATTGGAATCTCTTCCTTCCCCATACCGGTTTCCGGCAGCAAGATAGTCAGCGTCTTGGCCTTAATATTGATGGCAAGGAGAATACAGGACCGCCTGTCTTTTAAGAGCAGGATGGCGGGCAGTTCCAAATTGGCTATTTTCTTTAATGGCCGTTTTAGTACCCTGGAAGCCATTCCGGCACGTTGTGCAGCTCTCCCTGCAAGAGAAACGGTCAGACGGTTATCGACCAGAGGAAGACCGGCGCGAAGGGCCGTCCTGGAGATAGGATTGCCGTACAATTTGGAAAGTTGAACCAAACAATCAGTCAGAGGATCATCGATGGAATCTGTGTCAGTGCCAAGATCCCATTTTTTTTTGGCTGTTGATACAATTTTCTTTGTCATAATGGCTAGTTTCCCCTCATCTTTTCAAAAATATATTTTCAAAAAAAGAAGAGAGAATTTTCCAAATAAGAAAAACAAATCATCCTTTTTACAGTGAACCATAATTTTCAGAACCACGTCAACCAAGAAAGATAAATGCAAAAAAAATAACTGATATCATAGAACAATTAACAAATATTGTGGTAACAAAAAGCAAACATCTAAAAGACCCGACACAGAACAGCGTCGAGAGTATCTCATGCCTACAAAGCCGTACCTGGCAAAACCTCTTGGCAGTCAGGGTAACGTGGCTCAGAAAAAATCAAATTAGCAAACAAGTCAGAGTAACTCCGGAACAGAAGCATCGGCACTGGCCTGCCCTTATCGTATGATAGGTGAATTCTTTCATACTTATAAACCGACACACAATCTTTTAGCAAAGAGTAAAAAACTTAACACTCACACTCCTCACTCTTTTCACTTTTACTAAAACGTAATTCCCATCAAAAATTTACATGAATTCAATGGCTCATTTGGCTCCCTGCTCCCGCCATTGGAAATATGATGATAACGGAACTCAAAAAGAAGCGAATGTTCTCCCATCAAAGCATACTCCGCTCCAAGTCCAAACTGATAATTCCCATTCCAGTCTGCGCCCATACCGGGGATATCAGCAAAACTGTACACTGGACCGCCACCGCCAAACAAATAGGGGCGCCAAGACTCGCTTGCAGTAAAGGTATAGCAGGCCAGAAAATTCAAGCCAATCATAGCAGAGACATCAGGACTGATAACAAAATGAACAGGAAGCTCTAAAAGGATGGAATGATAACCACGGTACCAACCGGAACCAATGTCATCAAAAATGATGTGATTATAACGAGGAACAAGATCCAAAGTTTCAACCCGCTGGGTCGTCTCTCCCCAACCCGGAAAACTCTGTCCATAGCCGCCAAGCCACTCCCAGCGATCTTTTGAGGTATCGATAACAGCTGCCCCAACAGGAACAACCATAAAAAAGAAGAGCATGAAAAGAAGAACACAGACAGCACCTGCCGATTTTCCAGCAGGAGCCATTTTCCATATACACCTTGAAGAGTTCGTCGTCATTGAGTCCTTTTTTACAGAGTCTGCTTTTCTCACAAATGATTATTTACCTGAAGAACACCTCGACCAGCAAAAAGAATGATTCATTTCAATCTATATTTCAGAATCTTATAGGGTTAGAGAACAGAAGTCAAACAGGAGCACCAAAGCACGTTGTCCCCCAATAAGGTATATTATGTTACAGTGATAAAACGTCACCATGAAGTTCTTGCACCATTTCAGGCAGGTTCCAAGTCTCTTTCGCAATAACCCAACACTGTCTTAGCAAAGTTGAGCTGCGTCTCTCCCCTATTCCAACAATCAATAAAGCTATGATATATACGCCTGAAAAGCGACAGCAAACAGGCATGCATACTGCAATAACATTTCTGCATTGAAATTACATATTGGAAATCAGACCTCCGGAAATAAAAAATATCACTATATAGGAGAGACAGGATGAATGCTGACAAAAGCCAGTTACGCCCTACAGGCAAAGGTTTTGTGATTGCGCCGGTAGGAGATGGCCTGCCTATCATGAGGCGTCTGGTTGAATCTTACACAGGAAAAAACCAGAAAAAATATATCAAACTTGACGGCCAAATCACCCCTCTTCTCCCCAGCCACAGGTTTATTTGCGGCAACTAAGTTAACAGCGCGGAAACGAAATGGTCACTCGCTGCAAAACTACTTGAATAAGAAAAAGAATACAAATCGATCCACTTCGTTCCTCACACAATTCAAAGCTCAAACACCCACTAAGGAAACATTTACCAACAAACGAAATTCTGTATTGATCAACCACTCATTCTTGTTGAACCATGAATTGTCAAAAAAACTACGGAATTGACTTCACACAACGGAAGGAATAAACTGTTATAAGTAGATTTTCTTCTCAGATAAAATATATCGCCATCCTGAGTCAGCCTTCAAAATCAATGGGTACTATTTCTTATTTCAATAAAACAAGGATTTGTTTCCCCCAAACAAGACCTTTGAAAGATCTTGCCTTGATTCACTAAAAAATACATAGCAACCTGAGTAGCATGTAACTCCATTTCTTAAAAAACTCCGCCAACAACCCTGACACAAAAAGAGACGAGGACTGTGTAATGCAAAATTTAAACAAAATCATGCTTGCCATGGTTATCTTTTTATTATCAACATCCAGCCAAGCTCCAGCTCTTGGTATCTGGCCAGACACTGGCCAGGGAAATTGTTACAATGCCAATGTATCTATTACCTGTCCCAGCAACGGAGAAGCATTCTATGGCCAAGACGCTCAGCACCTCGGCTCCCAACCCTCTTACACAAAACTAGACGGGAACGGAAACGCCTTACCGGATTCAACAGGAACCTGGAGCATGGTGCGCGACAATATCACGGCATTAACGTGGGAGGTAAAAACCGATGACAACACCATACATGACAAAGACGCCAGATATTACTGGTGTAATTCCGCTTGTATCATAGAAAATAACACAGAGGCCTTCATTAATTCTCTGAACAGCGCAAGGTTTGGTGGCTATGACGATTGGCGCCTGCCCTCCCTTCTAGAACTGGCAACCTTATTAAATTCCGGTACACGTGGACCGGCGATTAACACCACATTCTTCCCTAACACCTCTCTCCCTGATATTATCTTTATCGATTACTGGTCAACCACCGAGGATACAGATTTCAGCACTAATGCCTGGTATGTTGATTTTGCAGATGGAGGGGCGATTTCTTCACTATCTAAAAATTCCGCATTGAGGGTTCGAGCTGTACGTGGCGGAACTGCGGCCATCCCCATTAAGTATACCAACAATCCAGATGCTACGGTTACCGACACAGAGACCGGATTGATGTGGCAACAGGACCCTTCTTTTGAAGTAAGTGGTATCTCAGGGATCGACAATCTTAATTGGCAGAGTGCCCTTGATTACGTTGCCCGGTTAAATCTCATCGTCTTTGCCGGTCATTCCGACTGGCGCCTGCCAAATCGGAATGAACTGCAATCACTTGTGGACTATTCGCGTGCTCTTCCCGCCTTAGACACAGACTTTTTCCCAACCCCACCTTTCAGTTTTCCCTGGTGGTCATCTACCACTGAACATGGGATGGCCGACAAAGCCTGGACAGTTGACTTTGCCATTGGTGCAAGCAGCAACTGGTTAAAACTGTCCGGAGGACATGTACGAGCTGTCCGGACCACAACATTCCCCCTCTCAGTCACACGGACTGGGAACGGCAGTGGCACGATCAGCAGTAGCCCGGCTGGTATTTCTTGCGGAAGCGACTGTAGCGAGGAGTATGAATCAAATACGACAGTGTCTTTGACTGCCACTGCTGACAGCGGTTTCTTATTTGCAGGATGGTCGGGAGCATGTTTCGGCAAAGCTCTCTGTACCGTTACTATGGATCAATCGAGATCCGTTACGGCTACATTCATAGATCCATCTTCAGCAAATGCTGCGTTGCCGGCTGTTTATCATTTGTTATTCTCAAATGCTCCGTAATTCTATACCTTCGCGCAAGAAACAGACATTTCGATTCTCCATCAAAGGGTAAAAGCAGGTAAAGGGCCTGCCCGTCTTCCAGCTTGTGCGATTTTATTTTTGGTTTTGCAGCCCGGATCTACACAGCGACGATTTTGCCATAGACTAGGCCTCCAGAGAGGAAGTGGGTACAGAAAAGGACGGGTTATTTGCTTGCAGATATGCATACCCAAACCTATACCCGCTTTTTCTCGTGGAAGTTTACGGAAAAGAAGGGCGGTAATGGAAACAAAAAAACCCGCTAACCGTTACCGGCTGCGGGCTTAATGCACGTCCTTGGACAAGGACGGAATGTAAAATGGTGCCGAAGGCGAGAATCGAACTCGCACGACCGTGGGCCACTGCCCCCTCAAGACAGCGTGTCTACCAGTTCCACCACTTCGGCACACAATTGTATATTTCTTTACTCCTGAGCCGGCTTTGCCTCGGGAGCTGCTGGTTCCTCTACTACCGCCTGAGGCATAGGAATAACTTTTTCTCCAGCAGGTACTGCTTTTTCTTCAGTTGCTGACGGTTGCTCTATTACATTCATCAAAGACCCAGTACTGGATGTTGATGAGATATAGGCTAGGCTAACCGAAGTCACCATGAAGACCACGGCAACCATAGTTGTAAGCTTATTCATCAGAGAGACAGGGCCTTCTGTTCCAAAAAGCGACTGACTCGACCCCCCAAAAGAGGCTCCGACATCTGCACCCTTGCCATGCTGAAGCAAAACAATGATGACCATAAAGAAGCAAACTACAATATGGACAACTGTAAGTATGGTTGTCATTAAACAGGGTTCTCAAGTAAAATTTATAATCCGGCAAAACGACTCAGCATTCAATGCTGCGCCGCCAACGAGTGCACCGTCTATGTCGGCCTGTGCCATCAATTCATCGACGTTGTTCACGTTAACCGAGCCACCATACAATATTCTGACAGAGTCGGCAATATCTTTTTCGTACATTTCTGCCAGAAGTTTTCTAACAAAAGCGTGCACCTCCTGAGCCTGTTCTTTAGTCGCTGTTTTTCCGGTTCCAATAGCCCATACCGGCTCATAGGCAACAACGGTTTTCGCCATACCATCGGAACTAACACCAGCCAAACCACCTCGAACCTGCTCTTCAAGTACTTTAAGAGTACCCCCTCCTTCTCTTTCTTCAAGCGTTTCGCCAATACAGAGGATAGGGGTAAGGCCAAATCGCAATGCGCCATGCACACGCTTATTGACCATCTCATTGTCTTCATGAAAGATCTGCCGCCTCTCTGAATGGCCGATAATTGCAGCAGTTCCCCCTGCCGACCTGACCATGGTCGGGGAGATCTCTCCGGTAAAGGCCCCCTGCTCCTCCCAGCAGACATTTTGGGAAGCAATCAGGATTTTACTGTCTTTCAAGACATGGGCCACCTCACTGAGCACAGTGAATGGTGGGGCCAGCAGAACATCACGGTCATCAAGAGCGGTGGAACATTTCCCAATCTCCGCTGCCAGATGACAGGCCTCAATGACAGTAGTGTGCATCTTCCAGTTTCCTGCAAGCAATGGTCTGCGCTTCATTCTCTCTCCATTTGATATGGTTATTCTGATTTTGTAACAGCTTAGCAAGTGCTGCCAATTAGATCAACCACCCGTAGTGTAAGAATTATCCTTTCAGGGCCGCGACACCTGGAAGAGTCTTTCCTTCCATGAGTGAAAGAAAGGCCCCCCCACCTGTGGACATGTATGAAATATTGTCAGACTCTCCCGACTTCTTGACAGCGGCATTTGAATCTCCACCACCTGTAATACTCAAGGCATGGGCGGAGGCGACAGTCTGGCACATTGCCATTGTCCCCCTTGCAAAGGCATCCATCTCAAATGCGCCCATGGGGCCATTCCAGACAATGGTTCGAGCATCGGCCAAGGCCTCCTGAAAATAAGAGGTAGTGGCAGGTCCGATATCAAGGGCCATCCAGCCCGCAGGTATATCGCGAAAAGTTACATTCTTGACCACGGCATCAGGGGCAAATCGATCCGCTGCCACAAAATCAACTGGAAAATAGAGCTTAACACCCTTTTCTTCAGCCTTGCTCACAAGCTCACGGGCTGCCTCAAGCAGATCATCCTCTATTTTGGAAGCACCCATCTCCACCCCCTGGCTTTTGAGAAAGGTATTGGCCATGGCTCCGCCGATAATCATGGCGTCCACCTTATCCAGCATATTCTGCAGCGCCCCAAGCTTTGAGGAAACCTTCGCCCCACCAACCAGAGCGACAAGAGGTCGAACCGGGGCATCCATGGCCTTGTGAAAAAAGTCCATTTCGGTCTGCAGGAGAAATCCGGCTGCCTGCTCAGGGACATGGGCGGGAACTCCCACCACTGAGGCATGAGCACGATGAGAGACAGCAAAGGCATCATTGATATACACATCCGCCATCCGCGCGATCTGTTCAGCAAAGAGTGGATCATTTTCGGTTTCTTCTTTATGGAAACGCAAATTTTCCAGAATAACCACCTCTCCAGTCTGCATTGATGCAACCACTCCCTCACTCTCGGCTCCAACACAATCCGGGGCAAGGTGAACCTCACGCCCAAGTATCTCAGCAAGATGGTCGGCCACCGGAGCCAGACTGAATTCCTCCATCCGCTGTCCTTTAGGTCTACCCATATGTGAGCAGAGTATCAGCTTGCCATCATGATCCAGGATGTGCTTAATGGTCGGCAGGGCCATACGAATACGGATATCATCGGTGATATTTTTTTCTTCATCCATAGGGACATTAAAATCCACCCGTACGAGTACCCGTTTTCCAGCAAGCTCAAGGTCACGAATTGTCTTCATTCACTCTTTCCTTTAAAACTTTTTTCATTCATTGGAGTTTACTGACAAAGACCAAAGCATCATCTGCAGGCTCTTTGTAATACCCCTTTCGGCATCCCACTTCCACCCAGCCAAGTTTTGTATAAAGCTGCAGTGCCGGAAGATTCTGCGAACGGACTTCGAGAAAAATCCGTTCCCCGTTCCGAGCTCGGAACTGATTACAGAGTTCCTGCAGCAGCCCCTTGGCAATCCCCTGCCTCCGCCATTGGGGACCAACTGCAACCTTGAGAAGCTCTGCCTCAGAGCCAGTCAGAAAACCACAACACCAACCCTGCACCTCACCAAAAGAAGATGCTGCCACAAGGACAAGTCCTGTTTTCCGATCAAGCTCAGTCTCTATCTGCCCCAAGGTCCATGACGAAAAACATCTTTCCTCCAGCGCTGCCACAGCAGATACATCCCCCACCGCCATCTGCCGGATTTGCATAATTTACAACATGTTATCGGCAACCTGAATGGTCAGGTCACCCAACATGTTTGTGTAACTGCCAAGCTCATTATCGTACCAGCCGTAGATAACGGCCTGAGTAATCGGAACATTGAGGATGTGGTCCGCACCTTCTTTGATGG
>JAQYVF010000100.1 GCA_030145625.1 Desulfocapsa sp. | reverse complement strand
TTGATCACAGCCTGGGCCCGTTTTTCTGAAAGTTTCTGGTTATATGTGGCTGGACCTGTACTGTCAGTATGGCCATATATTTTAGCTGTTACCTGTGGATTGTTTTGAAAATAATCAACCCATTGGTCTAATTCGGGGGAAAAGACATCTTTGATGACCCATTTGTCAAATTCAAACAGTATGTCAGAGGTCTCCAGGACAATTGGCGAATCGGGTACTTGTGATTCAGGGATAGTCGTGACATCACTTGATTGGCGGGTTTGTAGTACTTGGGATTTGGGGGTAGACGAACTTCCCTGTCTGAGTGTGTAATGTGCTGTTGCGCCATCATGTTGAGCGACCCTGTAGATCTTTGCCTTTGCGTTCTGACCTAAGGTATAATGCGCAGTTGCATCCTCATGTTGGTCGACTGTGTAGAGCTTCGCTTTTTCATCCTGACCTACGCTGTATTTCCTTGAGCCGTCATGTCGTACTTCTGCGCAACCGGTGACGAGAAAAGAGAAAAGAAGGAAAGCTGGCCCTAGCCGACAAAAGGTAGGAATAAGAAATGGTTTATTCATGACAATCCTCATTTGATTTTTCTTCAATAGAAAACGTATTAAAATGATTAGGCAATTTTGTTGTGCACGTTCTTTTAGAATAATCTTAATCTGCGTCCGCTCTCTTCCCAAAAGATTAATTTCCTAATTATTTCCCTAGTTGATTTGTTTAAGAATGTCAAAGGGTTTTCGTGGTGCCAAGACTGGCAGAGTCAGCCTCTGAATGCAAAAATAGAATAAAGGGGATAGATTGAACCTTCTCCCTTTTATCGGATACTTTTCAGGAAATTGGAGGCAAGATCGGGGGAGGTAAGGTGAGCTGAGCACTTTTGAAATGTGTTCCGTATTACTCTCTATCTTTTGGGGCGGGGAACAAACATTGGCCAGGAAAACATTTTTTTTGCATAAAAGGATGTTTGATTTCCATAGGCTGTTCCAGCGCTATTGATGGCATAGGCCCTGACGTAATATGTTATCCTCTCTAGGAGTCCTGTCAGTGAGCTTGTATATGGCCCTGTTCCGGTACTATCATCAGAACAACTGTTCGCCAGAGTGGGATTGGGAGATGTTGCCCAGCACACTCCCCTGGCCGTGACCGGCGTATCTCCTCCACCGATGACGTTTCCTCCTCCTGTTGCTGTGGGGGAGTTAATGTCGGTAATCGGGTTGGTGACGAGTGTTGGGTAACTTGTGGGGATAAAGCTTTGTTGTTCCCCATAAGAGGTTCCTGCGCTATTGCTTGCATAGGTCCTGACATAATACCTGGTATCCACGGCTAAGCCTGTAAGGAAACTGATAAATGTTCCGGATCCGCTGTCATTGTCTGTGCAGGTATCTGCCAGCGTGGGAACTGGAGAGGTGCTCCAACAGGTACCTCTGGCTGTAACAGCCTGATTGCCCCCATTACAGATATCCCCTCCACTTGTTGCCGTGGTTGAGGTGATATCGGTAACTTGTGTGGTGGAAAGAGTGGGAGGTTGGTAATACTCGTCAGCCCCCATATCCGGTAGGCTGTTGCCATCACAGTTTCCGTCCACGGAGCGCGGGTCTCCCTCAAAGTCTTGATCGGAAAGCAAGGGGGCATCGGAATTACCTGTATCCAGGCATGGTGAACTTGTATCCAGGTGAAAGTCTGATGAGAGAAAAGGTTTTAGGCTGATGTTATCTGAGAGGGTGAGATTGGTACCGAGGTTCCAGTCCAGTTGTCTGTAATCATTGTTAGATATGAAGATGGTAGCTGCTTTTTTAGGGTCGTACTCGGCATCGTCGATGTAGAGATCCCCATTGCCATGGGCAAACGTGTTTCCCCACAAAATGTTATTGTAGAGGTGGGCAACCACACTGTCATAAAAAAGGCGCAGATAGATCCCGCCGCCACCCTCGACTATGCTGGTCTTATTGTGATTGTTGACAACGGTATTATTCACAAAGGTCAGTGTGCCATTGATTAAACTGAGGTAGAGTCCGCCGCCAAGTCCCTTGGCACTATTGCCGGCAATAACAGAGTTGCGGATGGACACATTCGAACCGGTCCCGCCTCCGGCGTTTATGTACGCGCCGCCGCCGTTGTTAGTAAAATAGAAGGCCCCGGCAAAACAGTTGGTGATTTGACAATTTTCCAGGGTCAGGTTGCCGCTAGTAATTTTAATGAAGAGACCTGCACCATTATCTCCTTCTGGAGCATAGCCATTGGTCAGAACGATGTCGCGAATTGTTATGTCGGCATTAGAGGTACGTATAAAAAGAACCCGCTTGCTTATGCCTCCTCCATCAAGAACCACTTCTCCTCCAACCCCTTGAAGAGTAATATCCTTGTCCTCATTGGTATAAAAATCGTCATAACTCAGGGGTGCGGTGAGGTTGTAGGTGCCTGCGGTGATACTGATTATATCATCTTCACCATTGCTTTCCGCCGTTGCCAGAGCACTTTCCAGCTGAGAAACCGAATCCACGGAAAAAGGGGCTGCCTGGAGAAATGATGGGAGCAGCAGAAAAAAAAGGATTGTTCCTGTTGTGCGCAGCATAAGAGGCACCCCGTCAAATTGGAGAGAAGGGAGAGTGATTGAAAGGCGAGTACATTATCCATGGGACGATAGACATGTTGCGTGCTCATTGAATTCCACCTGTCAGTGTCGTCACAGACTTCTGGGTCACAGCACCTTTCTGGTATTGCCTTCATTAGAGTGTATCATAATTTTCTTTTTGGCCCAATGGGATGTTTGACAGGGTTTTATCTAGTGTTGAAAGGAGATTGGCAATCGAGGGAGATTGTACCGGTTGTTCATGAGATGTTCAGCTATGTCTCTGCATTTGAGGGGGACATCCCTGCGGCAACCCCGGTTGAATGCGGGAATTATTTGCTCAAGGATCTTTCAGCGGCAAGAGATGCTGCACGGACGTACCTGGATAAAACAGTTCGGGGCATTGATGATGCGCATCTCATTTACCCGCAATAGGAAGAGCTGCTTTCTTTCCAGGGTTAAAATTGTCGAACAATTTTGAACGTGGATAAAAGAAAACAGGATTTAAATGAAATCTTTTACCTCAAATTCCAGGGCTTTCAGGGTGAGGGTAACGTCAATAAAAAGAAAAACTGCAGAGAGAAGAATTCCTGTGATGCTTAAGAGAAAGAAGAGGATTCCCAACAAATGTAAATCAATATCAAACAAGCTCATAAGCAGAAGAACAGGAATGATCAGGCTGCTTGCCAGTATGCTGAATGAGAGGGAGGAAATGGAGTTTTTGAGGATTCTGCTTCGCTTAAAAAGGATGCGCAACTCAATTTTCTTTTTCGCTTTGTCAACTGCCTGTTCTCTTTCTAATTCGGCGACTATGCTTCTGGATTTGTCAATGGTTCTGCCAATTCGATGGTTTAAGGTAAGGAGGATCAGGCCAACTCCTGAAATGAGTATGATCGGTGAAAGGCATGATTGAAGAAAAAGGATAAATGACTCTATTGGTTCCATGAAAATCTCTCTAAGATGACCTGTAAGGTGATGGGTAATAAGGAAGCGCTTTGCAGGTCAACGGTCTGAGCGAACAAACAAGATGTTCTGGACCAATATTTTACCTGCCGTCCCTTTTGGTGACTAGCATGTTGGGTGTATAAAAATAATCAGAGATTCTATTGCTTGTTTTTTGACATCCCATAAAGAATTCCGCACCGACAATATCTAATAACAAATACAAAACTGCAAAATAAAAGTCAATTCTGATTAGCATGAATCTTCCTCTCATCTCGGCGTTATCCCAGCAAGGGAGGAATCTAGAAAATTTTCTCAAATTTATTCGTTGAATTGTATTGCACAGGGTAGGGGAGGCCTTTCCTTGAATTTTAATGCCAGACTCCTTTTTTGTGCTTTGCTTGTATTTCTCTTTGCATTGTCATACTCTTTTAATAAGAGGGTTTTTGAAAAATTTTAATAAAAATTGAGATGGAGTATGAGCCCGGATGACTAATAGAAAAGATGTTTTTAATAAACTTAATGCAACAAAAAAACTGCCGACTCCATCGAGAACTGCTCTTGAGGTTATGCGCCTCTGTCACAGTGATACGGCTTCGCTTAATGAGGTTGCTCAGGTAATACAAACAGATCCGGCATTGTCCGCAGAACTGTTGAAATTTGCCAACTCAGCTTTTTTGGCCACAGGGATCCAAGTTGCATCTATTCAGAAGGCCACTGTCAAGCTTGGCATGAAAACTGTTGTGAATCTGGTCCTCTGTTTTTCTCTGCTCTCCACGCACAAGAATGGCAAGTGCCCGGAGTTTGATTATGGGAAATTTTGGTCAACGTCCCTTGCCCAGGCAATAGCGGCAAAAACTATAGCAGGCTTTGGTAAAGAATATGATCCGGATGAGATTTTTGTCTGTGCTTTACTCTCTCACATGGGGCAATTGGCCCTGGCAAGTCTTTTCCCACATGAATATGCAGGTGTCCTCGTTGAGAAGCCATCTATTGAAGTGAGGGAAAATCTGGAAAGGGCCCAGTTTGGTATTGATAGCGGTGAACTGACCACAGAGCTTTTTCTGGATTGGGGACTTCCTGCCCCCTATGCCCTTGCCGCCGGATTTCATGAGGACTTGGGGAGTGTTGAGCTCGGTGAGTCCACGACCAAAAGAGTTGCAGAGCTGCTTCACCTCTCATATCGGATTGCCCGACTGTGTCACGGCGTAAAACCATCATCACAACAGATCGATATGATAGAGGATATGGCGCATGGCTTTGACGTGGTCAAAGGGGACTTCAGTTCCATCTTTGATGCCATTGTCGGCCGTTGGCAGGAGTGGGGTGAGACGTTCAATATTCCCACCAGGCAGTGTCCTCTCTACGATGAAATAAAGGCCGGTGTCAGTGAGAGTGATTAGGTACTTGACACTTGAACTTCCCCTCTAAGAAAAAAGGGGGAAGTCCTTTTTTTGGGTTAGAATACGGGGCCTTCTGCGATATCTCTTTGATCTTGTAATACCACTTACTGCTGTGCATGGTTTATGATAACCGGCAGAAATAAAGGAAACCATCTGAAGGATTTCTCAAAAGTGGCTGTACAGCTTTTTGCAGAATCCAAAATTACATTGGCATCTGAGCAATCTGAGTCTCCACTCCAACCCGTAAAGGCGGAATCTGTATCAGGGGTAACGATGAGATTGACTGTGGTGTTATTGGTATAATACGCGGAACAGTCGAGGCCACAGTTAATTCCTGCGGGGGCGCTGCTGATGGTGCCAGTACCGGTTCCTGTCTTGGTGATATCAAGGGGGTATGCAGGGGTGGCACTGTCTTCATTGATGACGCTCACATCGCTCGGATTCATGTTGGAATAGTTTACATCCGCACTTGATGCCGAGGTGGTGATAACAGTATATCCGATGTCTCCGTCGATATAGGAGTCATTAACTCCTGTAACGGTAGCGGTGTGGGTCGCGTTCCAGTTGCTGTCCGTAAAGGTCAGAGATGAGGGAGATACCGTTCCCTCGCTGGTATCGTCACTGCTCAGGCCAATGGTGACATTGGTAAAAGGGCAACTGTTCAGGACAATGGTAAACGTTGCTGTGCCCCCATCTTCTGTTGTGTTGCTACTTGCGTTGCTGACAAATATTCCAGCCGTATCATCATCATTGAGCGTTCCAGTACCGCTTGCGTCTGAAACAGTAGTTCCTGGTGAATTGTTACTCAAGGTAACGAAGAAGGTTTCGTTGGCCTCGTCATAATAATCGCCGCTAACCGTTACGTTGAAGGTTCTGCTTGTTTCCGTTGGCGCAAATGAAAGCAGACCGCTTGCAGCCGTGTAATCATTTCCGGCAGTTGCCGTCCCATCTGAAGTGGCATAGTCTACTGTAACCACCTCTCCGGGAGGTTGCGATAAGGTGACCGTAAACTGCAGGGTGGCGGTTCCTGAATTTCCTTCAGTAATTATGGGGTCATTGATGGAGAATGCCGGAGCACCAGCGTTTTCCTGAAAGGAAATCATTACGGCTTGCGTACTTCTTGTAACTGCGGAGGTATCCCCAACTGTAAAGGCTCCATCACCAAACTGAACAATGAGATTTTGGATGGAATCTTCTATGTCATGGTTCGTGGCATTGCCGGTGAGGTTGAAGGTGATCTGTGATGAGGAGTTTCGGATAACCTGGGCTGTTAAGCCATCCGGAACGTTGTCTACCGTGACATATCCTCCGCTAACCGCAGTTGCGGTAAAAGTGTCTCCGCTGAGGGTGCTTGTAATGCTATTTGTTATTGAACCGTCATCACTGCCCGATTCGGTGAATGTGTCAGAACTGTACACAAGGGTTTTGGTGGATTCGGAGATGGTGAGGTTGTCAAGGGCTATGTCCCCTGTATAGCTGCTGCCTGTCAGGCCGATAATCTGAATAGTTATTGCTTTGCCGGCCAGGGAAGAGAGATCGGCATTGGCAGAGTTCCAGACATTTCCCTGGTTACCGCTCTGGCTGAATAATGTTGTCCAGTTTTCCTGATCTGAACTTGCCCGGATCTGTAACTCTCCCATGGATATTCCATACATGTGGTTGAAGAAGGTCATAATCGGTGCGGTTGCGGAACGAAGATCAACGTAGGTTTGCAACGAATCGGTTTTGCTGGGATTGTTTGGGTATGAGGATTCCGTGAAAATATACCATGTACCATCTGCTGCAGCGGTGGGGCCTGTTGACGAGGAAGTTGTGGAACCGGAGTTCCTGGTCCAGTCGAAATCGTCGCCGGATACCTGTTGCCAGTCACCAAAACTGCTCTCAAAACTCTCACTATAGGGAATGGTGACAAGTGCAGGGAGGGCGGAAACTGAAAAGTTGGTAAAACTTTCTGCGGTCAGCAGGGGTTCATTTATGCTGGTAAGGCGGATTGTATAGTCGTCTCCGATAGTCTGGCTATCCGGTATCGTTAAACTGTAAAAACCGTCATTCTCTGTACTGGCTACAAGGGTGGAGTAGAAGGTTCCTCCCTTGTAGAGATCGATTTTTATATTACCGCTGATATTTCCGTCGCTCCGCCATCTTATAGTATGCTGATTCCCTCTCCAGAGTGTTTCTCCGCCATTGGGGTCCATAAGAATAATATTTCCGGTTACGTTGAGAGTCACATTGATAGTTTGCGGGCTATTGGTTGCGTTGCTGCTGTTGATTAAAATCGTTGCGTCGTAGGTGCCGGCAAAAAGGTTCGATGCGTCAAAGTGCACTACAATCTCATCCTCCTCGGCGGCCACTGTGCCGGAGCTTTTGGCAAGTTGCAGCCAATCTGCCGATTCAGCAAGGGTATAGAAGAGGGTGCCGCCGCCGCTGTTGGAAATGGTGAAGGACGCCGTCTCCTCTTGCCCGGCCTGCAGTGTCATATTCAAGTCGGAATGACTCACGTTGATACTTGCCTGGGCATTGACGGTAAGGGTTACCGGGAGAGTGAGAGGGGAGTTTGTTGCCTGACCGTCGCTAATGGTGATGGCGGCATTGTAGGTTCCAGGGTCAAGACCACTGGTCGTGTAGGTGACGGTAATTCGGTCTGCCTCTGTTGTAGTACTTCCGGCAGCTGGGTTGACAGCTAACCACACTGCATTGTCACTGATGCTATAATCGAGACTATCTCCACCGGAGTTGAATATGGCAAATGTCTGAGGGGTCGCATCGTTGGCAAAGTCACAGGTTGGGGCAAGGGCTGCCGAAGTCAGGCCAATTGTTGGGGAGCCTATTGTCGGACCGTTTCCCAAGGTAAAGGTAACTGTGTCGCCCTGTGCGCTCGCCGACTGGATACGCATGTTTGATGTGGTTGTGCGGCCGCTGGCGGTGTCCCAGAATTTAAGCGCCGGTGTGGTGGAATCTGCTGCCGTGCTTATGTCTCCGCTGTGGTAGGCGTCATTTGTACCCGGATTCGGGTCGTTGTACCAGGGAGTTGTGGCTGAACTTGGATTGGCCTCAACCACCATGAGTTCATAGGGAGTAGAGTAATCGGCGGGACTGTCTGTAGAAAAAATAGAGGAATAGGTATTGGAGCCATGCTCCCGTGCATGCCAGATAACAAGGCCGTCGGTAGGGTTTGCAGTAGACGTGGACCCGCCGTATACTCCTTCGTAGCCCGAATCCGTGCGCAGAGAGAGGAGGAAATATTCCCTGGGTTCGAGGGGGTTTCTGTATCGATAAAAGGTGTTTTGGTCCACCTCAACGGCCCCACGCAGATCGCTGGCGGAATTTACCTCGATGACCGTGGACCAGCCGGCATGTATTTTTAGATATGCATCGACGTTAACGGGGTGGGTGCTGCCGCTGCTGCTCATCAGGCTATACGATCCAATTTCGGCGGCATTCCCACTGTAGGAATAGAGATCGGGGAACTTGCAGATCATGTGCCCGTTTTCATGACAGAATGTTCCTAGGGAGAGGCTGGAGCCGATATTGGTGATCTGGTATTGAAAAAAGGAGCTTACCCCTGTTCCCACCAGTCCTGCCCAAAATGAAGTCCACTTGTGAGGCCAAAGCCCTTCGGACCAGTTATTTACCCGGGAACCGGCATAAAAGAGGTTGACTCCGTCTAGCACCCCGTCGCTGTTTCCGTCTATCTTGGTGAAATCAAAATTGTCTGCTTTTAAAACGGTAAGACCCTCATTTATCAGTTCTTTTGCCCTTGTTCCAAATGCAATGGAGTTGTCGGTGTAGTAGGCACGATTGTTTGCTGCGGTAAAGTAGGCGGTAACGATACAGTTATAGGTTAATTTTCCATTGGACTGGATGTTGAAATAGCCGTAGACCGAAGTAGCATTGCCAAATTCAGTATAGGAGGGATCGTTGGCGTAGGCATCGACTTCTGCCTGGGAAATGGTGACATCACCCGGCTGATCGGGAAACCGGGCCAATAGCACCAGGCCAATTCTTGTTTCGGTTGTTGTCGTGGGTGGTGGCGTGGGCAGAGCAGAGCGTGGTAAGACTTCAAGGGTCTGTACTTCCTGCTCAAGCTCAGGAAACCAACGCTCATAACCAAAGTCCTGGGGATGAAGACGTAGATGCTGGGCCGGCATAAGCCTTCCTTTGCTATCAACTCCCATTTTTTCGCGGGTGGCATCACTCTTTTGTTTTATTGCACGACGGGACAGGCGTAACTTCTTTTTCAGCTTCATTCCTGGTGGCAACGCCTCACCGGCCTTGATACCCGTTGAGATAAAAGACATGCCATCCGGTGCCGGTGTGGCGTAGCAGTAGAATCCGGTGTTTATATCTTTGGTCAGCGTGTAACCGTCTGCGGTTTCAATGACAACATAATATTCATCACCGTATAGACGAACAGAAAATTCCTGATCATTTGGTTGATAAAATGTAAAGATATCACCTTGATAAGGGCGGGAGTGTGCGGGATGTTCGGGGAGAAGGCATAAGGTGAAAAATAATAAAAATAGAATGTGTTTCGGCATGTTAACTTCTTTGTGACTGGTTTTTGCTCTGGTCTCAATACGATGAGCTTTTTATTCATCTGTAATTGTATCACTTTTTTGGAAGAGATTATATGCAAAAAACAGGCAGGATAATTCTCGAGAGCGTGTGTCGGTTAGGTGTTTGGTTTTATGAATAATGAATGGATGGTGAAACGTGGTTTTATTGGTTGTTCATAGATGTTACCACAACAATCCTGTGTGGTTTCTACAGGTTGCATCGTGAGGGGACGTCATACTTAGTTGACGAAAGAAGGTGGAGCCGGGAAGAACGAATGTCTTTCCGGCTCCGGGGGGGGAAGGAAGGAGGGTGGGGGGAAGGTCTTATTCCATTGTCTCTTCCATGGCAGAGAAGAGATCGGTATTATCCATGGCTTGGCCCAGCTTGCGGCTGCCGGAGCCCTGGCTCCAGACTATGGTGTCGGTGGCGGTGTGGTTGGTCCCGGTCCAGGCATCTTCATCCTGTTCCTCTTTATCTTTTTCAGGATGCCTGGCTTACCATTGCCTGTTTGCATGGCTGAGAGAAGCGGGCTATAGTGAGAGGACAATTTGTTTTAAGGCCACCTCGAAAAATTGCCTTTTTTCCCAAGCTCTTCGTTACAGCTAAAAAATAATGCTCACATATTAACTAGATGCTGCGCTTATTCTTTCGTCTGTTCCTCGATCTTGAACAAAAAATCTAATTTTCAAGGTACCCTTAAGTCTCAAATCCGGGCCATCTTTGATGGAGTCAGCTCCTTGCTCCGGAAACAATGTGTTAAACCTATTGCCCCTACTTTTCTCATGTTTTATCTCCATCTCTCTAACAGGACTGAAAATCTAATCCAGCATCTTGCCGAGATCCTGCGGCTTGATGAAGGACGTGATCCCTTCAGCAGAGAGTATTTCCTCATCCAGAGTCAGGGTATGGAGCGCATGCTTTCCCAGAGTCTGGCCGAAGCATTCACCTCCTGGTGTAACTACGAGTATATGTTGCCCACCCGTTTTTTTTCCTTGATAGGTGGCCGTCTTGATGTGGCTATGGGTCCTGAAGATTATGAGCGTGAGAGAGTCTGCTGGTACCTGGAAAATATTCTGCGGCGGATGGATGGGGAACGATTCGAACCCCTGCAGCGCTATGTGGCCGGTGACGACAGCGGCATGAAACGCTACCAGTTGGCCCAGCAGTTGGCCTATGTCTTTGATCAGTACCAGATCATGAGGCTTGCGATGATTGATGGCTGGGAGCAGGGGAAACTGTCCAGCCGAAATCCTGCCGAAATCTACCAGATGGAACTCTGGGGCCTGCTGCGTCAGGAAATTGGTCATTCCCGGCATCGCGGCGTCTTTCTCCGGGATTTGATCAGGCTTTTGACTGGCGATGATGATTTTTCCTCGCTGCTGCCGAAAAGGCTTTCCGTCTTTGGCCTGCACAGTCTTCCTCCGTTGCTGCTGAATTGCCTGCAGGGACTGGCCCGTCACTGTGATGTGCATTTTTACCTCCTCTCTCCCTGTGAAAATTACTGGGCTGAGCAGGTGACACCACGAGGGCAGTTGCGTCGGAATATATCATCATTGCAGCAGGGACAGCAGGTAGTGGAAGTGAAGGCAATGGGGCACCCCTTGCTGGGATCTCTTGGTCAGCAGGGCAGAGAATTTCAGGAGATGCTTCTGCAAGATGTCGATTTTTTCATGGAGTTCAGAAGCTTTGCAGATCCATTGACTGGGAAGAATCTCTGCATTCTGCACAGGCTGCAGTCTGATCTGCTCAGAGGAGATCTGCTTGCTGAAAAGAGCCCTCTCCCCAAAGATGATTCCCTTGTCGTCAGCTCTGCCCATTCTCCTCATCGGGAGATGATGATCTTGAAAGATCGGATCCTGCACTGGCTTGACCAGGATCCGGAACTGGAGTTGAGAGATATCGTGGTCATGGCCCCTGATATTCAGGAATACAGCGGTCTGGTCCCTGCCGTCTTCCATGAAATCCCCCACTCCATTGCCGACAGGAATCCGGCATTGAGTAATAGTTTCATTGCTGTATTTCTCCAGTTTCTCAAGCTGTGCAGTAGCCGCTTCGGCTGGAGTGAGGTTCTCGACCTGCTGGAGCGGGAGAATGTGTATCCGCGTTTTGAGATTCGGGAACCAGATCTCGAACTGATTCGTCACTGGGCCGTTTCTGCAGGGGTACGCTGGGGGCTTTCAGGAAAGCAGCGCCGGGAGATGGGGTTGCCGGAGGGGGATGAATGCACCTGGAAGAGCGGTCTGGAGCGGTTGTTGATGGGCTATGCCGTTGCTGGTGATGCGGCGGTGGATACCATCTTGCCCTATGAAGAGATAGAAGGGAGTATGGGAGCTCCTCTGGGTGGGCTTTCTCTCTTTCTGGAAATTTTGGAAGAGGCGCGAGATGCGTTTGCAAGCTCTTACAGCCTGGAGGAGTGGGCGCAGCTTCTCGCAGAATATGCGGATAGGATTTTTATTGTTGATGGCGGCGATAATCTGGTTGAACTCTATGGGATACTGGCAGAGCTGGGCCAGGAATACGGAACCCTTCATCAATCGCCTCTTACTCTTGAAGTTATCTGTTCCTGGGTGGAAGGTACTGCCACAGGAAAGAAGAGCAGTTCCGGATTTCTGCGCGGACAGCTCACCTTCTGTTCCATGCTGCCCATGCGCTCCATTCCTTTTAAGAAGGTCTGTCTGGTGGGCTTGAATGATACTGTTTTTCCCAAAAATGATACTCATCCGCCCTTTGATCTTCTCGGAGATCATTTTCTTCCAGGTGATCGTTCTCGGCGTAGTGACGATAGATACCAGTTTCTCGAGGCAATTCTCTCGGCCAGAAGTTCTCTCTATCTCAGTTATGTCGGCCAGTCCATTCGTAATAATGAAAAGATCCCGCCTTCTGTGGTGGTCTCTGAATTGATAGAATTGGTTGAATCGTCTTATGTCGATGACTTGGTGGACTTTCATCCGCTACACGGATTTTCCAGCAGGTATTTTTCAGAAAACAGTTCTTTTTTTAGTTATGAAAAACCCTTGCGTGAGGTTGCTGCATCTCTGCGTAAGCCCTGTTCCGATTCTGCTCCCTGGTGGAGTGGTAGCCTTGATGTGATCCCGCAAGAGGATGCTCCTGTTACTGATTTTTTTGCATTTTTTCGTCATCCGCAAAAATATTTCGTGCGCAATGTCCTGGGAGCCAGGTTGGATTACGGTACCACTGCCCTGGAAGAACGTGAGCCCTTTGGCCTTGATCCACTGCAAAAGTATGTGGCGGAGCAAGAACTGGTGCATGGAGGGCTTGAGGGGAAAGTAGGCGATCAACTCCTTCATTTGCTGCAGGTAAAGGGACAATGGCCCCTGGGCAGCCCGGGGGAGGTCAGTTTTCAAAAAAAGGAAGAGGAGCTGCAAGGTTTTGTGGCACGGGTCAAAGAACAGGAAGAAGTGGGACGGGCAGATGATAGTCTGGTGGATCTGCAGCTGGAGAGCTTGCATCTGCAGGGCAAACTTACCTCCCTTTATACAAACGGTTCTTTTCTTGCCCGTTATGCCAAGTTGAAGGGCAAAGATATCCTCTGTGGATGGATTCAGCATTGTCTGGCCGCTGTCTGTCTTGGCCGGGAAACAGAGACACGGCTGGTGGCAAAAGACAGAGAAGTCCTTTTCCCGGCAGGAAGTGGAGGGGAAGAAGATCTGAAAATACTGGGGGCTCTTTTTTTGCAGGGGCAGCAGGCACCCTCGCCCCTACTCCTCGAACCTGCCTGGGCTTACGTGGAACAGCTGGCGAAAACGAGCAGGAGCGGCAAAGGCAGCCCCTGGGCAAAGGCGGCAGGAAGCTACGCCTATACTCTGGAGCAGGGGATGGAGCCGGAGTGGGACTTGCTCTATCAGGGGCAGAGCACGGAGATGGTCTTGGGACAGGAGTTTGTTGATTGCTGTGAATGGTTTTTTCAATCTATTTGGAGCAGGGCGAATGTCACGGAAATTTGAGATGTTCGATGCTGCGGCGCATCCCCTGCACAGGGGCGTGAATGTGGTGGAGGCCAGTGCCGGTACCGGGAAAACATTTGCCATTGCCATGCTTGTGTTACGTTTTGTGGCAGAGTTTGGTGTTTCTGTGGAAGAGTTGCTGGTGGTCAGTTATACCCGGGCAGCGACAGAGGAGCTGCGCACAAGAATTCGCCAAAGGCTGGTGCAGGCCCGCGAGTTTTTGCGCAGTGGAGAAAACAAAACAGAAGATGAGGTGCTCTCGCGAACGCTGCAGCAACTTCCGGATAAGCGGCTGGCCTTGGAACGTCTTGAGTTGGCTCTGCTTGATATGGACCGGGCTGCGGTCTTTACCATTCACGGTTTTTGTCAGCGAATGCTAAAGGAACAGGCTCTGGAGAGCGGCCAGCTTTTTGATATGGAGCTGACTGCCGATATCGGCCAGGTCAAGGAAGAGTTGGTCGACGATTACTGGCGCTGTCGCCTCTATGAACTGAAGCCTTTCCACTGCTCTCTCTTTCTCAGTCATTTTGAGAACCCGGAGGCCTTATATAGAAGTGTCAGTGATGTCGGCTCAGAGGATAGTATTGAACCGGCGGACAGGATCAGTACTGAGCAGGCTCTGCAGGAAGTTGATGAGACCCTTGCTGCCTTTTGTGGTTGGTGGCGTGGCGCAGGATCTTCTCTTGAGCACTGTTTTCTAGAGGCCCTTGAACAGGGAATGTTTAAAAAGGGTTTTGCTGAAGGTTTTGCTTCCTGGTGGCAGCAGTGCAGTGCATTTTTTGCAGGGGATTCCATGCACCTGCCACCAGATCTTGCCAACCTTGGCCTGCAGGGGCTGATGGGGCAATTGCACGGCAATAAGTTACGGGGAGATGCCAAGAAACTGGCCTTCCTGCAAGAGTGGCCGCTGGCCGGGGAACATGTTGAACGGTTCCTTGGCAGCTGTGAGCGTGCAGTTCTTGCCCTGCGTATCAGTCTGGCCCAGGAGCTGCAGAGTGGACTCAGGGAGCGTTTGAACAAACAGGGTCGATTCTCTTTTGATGATCTCGTGGTCCTGTTGGCACGCGCCCTGGAGAGGGAACAGGGGAAGGAACTGAGGACTCTGCTGGCAGGTCGCTTCCAGGTGGCATTGATTGACGAATTTCAGGATACGGATTCTGCCCAGTATCGTATCTTCTCCACCCTGTTTGGGGCCGGTCAACACTTCCTCTACCTCATTGGCGATCCGAAGCAGGCCATATACAAGTTTCGAGGCGCAGATGTCTATGCCTATTTTCAGGCCCGCAGGTCAGCTGATCGCACCCTGGGGCTGGAAAGAAATTACCGCTCCAACCCTCTGCTTGTGCAGGCCGTTAATAGCTTGTTTCTCCTGAAAGAGGCGTCTTTTGTTGCCGCACAGCTTCCCTATCATGCGGTGTCGGCGGCTCAGCCCCTTGAGCGCTGGAGATTGTGGCAGGAAGAGAAAGCAGGGGCGGGTATGGTCTACTGCAGCCTGGAATCTCCTGATGAAAATGGTGTGAAGGCGTGGACATCGGGGAATTGCCAGCAGCGTATCCAGGCCTATGTGGTGGCAGAGATAAAAAATCTGCTGCAAGGCGGGGCGCTGGTGCCGGGCAAGGGTTCCGAGGAGAAGAGACGGGTGACCTGTGGTGATATTGCGGTGCTGGTTCGCAGTAACAGGCAGGCAGAGGCCTTTCAGGAGATCCTGGCTC
>JAQYVF010000197.1 GCA_030145625.1 Desulfocapsa sp. | reverse complement strand
GCGTATGGTGACTTCCCGTCGGATTTCGCCCTCTTCTTTCAACCAGACCTTAATCTCTCCTTTTTTTTGAAGTTCCCGAGCTGTCTTGATAAAGGCAACAGAATTATCAATTCCCACTGCGAGCTCACATTTTCGGCTCATTTCAAAGGTGAAACGCCCGACAGCCGCTCCGAGATCGATACTGACGCCGGAAGAACTCTCCACCTGTGCCGACCACTTTTGGTAGGCATCAGAAGCATTTTCATCATTGAGCAAATCACCATAGTGGCTCCAGAGATAGGAAGAGACAACATCCTCCTGCTCATACTTCTGGGGGGGATTGGTGGAATCAGTGCCGTTTAAACAGGGGTCGAGAAAGGCTATGCCATCCTCAATCAAAAATTGTTTATCACAGATGGAGCAGTTCAGTGCACCCGTAATAACATCACCGTGGTCTTGATCTTTTATTTCCACATTCAGTGAATTTTCATTGGGGAGACAGGCTGGACAGACAAGCAGATCTATCAGTTGTTTCTTCATAATTTAAATTTTTCTCAAAAGCCAGGAGAGAAGAGCTTATACAGTATTGCATTGCAATCTATTGTTTGCCAGGTAAGAGTCAAGGACTCTATACTAAAAAATGGGCCCTAGAGCAACAGAGACAACAGAAAAAAACTTCTGTAGGAGCAGGAAATTTGAGGCCGGAGAATTCATCCGCTTTTACTGGAATCCGCGGCTCAGTCCAACAACATTTTATCAATCATACCGCTCCTCCTGTCCACCTTGGCAGAAAGCGACACAGTTCCGAGGAAATCAGGATACTTGGGGTAGTTAAGGGCGGGACAAATGATAAAAGGAACCGTTGGCGCGGAAAAGACATTGCTTAGAAGTAATGTTTTGGATAGAATTAAAAACATTCTATGGAACCAACAATTGAGAATTTAAAGCCAAAGGCTTTTTTGCATTCATAAAAAAATCTTTCTGATAACAAATGGTTGGAAGCAAACCCCATAGGTGGGATTTTCAAGCTATTTTCTCCGACCCCGCGGCTCAGTTCAACAATATTTTATCAATCATCCCGTTCCGTTCATCATATATGGGAGGTTAAACATGGTTTCAGAGTATACTGAGTGGCCGAAGTATTTTCAGGGTGGGACGAATGATAAAACGCTCTTGGTTCGGTTGCAAGGTACTCTTTAGCTAATAAGATGAAAAAACTAAAATCATACCTGAGTTTCTTTCTCATCTTCTTGTTATTCTTGTCTTTTGGGGTTTTTACGATAAACGGCTTGTTCACATTAGGAAATCTTACCAGAACGATTTGCGAACATCCACTTGTTGTGTCAAATGCCTCTCTCCACGCTGCTCTTAACATAACAAAAATGCACCGTAGCATGAAAGATGTTGTGCTATCAAACTTTCCTGACGAGATAGAAACTGCGTTTCGGGACGTAACTGAAGCCTAATAGAAAGTTTCTCAGCATCTTGATATCATCCAAAAAGATATCCTCGGAGAAGAAGGACAAGCCATTGAAAAACAAACCCGGCAACTTTTGTTAATTGGAAATCTTTCTTGATCTTGGAGCGTTACCGCTTAACTTCAGCACAACGTATTGCAGATACCCAAATACAAACCTTACTCGTATGGTCAAGGGCAATTCATCCCTGACTTCATCTTATCCATGGACAAAGAGATCACTAATTTCTTTAGATTCAAGAATGGAAGATTTGAGATGAATGACGGAAAACATCAGTTTTATAATCCTTGTCCAACGGTTAACATGTCGATATTTTCGACATCATGAGATTACGAGATTGCAATTTAACCCTTGATCTTGCAGAGAGAGTCTTTAGCGACAAATTTAAATTTGGCATAAAAAATGGTTTTTTCATATGAAATTACGGTTCATCAATTTCTACTCACTCTACTTTGAAAATACTGCATTCAAGGTCTCTTTTATTTATGCTGGTTTCTCCGTACTCTGGATACTTTTTTCAGATCAAATATTACTCTGGTTTGTCAACGACCCTGAGCTATTGACAATCGTCCAAATGCTAAAGGGGTGGCTATTTGTCATTGTCACATCAGTTATTATCTTTTTGCTTCTTAGAAAGGAAATTACCAGATTGAAGGAGACGGAGAATGTCTTGTGGGCAACACTCCATTCTACTGCTGACGGAATTCTTGTTGTTTCCAGTGAAGGCAAAGTCATAGCTTCAAATTCCCGATTTGCTAACATGTGGTCTATTCCACCGGAGATTATTGTTGATGCAACAAGTGATCAGGAACTCATTGAGTATGTTCTTAAGCAGCTTGAAGACCCCGAAAAATTTTGCAGAAGAGTAGATAATTTATATCAGAGTTCTGTGGATGGTTTTGAGGAGGTCTGTCTTAAGGATGGACGAGTATTTGAGTGTTATACCACTCCACTTATCCAAAACAACATTGAAACAGGAAGGGTATGGAGTTTCCATGACCTTACCGAACGAAAACATGCGAAGGAAGAAAAAACAAAACTTGAAGAGCGACTTCAACAGTCTCAAAAAATGGAAGCTATAGGTACCTTGGCAGGTGGTATCGCCCATGATTTTAACAATATTCTTACGGTCATTTTCGGATATGCAGAACTAGCCAGGGATGATGCAAATGATAATGAAAAGTTACAGAAAGATCTTGATGAAGTACTTCATAGTGCAGAGCGAGCGAAAGAATTAGTAAAGCAAATTCTAACATTTAGCCGAAGAAGTGACCAGGAACTGAACCCTCTGAAAATCCAGTTGATCATTGATGAGGATTTAAGGCTCTTGCGCTCATCCCTTCCAACCACAATTGCAATCAAGACAGACATAAATCAAGACTGTCCAACAGTTATAGCTGACCCAACCCAACTGCACCAGATTGTGATGAATGTCTGTATTAATGCCTACCATGCTATGCGGGAAAAAGGGGGAGAATTAAGCGTTTCTTTACAACCGATTGAACTGACTCGCGAAGATGTAGTTAACAAAATCCCTCTTCCACCTGGTTCCTACATTAAATTGTCAATAAGTGATACCGGAATCGGAATGACCAGCGATGTTCTGGGTAGAATTTTCGAACCATATTATACGTCAAAAGCAAAGGGAGAAGGTACTGGCTTGGGCTTAGCCGTTGTTCACGGCATAGTCAGCAGTTATCACGGCGAAATCAATGTGTACAGTGAACCAGGCAAAGGGACAACTTTTAATATTTATTTGCCTAAGGCTACAACATCAAGAGAAATAATTTCTCAAGAGAAAAGTCCTCCACCTTTGCCGACAGGTAATGAGAGGGTTCTCCTTGTTGATGATGATGAAACGATAGCCAAAATGAATGGAAAGATGCTTGAAAAGTTAGGTTATAAAACAACCGTTTTGAATAATAGTTTGGAAACCTTAGCTACATTTCAGAAAAACCCGAATAGCTTCGACCTGATAATAACAGACATGACTATGCCAAACATGACAGGTGCAGAACTTACCAAGAGAATAGTGGCCATTCGACCTGACATCCCAATTATCTTATGCACTGGCTATAGTGACTTGATTAATGAAGATAAAGCTAAGGCTATTGGTGTTTGGGGTTATGTCATGAAGCCTGTAATTATGAAAGACTTGGCCAATGGTGTTCGAAAAGCACTTGATGCCTCTTGATGTGCGATTTGGTGGTCGATGTGTGATGTTTTGCCAAGGCGCAAATAAGGGGGCATTTCTGATAAGTAAAGTGAAAGGGTGGTCGGCTTCTATTTATGACTTGACGATCTCGCATCACCATACCTGGCATTCCCTCTGCATCTTTCGCTCCTGTATTGTCCAGGAGGAGTCTCTGCTGGCTTG
>JAQYVF010000019.1 GCA_030145625.1 Desulfocapsa sp. | reverse complement strand
GATCGATTCCATCGTATAATGAAGTAAAAAAGGCACCTCCTTTGTAATGGTTTACCTACCTCAATTATACAACCATCTCGGTTGGGCCTGAAGCTCGATCTTGAGTTTCAGGCCGAGGTGCCTTTTATATGATTATCAAGTCTGCCCTTGACTTTTGTTCGTCCAAATGAGTCAAAGGCAGACTTAACCCCTCACTCCCCTTGTTAGGGACAGACCACGGTTTCCCTTACCGGTTTAACAAATAAACCGTGGTCTGAATTTTTATTACAAAGGTAGGGGGCTGAATTTTTTTCGTGGCTTTTTGCGAAAATCATTCTGTCTCCCGGCGGCGTTCAAAGAAAAATAAAATCGGTCCCCTCTTTCGACGAATTTTTCAAGCTACCCTCAAGAAAGTGGCTGAGCTTTGTGGGTAATCAGAAATCTTTTTGATGTCTGCAGCTAAAGGGGAAATAGCACAAGGTGCATAGCTGATTGATTAAACTGAGAAGGTGGGTTTATGGATGACAGCGAGAGTAACAAGGGGATAAACTCTTTGACCCGAAGAGACTTTTTAAAGACGACAGCAGCCGTCACAGGTACGGTGGCCCTTAATCCTTTGCTCGGGTGTACACCGCATCACCTGAATGTGACGGAAAGTGCGGCATCATCACCGGTAGCAAAGATGTCGTCAACTGCATATCGTTATACCGATGCTCATTGCCACTATGTTGATTTCCTGCAGGAAACGGATGGAATAGAGGCACTTCTTGAAAAAATGGACGCTGCTGGAGTGTATCATATACAGGTCATGGGGTTACCCGTCCTGAAGAAATGGCATGCTGCAGAGCCCCGCGAACCTCTCTATTATCTTGATGATGATTCACGTACCTATTGGTACAGCGCGACAGATTCAATAGTTGCACGTGCGGTTATGGAACTTGCCGAGAAAGAGAGAGTGAGATTTCATCCTTTTATCTGCGGTTTTAATGCGACCAATCGTAACGCTATTGACCATGTTCGTCGTATGATGCAATGGTATCCTGAGTTGTGGGAAGGGATAGGTGAGATTTTTACCCGCCATGATGATTTGACGGGATTAACCTATGGAGAGACAGCTCGGGCAAATAATATCGCTCTTGATCCGATATATGAGCTTGCCGCAGAGAATGACCTGCCTGTACAGATGCATCATAATATCGGAAATAAATGGCTTCAGGAACCGGTTTATATGCATGAGATGGAAGATGCACTTAAGGGGAATCCGGAAACACGTTTTATCTGGGCTCATGTGGGAATCAGCCGTCATTTTACTCTTCCTTCAATAATTCGTGATGCAGATCGATTGCTCAAGACCTATGGGAATCTTTGGTTTGATCTTTCCTGGGTTGTCTTTGAAGATAATGTGGCCCCCGGCGGCAAGCTTGATAGGGACTGGGTTTCCCTTGTAGAGGAGTATCCTGACAGGTTCATGATCGGAACGGATAAGGTCGGGCACTTTGATACCTATGTGAAGGAAATCAAGAAGTTTGATATCCTTCTTGATGCGTTGAAACCGGAGACTTCCAGGATGGTAGCATCGGAAAATTTTCTTCGGGTTTTGCCTGACAGAGTGACAGCTCGTCTCTTCGGGGAAAAGGGGAGTGAACTTATTCACTCAAGGTGAAGAAGCATAGAAGTATGAGATGCTGAGTCTTGGTGGTCATTGCATCAAAATTTAATGGAGTTAACAAGGGGGGCCGGATGAAAAATAGGAAATTGGCATGGATGGTATTTTTTTGGCTGCTTGTCTGGGTACTTCCTGCTCACGCAGATTCTCCAGTTTGGAAGATTGTTAAAGGAGATAATGAGCTTTTCATTGGTGGCACCATTCATATTTTAACTCAGTCTGATTATCCATTGCCCTCGACATTTGAAAAAGCTTACAGCCAATCAGTTGGATTGGTATTTGAAACCGATATACAAAAAATGCAGAGCCCTGAGTTTCAAGAGCTGATGTTGAGTAAAGCGCTTTATCCAGATGGGCGTAATTTGAAGACGGTGTTGAATGAAGAGACCTATCAAGAACTGGAAAAGCATTTTTCCAGTCGAGGTGTTCCCATGGTCAGCATGGTGAATTTTAAACCTGGAATCGTGGCGCTAACTTTGACAATGATAGAGTTGCAGCGACTTGGCCTGGTCGGTGTTGGTGTAGATGAGTTTTTCAGTTTGAGAGCCATCAATGATCATAAAGAAATAGGGCAATTGGAAACTGTTGAAGAGCAGTTGACGTTTATATCTGCAATGGGAGAAGGACAGGAAAATGAGTTGATTGCCTATACCTTGCGTGATCTCAAAGAACTCCCCAACTTGATACAATCGATCAAAGATGCATGGCGGTGTGGTGATAATCGCAAGCTCAAAGAAGTTGCTCTCACTCCTTTGAAGAAGGATTTCCCAGAGGTGTATAGCGAAATTATTGTACGGCGAAATAATGCCTGGATCCCAAAAATTGAAGCAATGCTCAAAACAAAGGACGTAGAATTCGTTCTTGTTGGTGCACTCCATTTAGTGGGCGATGATGGTGTCCTTGCCCAGCTTTCTGCACTGGGGTACGATATCCAAATGCCCTGATTTAGGCTCCTTGCTCTTTTTAAAATTATGCGACTGGTAAGACAGAAAAAAACATTGAGTGAGATGATTTGAAAGGCCTGACAATACGTCTTGAGGGCGATCGTTAAGAGACACTTGTTGGATTTTTATTTCAAGGGGATAGCCGTCTGTGGTCTCTGGGGCTTCTGTAGTTCTCTTGGGGGAGAAAAGTTTTTTTATATGCAAAATTGCATTTGGGAAATTCTGATCAATTGAAAAATAAAGAAAAATGGAAGGAAACTATGAAGCATCTGCTCCCTTTTTTTAGTGTGTTGTGTATCCTCTTTTCTTGTTCGATAGCTCTTGCAGAGAAGGTAGTTGTCATCCCTCTTGGCAGTGGAAATTGCTCTAACGATCCATCAATGAATAAAATAGTGTTTGTGAGCAGTATAGCATATAGCGGGAACCTCGGTGGCGTAGACGGAGCCAATGGCATATGTAATCAATTAGCACAAGATGGGGGATTGACAGGGAGTTATAAGGCCTGGATAAGTACCGTCGATTCATCCCCCGCTACGACTTTTAACCGATCAAAAGGGCCATACGTATTGGTTGGTCAAGCTGTTGTCGCCAGTGATTGGAATGATCTGACAGATTCGGTCCTCAGTCACGCTATACATATCACGGAGAAAGGGACAAACTTGTACGGTACTGCGTGGACTAACACCCATCCCGATGGCAGTGCAATAATAGATAGTTTAACGGGCACATGTAATAATTTTACCTCGGCTGCTGTGTCAGACCAAGCGGTGATTGGCACCATTGCTCAAAGTTATTCGTCAGAATGGACGAGACACGTTGTACAATCATGTCAGGCATTATCCCACATTTACTGTATTGAACAATAAACTGATTGAGAGGGGCAAAAGCAGGCAGCCGCTCCTGAATCAGTTACATCCTGCATCAGGACATAGAAATCGACCATCTCGGACTTCAAAGCGCAGGTCGGCGATGCGCTGGATCTGGTCCTGGTAATGGGAAACCATGATTAGTGTGCACTGCGATTTCAGGGAGAGCAACAGCTCTTCTATGGCTGCGCTGGCCTCGGGATCGAGCGAGGATGTTGGTTCGTCCAGGAGCAGTACTTCTGGGCTCAGAACAAGCGCCCTTGCCAGGCAGAGCCGCTGCTGCTGCCCGCCTGAAAGCAGGCGGCCGTCGTCGTTGAGTCTATCCTTTACTTCATCCCAGATGTGAACCTGTCTGAGTGCGCCCTCCACTGCATCTTTAACATGCTTTTTGTTCGTAATATGAGTGAGATACAGAGGGAATGCTATGTTTTTGAAAATAGACATGGGCAGAGGGTTTGGCTGTTGAAAAACCATGCCTACTTTGCGGCGCAGGACACGGGCGGGCAGGGCCTTGTCGTTAATGTCCTGCAGGTGTCCTTCCAGTTCCACAGTCACATTGCCGGATATGGAGCAGCCGGCTATTTCTTCCCACAGTCTGTTCAGGATCATGAGAAAGGTGGATTTGCCGGAGCCGGAAGGTCCGGTAATGGCCGTTATTTTATTGGCCGGGAGCTGTACACTGATATCGTGCAGTACCTGTTTGTGATGATAATAAAAACAGAGGGCTTGGGTGCGGATTTTAATTGATGATTGCATTGGGGTTACCTGTAGAGGAGCAATGTCGTCAGCCGTTTCTGCATCCATAGAGCGATCAGCAGCAGGCCGGCGCAGATGAGTATCAACAGGATGGCAGCGCCAAAACCTCGGGCCAGTTCGTCAGGTCCGGTGTATTGCGATGAAATATAGTAGATGTAAAAGGGCAGGGCCTCATATTGACCGAAAATTGAGCGGGGCAGGCCTGCCGAGGCAACCGCTCCGGTCAACATGATAACAGCCGTATCTTCAGCACAGCGGCCGGTGGCCAGGATAATGCCGCCGACAATCTCGGAGATGGAGTTGGGCAGCAGCACCCGGATAATATTTTGCAGACGCGATGCCCCGAGGGCCGGCGCGGTTCTGCGAATAAGCGGATCGATGGATTCAAGGGCTGTCTGGGTGGTGCGGATCAGGTAGGGCAAAACCAGAAGGGCCAGAGACAGGCAGGAGATCAAAAGGCTGGTTGAAATCTGTGCTGAGAAATGGCGGTGCAGGAAGATAGTGAGTGAGAGTCCGGCCAGACCGACGACGATGGACGGTACCCCGGCCAGGATGTCAAAGAGCAGGCTGAAAAATCCTTTGACCCGGCCACTGCAATATTCGGCCATATAAATACCGGCGGCGATGCCCACCGGAATGGCAATGAGCATGGAGCCGGTGATAAGCAGCAGGGTGCCGATCATGGCTGGAAAGAGGCCGTCAAAGACCTGACGTCGCAGCATCAAGGCATCCAGGGGGGCAGTGTCTCCAAAGATGAGATCGACCCCCAGGGTGCTGCCGCCTTTTTTTAACAGATAACCCGCAAGAGTCAGAAGTGCCAGCGTAAGCAGTAGTCCGGCGGCCCAGGACAGTACGGTGAGTGCGTCTTCAATGAGTCTGCGTATCATCGTTTACCTGAAAAACAGAGAGTACTCATGCGAAGAAGCAGCATCAGAATTGCTGTAAAGATGTAGAGAACAAGTCCGCAGACAAAAATGGATTTGAATTCCATGGAATCGAAGTCAAATGCCATGACTAGGGCAATGTGGGAGGTGAGGCTTCTTGCCGATTGGGTTAAAGAGTTGAGGGGTGAAGCACTGTTGCCGGCAAGCATCAGGCTGATCATGGTGTCACCCATGGCTCGTCCGAAGCCAAGGAGGAGTCCGTTGAGAATACCCGGCCATGCCAGGGGAATCATGACATAGAGAAGCTTTTGTATTTCACTGCCTCCCAGTGCATCCACGGCAAGGGTTGAGCTGCGTGGGACTTTTTCAAAGCTGCCGACAAAAAAGATGATCATGGTTGGAGCGATGAGCAGGGCAAGCACCGGTGCGGCGGTGAGAATGCACATTCCCGATCCCTGGCCGAGGATGTTGCGCATAAATGGTACAAGCAAAAAGAGGGCAGCAAAACTATAGACCACGGTGGGAATGCCGGTCATTAATCTGACCATGGATAACAGAAAACGGCGCAAGCGGGCAGGGGCCAGGGCGGTGATGACAAAACTGCAGCCAAGGCTGACGGGAAAGCTGATTGCCAGGCTGAGACAGGCCAGCGTCAGGCTGGTGCTGAGCATCGGATAGATGCCGTACATTCCCTTGTCCGGTGCCCAGGATGAGAGCAGAAGATCTGTCAGCTGACCATTTTGCAGGAGCGGCAGGCTGAAAATGAAGAGGAAAATAAAGACAGCAGCGGTGAGCAAGCCGCTACAGACCGCTGCTGTCAGAAAGATGTACTCGGTAAAAGAATGCGGACGATTCATTAACGAACAGGGATAAATCCCTTTTCAGCGACAATCTTTTGACCGCTGGGGCTGAAGATAAAGTCGAGAAAGAGTTTGGCCAATCCGGATGGCTCACCTTTACTTAGACTGTACAGGCCGCGTGCTACTTTATATTCTCCGCTGCGTACGGTATCCAGGTTTGGTGCTACCCCGTCAAGGGCTATCGGCGTAACGCTTGGGTCCATATGGCCAACGGAAATGTAGCCGATGGCAAAAGGGTCTCCGGCAACAGCGGTTTTCATAGCACCGTTGGAAATTACCACGTTGGCTTTGGCCGATATCTCCCCCTTGCTCAGAGCCTTTTTCCAGAAGACCTTGCGTGTACCGCTGGCCTCATCACGGGTGTAGAGGTTGATCTGGCGGTCAGTTCCGCCAAGCTCTTTCCAGTTGCTGATCTTCTCTGAATAGATGTCCTGCAATTGAACGCTGCTCAGTGATTTGACGCTGTTTTCCGGATGTACAACGGCTCCAACGCCGTCAATGGCCCATTTAAAGAGTTTCAGGTCATATTTGCTGATCTCTTCATCGGTTGGCTTACGTCCCGCATTTCCTATATCGATCAATCCCTCTCCCGCCTGTTTGATACCGAGACCGGAACCACCGCCGGCGATGCTGATTTGGATTTTCGGGTTAGACTGGATAATCTGTTTGGCCGCCTCTTTCATCACCGGGATGTGAGCGGTTCCCCCGGCTACTCTGAGTGCTCCTTCCTGCTCGGCAAAGGGTGCAAGGTCAGAGGCTGCAGCTCCTCCGGTGATGGAAAACAGCAAAAACAGAGCAGTGGCGCCAATGAGCGACAACATGTGAAAACCTTTTTTCATTCTATCCTCCTCAGTAAAGTATGTTTTTTATAGAAAGTTGACTATACGCTGAAGAGTGCTGTTGGTCTAATAGGTAATTATGATACTGATTGTCATTTGAATAGGCGTTTTTGTGGTGCAATGGGGCGGGATGTTTTTGGATGAGCTTCTGTGGCAGAAGTGCCTGGCTTGACCGTGGGGTTAATGGGGATGGCAGCGGTACAATAATAAATATGATTACGTATGATGCTCAGCTACTTTTTTCGTCATTCCCGCAAGGCGGGAATCGAGGAGCCTAGCCCGTAGCTGGATCCCCGCCTACGCGGGGATGATATTCCGGGTGCATTCATTGTTTTGTTTCTTTATCAGAAGGTTACACTTGTGTGTGGGGGGGCTGAATTTTGTATGTAATCAGAATGAGAAATGATGCAGCCCCGTTACAACTCACGAAGGGAGAGGGCGATTCGTTTCCTCTGTTGGTCCACCTCAAGGACCCGGACCATAACTTGCTGCCCTACCTTTACGACCTCATTGGGATCTTTGACAAATCTATCCGCCAACTGGCTGATATGTACCAGCCCGTCCTGATGGACCCCTATATCGACAAAGGCACCAAAGCGGGTGACGTTGGTGACAATACCAGGGAGTCTCATTTCAGAAATCAAGTCGTCAATGGTGTTCACATCGCTGGCAAAGGCAAAGGTGGTGAACTCCTGGCGTGGATCACGACCGGGTTTGGCGAGTTCGCCAAGGATATCATGAAGTGTCGGCAGGCCAACTGTTGCAGAGACATATTTTTCGAGATTGAGCTTTTCCCTCAGTTCCTGCTGCTTGATCAAGTCACTGACACTACAACTGAGGTCTGCGACCATCTTCATCACGGTTTTATAGCGTTCCGGATGGACAGCGGAATCGTCCAGCGGATTTTCGGCACCATGGATACGCAGGAATCCGGCACACTGCTCAAAGGCCTTTGCTCCAAGTCTGGGGACCTTCATCAGTTCTTTTCTGCTGCCAAAGGCACCATGTTCATCGCGGTAGCTTATGATGTTTGCGGCCAGGACCGGGCCCAGGCCGGAGACATAGGTGAGCAGTTCCTGTGAGGCACTGTTGACCTCTACCCCGACACTGTTGACACAGCTGACCACCACATCTTCCAGACCTTTTTTGAGTTCTGCCTGGTTGACGTCGTGCTGGTACTGGCCAACTCCTATTGATTTGGCATCGAGTTTGACCAGTTCAGCCAGGGGGTCCTGGAGGCGCCGGCCTATGGAGACGGCCCCGCGGACAGTGATGTCATGATCGGGGAACTCCCGGCGGGCAACCTCGGAAGCAGAATAAATCGAGGCCCCGCTTTCGTTGACCAGGGTGATAAGGATCTTGCTGTCCAGGTCGAGGTTGCGGACAAATTGCTCCGTTTCACGACCGGCTGTGCCGTTGCCGATAGCAATGGCCTGGATCTGGTGCTGACGGCAGAGTTTTTCGACTTTTTTCCCCGCCTCCTGCTGCCTGTTCCCGCCGTGGGTGGGATAGATGGTGCTGAAGTCGAGCAGCCTGCCCTGGCCATCGAGGCAGACCAGTTTGGCCCCGGTACGAAATCCGGGATCAAGGGCCATGACCCGCTTTTGTCCAAGGGGTGGTGCCAGGAGTAATTCTCTGAGGTTGTCGGCAAAGACCTGTATGGCTTCCCTGTCAGCCCTCTCTTTGAGACTGCTTCGAAGTTCTTTTTCCAGGGAAGGAGCCAGTAATCTCTTGTAACTGTCTGCCACTGCCAGTGATACCTGCTCACGAAATTTTCCCTGGGGCAGGTATTGTTTATTTAGGATGGTCAGGGCCGGATCATCCTCAGGTCTGACCGACACTCTTAGGATCTTCTCGGCTTCGCCGCGAAAAATGGCTAGCAAACGATGTCCCGGGGCCTTCCGGGATTCTTCCTGCCAGTCGAAATAATCCCGAAATTTGCTCCCGGCTTCCTTGTTCTTTTTTATGACTGTAGAATGGATTGTTGCCTTTTCGCTAAAGAGCTTGCGTAGACGGGCACGCATTGCCGGATCTTCATTTATCCATTCGGCGATGACATCTCTGGCACCGGCCAGGGCCTCATCCTCAGAAGTTACTCCTTTTTCAGAATCAATAAAGGCAGGGATGTCGATATCTTTGTCATGGCCGTTAAAGATTGAGCGGGCCAGGGGTTCTAAACCTTTTTCCCTGGCTATCATGGCACGGGTTTTTCTTTTCTGTTTGTGCGGCAGATAGATATCTTCCAGGGTTGCCAGGTCTTGCGCACGCTGTAAGCCGGCCTGTAACTCGTCAGTTAAAAGATCCCTTGTGGAGAGCGAATCTATAATTGTCTGACGACGCTTATCCAGTTCAGTAAGGCTGGTGAGTTGATCTCGGATGGCTGCAACCTGAATTTCATCAAGGGAGCCGGTCACCTCTTTTCGGTATCTGGAGATAAAGGGGACTGTGGCACCTTCTGCCAGAAGATGGGCTGTGGCTGTCACCTGCTTGACGGAGATCTGCAGGTCTTGAGAGATACGGTTGTGATGCTGTTGGTTTTGATCCATGGGAGATAAAGAGGAATTGTTGAATTAAAAGGTTCTTTACTGGAAGACCATCTGAAGGGAAAAGAGCAAAATACTCTACCTCAGCAAAGACTACCAGATGTAATGTGTCCCTGCACGTGGGGGGGGGCACCGGAAAGGCAGTGGAAGTTACCGATGAGAATTGACTGGAGGAGAATAGGATGAAATGAAGAGGTGGAAGGAAGGATTGTTTTGCATAGTGCATGAAAAAAGGCGACAGAGAGGTGTCTCTGTCGCCTGGTGACTTCTCTTGAAAAGCTTAGCAGTTTAATAAATAACCCATAGAACCTTTAGTCGCTTAGTATATCTTCACAGGGAGGGGTTTCGCAGAGTTCGGTGTTGACAGTGATAAATACCTGCCTGCCCCAATCATTTCTTTCCGCCCAGTGATCATCCGTGGGATCTTCATTGCTGCTGCTTGCTGATTCAATGTCATAGCCAAATGTGATGGTAGCTGTCACATCTTCGACGTCGAGCAGGGACAGAGTGGCAAGCAATCCATCGTCAATAAGATCTTCTGCTGCACTGACAGAATCTATTTCGAATGTGGAGGTACCCATATCTTCGTCAAAAACCAGGTCGGCATGGGGAGTATCGGACACCATCTCATCAATCATTGCATAGATCACTGGATCAACAATGTCTGCAGCCGGATGATGGGCAAGGGCAGGGCTGGCAGCCAGAGCTAAGCAAAAAGCAAAGGTGGTTCCAATTTTGTTCATAGAAGATCTCCTTGTTTTTGTAAGTTACACCTCGGCAACGTTTATTTGCTGCAGAAATGTGCTCAATAAGACAGTTTGGGCAACTTCAAGGCATGGTGCGGGAATAGACTTTGTCCAGCTGAGTAACCTCAAACTGTTTGTTATACTTATTAAACGCAGGCTGCAAAGTTTGGTTACAGAAGTTACATGAAATAACTCTTTGTAGGAGTGGGTTTATCCGGGAACAATGTCTGCTGCGGGCACTTTGTCCGGTTGAGATGCGAAGGGGGTATTCGTGGATAAATCAGTTCTTATGTATGGAGAAGATTGTTTGTTGTTGAGTTATCGCCAGTATTGCGGTTTTCATGTGCTTCGAAAAAGGTTTGTGTAGGTGTCGTGGGATTTTCAGGCCACCTTCAGTCTGCTTTTTTGAGGGAAAGTACATTGACATTATTGCTGAGTGTGGTGTAATAGGTATAAGTACATGTACAAAAAGGAGAGAGGATGGATTTAACCAAAAAACAGCAACTGCTCTTTGATTACCTTCAGGAAAATCTGGAGGAGGATGGACGTGCACCCAGTCTGCGGCAGGCGGCAGATGATCTTGGCGTCAGTCGTAATGCAGTGGCCCAGTTGATTAGCCAGTTGGAACGAAAGAGGGTGATTGAACGGGAAGGGCATTACAGCCGTTCTATCCGTATTCTGCCGCAACAGGCTGTGCAGGGAAGAAGCGGACGAGTTCGGGAATTACCCGTGGTGGGACGAATCACTGCCGGTCTGCCCATGTATGCCCAGCAGGAATGGGACGGCTCTGTGGTTGTGGATGGGGATCTTTTTCCCGGAAGTAATCTCTTTTGTCTGCGCATTCAGGGATATTCCATGCAGGATGCCGGTATATTGGATGGAGACCTGGTGATCTGTGAACCCAGGCAGTATGCAGAAAACGGAGAGATTGTTGCCGTACTCATTCAGGAGGAAGAGGCCACGGTAAAGCGTTTTTTTCTGGGGACTGATTACATTGAGTTACACCCGGAAAACAAAAAATTCAAGCCAACCCGGTATCCATTTTCCGATCTCCTGGTGCAGGGCAAGGTGGTGGGCGTGATCCGAAGTAGTTTTGACCACGTATCACGTTAGGCCACCTTTATCGTTGTTATGGTTAGCTGATGAGTGAAGTCGTGGAACAGAAAAGAGGAGTGGTTGAGAGAAAAGATACTCTCTGCCCTGTCCTGATAGGCACCAGCGGCTATTCTTATACCGAGTGGGTGGATAGCGGTTTTTATCCCCGGGGGACTCGGGCTCCGCAGATGCTGCCCCTTTACGCTGACGCCTTTCCCATAGTCGAATTGAACTATACCTGGTATCAGATGATCCGAGCTGAGGCCATCAGTCGTATGATTGCTAAGGCCCCGGACAGTTTTCTCTTTGCTGCCAAGTTGACGCGGACCCTCACTCATGAGCGGGATAGGGACTGGCGACAGGAGTTGAAGCAGTACCGGGAGGGGATTAAGCCTCTGCAGAGACAGCTTGCAGCCATCCTTATACAATTACCGCCGAATTTTGAGCGGACCCGGAATAATCGATATTATCTGGCGCAGCTCCTGGACGGGTTGCAGGGCTTTCCTCTGGCGGTGGAATTCCGTCATGTCTCATGGGCCAAGGATTCTGTTTTTGCCGAATTGCAACGCAGGCAGGTGACCCTGGTGACTGTGGATGGACCCTCTCTGCCCGGCCTCTTTCCCTGTCTGGATATTGTCACGAACCCCTCTTTCTTTTTTGTCCGCTTCCATGGCCGTAATTGTCAGGGCTGGAAGTCCGGTAATATGCAGAAGAAATTTGATTATTCCTATTCTGCGGAAGAATTGCAGGAATGGAATGGTCGTTATCTTTCTTCCCTGCGTTCACAGGCGAATCGGGGCATGCTTTTTTTTAACAATCATGTTCGTGCCCAGGCACCGGAGAACGCCGCTCTGCTGAGAGAAATTCTGTGACAGGAGTGAGCGGGATGCTGGATAGATCCATCATTCATCTGAATGTCACTGATTTTGCGGTGGCTGTGGAAAGGCTTCAGGACAGTTCCCTGAAACGAATGCCCATAATCGTTGCTCCCCAACAGGCGGCCAGAGCTCTGGTCTATGATATGAGTGAAGAGGCCTATGGGGATGGGGTGCGTAAAGGAATGCGACTGGACCGGGCACGGCGCTATTGTCGGCGGGCCAGGATCCTGATGCCCAGGCACAAGCTCTATCGTAAGGCCATGGGTGCTCTGGTGAGCAAGGTCATTCACTATACACCACTGCTTGAGCAGGGAGAGGAGGATGGACATCTTTTTATGGATGTTACCGGTACCCATCGGCTTTTTGGTCCTGCCCCGGATATTGCCTGGAGATTGCGTAAGCAGGTGTTGAAGGAACTCGGCCTGGATCCGGTGTGGAGCCTGGCCTCTAATAAGCTGGTCTCAAAGGTGGCCTCGAGAATGGTTCGGCCACTGGGGGAATATATCGTTGGTGCTGGCGAAGAGGCAGAATTTTTGGCTCCTTTGCCATTGTCGCTGCTTCCCGGACTCAGTTGCAAGGAGGTTGGCTTATTACGGGATTTTAATCTGGAACGTATTGGACAGCTGGCGCAGTTGAATCGGGAACAGCTGGCAGTTCCTTTTCGGGGACGGGGCGAATACCTGTATGATGCGAGCCGGGGGCAGGATAGGACGCCTGTTCTGCCTGGAGGGACCGCAGACACCAAGTTCTCACGTGAGTATCATTTTGAGGGGGATGTCGTTGAACAACGTGAGCTGCAAGGTGTTCTCACTTCTCTGGTGCATGAAATAGGTAGGCAGTTGCGCCAGGAGGGAAAGGTCGGTCAGCGGATCGGAGTTTCCCTGACCTATAGTGATGGGAGAGTTGCGGTGCGGCAGGCAACACAGGCAGGAGGGACGGATAATGATTTCCATCTCCGGCAATTGGCATTGACTGCTTTGAGCCGGGCCTGGCAGCGACGTATTCGGATCCGTAGTTGTGTTTTGGCCTGCGATCGACTCCTGCCCCGTTCACGGCAGCAGACCCTCTTTGTCCTGCGTTCATGCCGGGAATTGCAGCAGGAAAAGATGGTAACTGCCATGGATGCGGTTTGCGCCAGGTTCGGGAGTGGTTCTCTCCGCCTGGGAACAGCCTTATAAGGTAAGGGGGCAGAGAGGCTGAAGCAGCAACAATGTTCTTGGACCATAGTGGTCTTTCCAGGTAACAAACGACAGTAACTCCAGCTGGTAGTCATAGTCTTTTCCTTCAGCCTGATTTTTCAAGGTACCCTTATGTTTCCTCTCTCACTTCATTCCTATTATTCTTTGATGCGGGGGACAAGTTCTCCGGCCAGGCTTTGCCAGTTGGCAAAGGAACTTGGCTATTCAGGGCTGGCCCTCACCGACTGCGATACCCTCTCCGGTCTCTGGCCTTTTCTTGCGGCCTGTAAACAGGAAAAACTGCGACCGTTGGTGGGGGCGGAAATAACTGAGCCGGGAAGTGACGAGCGGGTTATCTGTCTGGTGAAGGATTCTACTGGTTATATCAATTTATGCAATTTGATAAGTAGGAGAAAAAGGGCAGGGAATTTTTCTCTGGAGAAGCAAGTTGGGGAATATGGTGATGGACTTCTTGTGTTGTCTCGTTCTTCTGTACTTTTGCAGAGTCTGCAGAAGCAGGGGATAGATCTGGCCGCAGATCTGGGGAGCTGGCCCACGGAGCAGGGGGGACGGTTGCGGAGATGGGCGGAGGGACGTAATATCCCAGCGGTGGCCACACCCGCTGCCGCCCTGGGCGAGGAAAAAGACAGAGATCTTTTCCTGCTTATGCAGGCGATCAGGACCAATAGTCGCCTGGAGCCGGAAACAGAAAAGGGCAGACCTGTTCCAGCCTGGCTGGAGGCCCCGAGCGTCTATCGGGATCGCTTTGCCGTCTGGCCGGGAGTGGTGGCTGCCAGCCGTCATCTTGCTGAGCGCTGCAGTTTTTCCGGGCCCAGCTTCGGGATTGTCATGCCTCCCTGGAAGGGGAAGGGACAAGATGTGGCTGCGGCTTTGCATCGGGATGCCTACAGAGGGGCCTGTAAACGTTACGGTACTGATCTTTCCGAGGCCGTGGTGGAGCGGCTGGAGTATGAGTTGCGGGTCATTGATTCCATGGGCTTTTCCTCCTACTTCCTCGTGGTGCGGGATATTGTCCATCGTTCCCAGGGAAAGAAGAATCACCGTCCTGCCCGCATCTGCGGACGGGGTTCCGGTGCTGCCTCATTGGTGGCCTATTGCCTGGAGATTACAAATGTCTGTCCCCTCAAACACAATCTTTATTTTGAACGTTTTTTGAATCCTGGTCGCCTCGATCCTCCGGATATCGACATCGATTTTGCCTGGGATGAGAGGGATGCGGTGCTGGATCAGGTTTTACAAGAGTATGGCAGTCATGCGGCCATGGTTTCCACCCATGTCTGTTTTCAACCGCGAATGGCCATACGGGAAACTGCAAAGGCATTTGGGATGCCTCCGGGGGAGATCTCAGGTCTAAGCAAACGCATCTCCGGTCTGCGCCGGGAGCGTGGGAAAACACTGCTCTCAAGCCTGCAGAATCTGCCGGCCTTAAAAGGAGAAAAACTTGTTTCTCCCTGGCCCCAGATCGTTGCCTTGGCTTCTCGGTTGATTGGTATCCCCCGTCATATCTCAGTCCACCCAGGCGGTGTGGTTATTACTCCTGGGGCAGTGACGGATTATGTGCCTGTGGAGACTGCTGCCAAGGGGGTACCGGTGATTCAGTGGGATAAAGATTCGGCAGAAGAGGCAGGGCTGGTGAAGATCGATCTTCTGGGGAATCGCAGTCTGGGCGTAATTCGCGATACTATTGCAGCCATAGAGGAGAGTGGTTGCAGTTTTGATGAGGAGTATTGGCAGCCGGAAGATGATATTCAGACCAGAAAGACGGTGGCTGAAGGGCGGACCATGGGCTGCTTTTATATTGAAAGCCCTGCCATGCGGCTGCTTCAGCAAAAGGCAGGCACAGGCGATTTTGAGCAACTCGTTCTTCAGTCCTCAATCATTCGCCCGGCAGCCAATGATTTTGTTCGTGAATATGTACGCCGCCTGCATGGAGGCGAATGGCTGCATCTCCACCCTCAGTTGGCCGAGGTCTTGGATGAGACCTTCGGGCTCATGGTCTATCAGGAGGATGTGTCGCGGGTGGCGGTGGCCCTTGCCGGGTTTAGTCATGCCCGGGCAGACGGTTTGCGTAAAGTGCTTTCCAAGAAGGATAGAGAGCTGCGCCTGCGAGATTATCAGCAGGAGTTTGACGGGGGCTGTGCTGCCCGGGGAGTGGATGCGGAAACGCGGAAAAAACTATGGCAGATGATGATGAGTTTTGACGGCTACTCGTTCTGCAAACCACACTCTGCCTCGTATGCCAGGGTTTCCTTTCAGGCCGCCTGGCTCAAGACACACTATCCTGCAGAGTTTATGGCCGCAGTGATTTCTAACCAGGGAGGCTATTACTCAACCTTCGCCTATGTCTCGGAAGCAAAGCGTTTGGGGCTGAGGGTCTTGCCTCCCTGTGTCAATGAGAGTGAAATTCGCTGGAAGGGGAAGGGCAGCAAAAAAAGTATCCGAGTGGGACTGATGGCGGTGAAAGGTATTTCAACAGAGGTGATGGGGAGGATAATCAAATGCAGGCAGAAACAGTCATATACTTCCGGCGTTGATTTCTGGCAGCGAGTTCAGCCGCCAAAAGATGAGTCCAGGGCCTTGATTCAGGCAGGAGCTTTAGATGGGGTGACAACAGAGAAGAACCGAACCAGGCTTTTCTGGGAACTTTCCCAGTTTCATTGCCTTGCCAGGAGGCAGAAGAGCACTCCTCTGTTTGGTGTGCAGCTTCCTGATGCCCCCCACCTGCAACCACTTGCCCCAAGAGAGTTGTTGCGTCGGGAATATCGAATGCTCGGATTTTTTTGCAAGGGACATCCGCTGTTGCTGTGCGGTGTCAAGTTGCAGGGACGGACCCGTGCCTCTGAGTTGGTCCACTGCAAAGGGAAACAGGTTTCATTTGCCGGATGGCTGCTCAGTGGCAAGCTGGTATCGACAAAGAGCGGAGAGGCTATGGAATTTCTGACCTTTGAGGATGAAACCGGGGTGGTGGAAACAACCTTTTTCCCCAGGGTGTATCGCCGCTATGCCTCACATCTTTTTGCAGGGTGTCCTTATATGCTGCGGGGGAGGGTGGAAGAAGAATATGGTGCCATTACTCTGACTGTGGAGGGGGTACGAAGGTTGTGATGTAAGTGTTCGCAACCACAGAAGCTATCACAGATCACTGCACAGAAAGGCAGTCTGGTTAAGAGAAATACTTCTCAAGGGTATGGAGCAACTCTTGGGGAAAGCTGGAGAAGGCATGCGTGTTTCTAGAGCTCAGCCATCAGTTCCGTATCTTTTGTCAGAGTGTCATGCTCGTTGGACATGGCTATCTTTTTTTGAAAACCGTACTCGACCAGTCGTTTGATGTCCGCCCACATGGTTTCGCTGCCCATGATGGCAACAATAATCTCGTTTTTCCCCCGCTTGAATTTCCCCACATAAGTTTGTCTGGCTGCATTGGTGTAGCCGGTTTTGCCGCCCAGAGTTCCTTTGACCTGCCAGAGGGCCTTGTTGTGGTTACGCAGAAGTTGACCGTCTGTGGTACGAGTCTTGATCTTTTTCATTCTGCTGGAGAATTCTTCATCATTCATGGCATGCCGAAAGATGGTGGCCAGGTCACGTGCTGTACTTGTTTGTCCTTTTGCCGTAAGTCCTGTGGCGGTCTTGCATACAGTATGTTGGGCACCCCAGAGCTTGGCGCGTAGGGTCATCATCTTGGCAAATTGTTTTTCGTTGCCTGCGATTTTTTCAGCCAGGGCCACACTGGCATCATTGGCTGAGGCCAGGAGAACGGCATTGATCAGGTCGTTTGCCTTGTACACTTTACGCTGGTCAAGATATATCTTGGATCGGGGTTGTCGTGCCGCCTTAGGACTCACAGAGACGCTTTCACTGTTGGTCAGGGATTTGAGGGCAATCATTCCGGTCAAAACTTTGATGGTGGAGGCAGGCTGGCGTGGTGCGTTGGGATTTCTGGCAAAGAGGGTTTTTCCATTTTGGGCATCAATGATAATGGCACTTCTGGAAGAAATTCTTTTTTCAAGTCTTCTGGTGGTTGCAGCGGTGACAGCAGGGCCAATTCTGTTTTTTGTTTTTGTGATATCGTCAGCCGCTCCGAGAATGACAGGGGCTGACCTGGTAGAGGATACCGCTTGTGAAACGGATACTTTTGGGGAAGCTGTGACGGGTATGGATTTTTCTGCCTGCCATTTGGTAATGTTATTGAGGACAGGGAGTGTGGAACCGTAGAGGGTTGTACTGGACAACACGAAGGTAACGAAAAGGAGCAGGAAGAAAATATGAGAAGGGTGTCGTGTATACATAAAGAACGTCTGGTTGAATGCATTTGTGGCCTCTATTTTACCTCAATATTTTGAAGTAGAATAAGTCCATAATGAACTACTTCTTATCCTAATTTGTATATGGCCCTTGTTTTTCTGTCAAGGTAAAATAGCTATCCTCTCGAAAGAAAGGCGTTTTTTTCGGGTATGCTGTTCGCCTATTTTGTTCTTAATTGACCAAAAACTCACTTTTATGTACTATGCATCCCAAAAAAATAGGTCTTTTGCGATCAATTTTCTCAATATTCATTTCATTGCTGGTGAAGAGAAAATGTCAAAGGCTGCCGAAACAGCCCAAAACCCTCCTCTCTTCTCTTGGCCACAATCTTTTTTATTAGAGGTGCTTCATGCCGGATTCGAATGATGTGCGGATGACCCTGAATTATATACTTGATACCAGTCTTGATCGTTATCGAGATCAGCCTGCCATAGGAATGGCAACAGAAACTCCTCTGACTTATGGAGAGTTCCATGAGCGTATCACAGCCCTTGCTGTTCGCCTGGCGAGAGAAGGGGTGAAAAAAGGCGACCATGTGGCGATCCTGGCAGAGAATTCTCATAATTGGGGGACGGCTTATTTTGCCATTATTCGTGTCGGGGCAATTGCAGTACCCATTCTTCCTGACCTTCCGGAAGCTGATGTGCATCATATCCTCAATGAAATGGAGGCCCCGCTCCTTTTTATCACCCAACGCCAGATTGAAAAAATCTATGAGTTGAACAAAAAAAAGCTGCGGCAGATCATTACCCTTGACGATTCTGAAGGAATTCCGGGTGTCGTGGATGCAGTTCCCTTCTCTACTTATCTGGAGGAGGCGATGGTCATGAAGAAAGAACTGGAGGATGGTGAGGGCGTATCCTTCCCTGAGGTTGTGGAAGATGATCTTGCCTCCATTCTCTACACTTCAGGAACCTCCGGCTATTCTAAAGCCGTGATGCTCAGCCATAAAAATCTGACGGCCAATGCCTATTCCGCTGCAGCCATGATTCCGGTAATAAAGAGTGGGGCGGTTTTTCTCTCGGTGCTCCCCATGTCACATACCTACGAATTTACACTGGGATTTATTCTTCCTCTGATTAAAGGCTGTAGGATTGCCTATGCCGGAAAGAGTCCGACCCCGGCTATTCTCCAGAAAATCTGTAAATATGAGAAACCGGAGGTGATGTTTGTGGTCCCTCTGATTATGGAAAAGATTTATAAGAAACGGGTCCTGCCTCAGATTGAAAAAAGCCGTCTCCTCTCTCTACTCTGTCGATTTTCCTTTGGAAGAAAGTTTGTGTGTCGTAAGATTGGTGACAAGCTGATAGATTTCTTTGGCGGAAATCTCAAGCTGATGGGGATTGGGGGGGCTGCCTTGAATCCTGAGGTGGAGAAATTTTTGGACGAGGCGGACTTTCCCTATCTTATCGGCTATGGCCTCACTGAATCGGCACCTATTTTGTCGGGTGGTCCTCCCGGAGATCCCACCATTGTAGTTGGTTCAGCAGGGAAACCTTTCTCCGGGGTAGAGATCAAGATCGTTAATCCAGATCCTCAGACCGGAATTGGAGAAATCTACGGCTGCGGACCTAACATTATGCAGGGTTACCGCAATGATCCTGATGCCACGGCAGAGGTACTTACCGAAGATGGCTGGCTGGCCACCGGTGACTTGGGTTATCTTGATGAATTTGGAAATCTTCATATTCGAGGGAGATCAAAAAATGTCATTGTCATGTCTAACGGTGAGAATGTCTACCCTGAGCCCATCGAACATAAGCTGAACGCCTATTCGTGGGTGGTGGAGGCCCTGGTGGTGGAAAATAACGGTAAACTTGATGGCTGGATTTATCCGGATTATGAGCTTATCGATGAAGAGACTAAGGGGCAGTCCCGAGTTGAACAACGTGAATATATAAACTCTCTGATTGCTGATATGCGCAGGGAGGTGAACGAACAGTTGTCAACAGCATCACGTTTGACACGAATAGTGGAAAGACGGGAGCCCTTTATTAAGACGGCAACTCATAAGATCAAACGCTATCTCTATGATGGTGGTGTTATGATGCCATAGAAGCCTAGCTGGTTTTCGAGAGCAATGCTTTTTTAAATGGAAAAGGAAGAGTTGCCAGCCTGTAATATAAGTCCGGCTGGGTAACTATTTATATTTTATATAGGTAAAGAGAGGTGAATATGAAAAAAAAGATTTCTGTGCTGGCCTTGAGCTTCGTTTTAATCACTGGATCTGCCTGGGCTGCAGGGTATCGTATTCCTGAGCAGTCTGTTGACTCCGTGGCCAAGGCCGGTGCCAATATTGCTTCATCAATGGGTGCTGATTCCAGTTATTTTAATCCTGCCAACATGTCCTGGATGAAAGATGCGTGGCAGTTTGAAGGGGCTTTGACGTATATTAATCTGCCGGCAATCACCTATACTGATAACCGTACTCCCCTGTATAATGGTGAGTCAGAGGTGGAGAATTTTATCTTTCCCACAGTCTTTCTTGTTTCTCCGAATATGAATAACTTCCGCTTCGGCTTTTCCGTCACAGCTCCGGACGGACTGGCCAAGCGTTGGACCCAGCCCTTTCCCCGGAGCTATGCCCAGGAGTACAGCCTCAAGGTCTTTGATGTCAATCCTACTGTCTCTTACCAGATCGGGGATATGTTTTCTTTGGCCGGCGGTGTCCGTATGCTCTACAGTTCAGCAAAACTGAGTAATTATGCCGTTCAATCCGATACAGGAATTGCCATCAATCGGGCCATGGATGGTGACACCATCGAGTGGGGATGGAACTTGGCCGCTTCCCTGCGTCCCATGGATAACATGAATCTGTCTGTGACGTATCGTTCAAATGTGGATCTGGACCTTGACGGGGATGTGAACATGGGTACCAATTATCCCATGCCTTACTCCATGAATACCGGTGGCAGCGTTTCTGTCCCGGCTCCCGCCGTTCTCAGTATTTCTATGGCTTACACCATTGACAAGGTCATTGTTGATTTGACCTGGGACAGAACCTATTGGTCGGAATATGAGAGTATTGCATTTCAATACGATACCCCCATCACCCATCCGGTACTTGCTATTTATAATCAACCTATCCCAAAAAATTGGGAAGACAGTGATTCTTATCGCATAGGTTTGAGCTATGAATTGAATCCAACCTGGACTCTGATGGCAGGTTTTGCCTACGATGAAACCGGTGTGCCGGATACTACCCTGGGTTTTGAGTTGCCTGATAGTGATTCTTTCCTCTATTCGATTGGTGCCCGTTATCGAGTGAACGAGCAGATGGAGCTGGGGCTGGCGTACCTTTATGACTATAAAACCAGCCGCAGCGTCAGTAATGACACTATAAACGGAACCTTTACCGATGCTTCAGCACATCTGTTGAGCTTTGGACTGAGCTATGATTTTTAATAAGGATTTGTCGTCAGTGCACTAACAACACCCCCCTTGCTGACTTTTTTTCAGCAAGGGGTTTTTGTTTTTTGGAAAGTATGATGGTTTGTTAATAAAAATCATTACCATTGATGGACTGTCACGTTGAGGTAGTTTTTTGAAACTGTTCATTTGTTGAATGAGTGAATGATGTATAGATATTACCTATTTTCTTTGTATTTCAGCCCCTCTGGCTGATTTTATCGTACTGAATCTTATTTACAAAGGAAGAATTACAGGATACAAGAGAAAAGATCCCCTGATGTTTTTTTATATGAATGAGAACAAAAGGTACTTCTTTCATGGATTTTACTTCTCTCTTTTCCCCGGCATTTATCGCTGAAATCCGGCAGCATCTGTTTGTTGCCCGCACCTTTGATGAAGATGCGGCAAGAAAAACAGGTTTGATGTATGGTATCGTCTCCATTGGTATTTTTTTTCTCAGCCTGCTTGGTAGCATTGCCTTCATGCAGGGGGGACTGGTACTTGCGGTACTGGATTTCCTTGTTGCTCTCATATTATTCGGAATTCTTTTTTTTTTACGGATCAAGGGATATCTAGTTCTTTGTATCTACACAGGCATCGCAGTCATGTACTGCCTGTATCTTTATATTTTTATTAACGGCGGTATTTCCGGAACTGCTTTTCTCTGGAGTTATACTTTTCCTCTTTTTGCTTTTTTTCTCCTTGGCAGCAAGAAAGGTCTCTGGGTTTCACTGATCTTTTTTCTGTCCTGCATTGCTGTCATGATTGTTGATTTGAACTCATCAATGATCAACCTCTATGGTAAAGATCTCGTTCTTCGTTTTATTCCATCTTTTGCTGTGGTTCTGCTTTTTGCCCTTGTCTATGAGAAGTTTCGAGAAAATTCGCAGCGAGCCCTGGTGGAGTCAGCGAATACCCTTGAGAAAAAAGTTATCGAGCGTACCGAGGAATTGCGCATTAATGAGGCTCGTTACAGGACTCTTTATGATAATGCTGGTGATGGAATCAGTATTGTCAATATTAAGGGGTGTTACTTAAGTGCCAACAAACAATTCTGCAATCGACTGGGGTACAGCGAAGAGGAACTCAAAACCAGAACAATCAGAGATGTTTATAAGGATGTTCAGGGGAAAACAGCCGGTGCCATGATGCAGGAGGTCTTAAGGAGTGGTTCCGTCCAATTTGAGACGGCTCAGATGACCCGCTCTGGTGAGCTGCTCTCTGTGGAGGTACGGGCTCAGCGTATCGTTTTGGATAATGAGGTTGCGATTCTCTGCTCATGTCATGACATCGGGGAACGAAAAAGACAGGAACAAGAGAAGAAAGTTCTCCAAGATCAATTGTTCCGAGCTTCTAAGATGGAGGCAATCGGTCTTATGGCGGGCGGCGTTGCCCATGATCTGAATAATATTCTCACTGGGATAACAGGGTATCCGGAACTTTTGCTCCTCCAGTTGTCCGAGGAAAGTAATCTGCGACAACCCATCGAAGAGATCAAAAAGTCAGGAGAGAGGGCGGCAGCAGTCGTTGCAGATCTGCTCACCGTGGCTCGTGGTGTGGCCAGTATCAAGGAAGTTTCCAGTCTGAACACCTTGATCACGGAATATCTTGATTCTCCTGAGCATCGTCACTTGTGCTCGTTACGCCCACAGATCCAGTGCCATCAATGGTTTGCTGATGATCTGCCAGACATCTCCTGTTCACCGGTTCATATTAAAAAATGTATTATGAACCTGGTGATAAATGCTGCTGAAGCCATAGGGAAATCAGGAGATATAACTCTTCAGACATCAAGTATTGTTCCGGACCTGCAGTGGGGTAGAGAGAATGAGCTGGGCGAGAGTGAGTATGTTGTCCTTACAGTAACCGACACAGGACCGGGGATTCCCAAGGAACGTATTGAACATATTTTTGAACCGTTTTATACGAAGAAGGTTATGGGGAGAAGCGGTACCGGGCTCGGGCTGGCAGTGGTCTGGAATACCATGAAAGATCATGACGGTAAAATATTTGTTGAAAGCAGTGACAAGGGAACACGTTTTCAGCTCTATTTTCCTGTGAGTAAAGAGAAAGGGATTGTCCAAATAGAGGACGCCAAAATAGAGAAATTCGCCGGCAAAGGTGAACATGTTTTAATTGTGGATGATGAACCGCAACTGCGGGATATTGCCGGTCAGATGTTACGCTCTCTTGATTACAGGGTTGATTCTGTCCCTTCTGGTGAATTGGCTGTTGAGTTTGTAAAGGAAAACCCTGTTGATTTAATTGTGATAGATATGTTGATGGAGCCGGGTATGAACGGGCGTCAAACATATGAAGAGATACTTGAGCTGTATCCCGACCAGAAGGCAGTAATCGCCAGTGGCTTTTCTGAGAGTGATGATGTCCAAAAGACCCTTCAACTTGGAGCTGGCGGGTTTATAAAAAAACCTTATTCAATGGATCAACTCGGTCATGCGATCAAGGAAGCCTTAAGTTAATAACTCTTCAATTCCAAAATGAATGTCCTGATATTGTCGGAAGGGATTACGTCTTCTCCTGTAGATAGGCGATAAAAGAAATTCTGATTATTGCCAAACCTCAGATCATCATGGTGTGCATGCACCTTTTATTGATATCCGTAATAAAGCCATAGGTAAAAGAAGCTCTCTGTTGACTGTTTGTCAGCCGGGACTTTTTTTTCTGCAAACAGCAAAGAGTAAATCCCACCTTTCAAAATTACAAAAGAATATTACTGGCAAACGAAATAACCGGCATAATCATCTTTGGCAGCAGTCCGGAAAAGACGAGGACCAGGATAATAATAAATCCGTAACGTTCTACAGATTCATAGGAACGGGCCAAATCCGGGGGCAGGATGCCTGCCAGTATCCGGCTTCCATCCAGCGGCGGAATGGGAAGAAAGTTGAAGATGCAGAGAACCAGATTGATCCAGACAGAGGCAATCAAGATTTGACTCAGGGGAACAAGGATGGCATCAGCCAGTGGTGAGTAGGGAATGGTTGCTGCAATGAACAAGACGGTTTTTGTGGCCAGGGCACTGATAATGGCCAGTGCCAGATTTACTGCCGGTCCGGCCAGTGCCACCCAAAGCATGTCTTTGCGCGGGTTCCGAAAATAGGAGGGGTTTACCGGAACCGGTTTCGCCCAGCCGATCTTGATGAAGAAAAAAGCCAGGGTGCCGAGTGGGTCCAGGTGTTTCAATGGGTTCAGGGTCAGTCGGCCCATGGCTTTGGCCGTGGGGTCTCCAAGGCGGTAGGCCACATATCCGTGGGCGAATTCATGGATCGTGAGTGCCAGGAGAAGCGGTGGGGCCAGGATGATGATTTGGAGAATGAAATCGTTCATAGTACAATAAAGGCGCAATAGAATGTTAGGAATGTATGGTTATTTGGCCTAAATGCCCAAATAATTTTAAAACAGACTCAAGAGTAAGCACTGACGGGTGAAGACGCAAGGGGATGGGGACCTGTCTGACATTGCAGACTCCCGGATGTGAGATGAAAAAGAGTGAAAAGAGGGCGTGTTCATTTTTTGTTCACCACAGGAAAAGGCATTCTTGCATTCCTTCGGAAGCGATGATAGTTGTTATAGTAACAAAGTCGTTTCTCCCCTTCACAATAATCTGCCATGTCACTAACGCGAAACACCAATATATTTTTGCTGCTGCTGGTCGTTGTCTGTGTGGGGATGCTTCATACCTTCACCCCTGCCGATAAGCTTTTTTTACATGATTTTTACCGAAGGTTCAGCTATTTTCCCATTGTAGTTGCTGCCATACTCTACGGAGTTCGAGGTGGACTGTTTCTGGCAGCCTGTACTTCCCTTGCCTTTATTCCTCATCTTCGTCATTTCTATCATTTAGGGCCGACTGTTTATCTGGCTGAACTCCCTGAGGTTCTTCTCTATTTCGGCGCTGGGATTGTCACCGGAGTCATAGCCGGTCGAGAAAAACAGTTGCGGATCAAGTATCAAGAGCTTTCCCAACAACTTGAACGATCTTACAAAAAACTCCATACACAGACCTGTACACTGGTAGAGGCAGAAGAACAGCTGCATGCCAGTCAGAAACTCTCTGCCTTGGGCGAACTTTCAGCTTCTTTGGCCCATGAGGTGAAAAACCCTCTTGCTTCAATCAGGGGAGCCGTTGAAATTCTTGCCGATGAGTTTCCCCCTGACCATCCTAAGCATGAGTTTGCCGAAATTCTGCTTAAGGAAACAAGCCGTTTGTCGTCAACAGTTGAAGAGGTTCTTCGTTTCTCAAGAAAACAAAGACCGGACTTGGAAAGTCCAAGACTCGAAGCCTTGCCGCTGGTGCTGAAGCGGGTCATTCGATTGCTTGATAATAATTTTCGTAAGAAAAACATTGTATTGGATGTGAAACTCTCAAGTCAAACGGATCATTTCCTGATTGCCGGAGACAAGATGGCTCAGGTTTTTATAAACCTTTTGCTCAATAGCTATGATGTGATGGAAAAAAATGGCATCATAGAGGTGGCAAGCAGGCAGAATGGTGAACAGGTAGAGATTGTCTTTTCGGATAATGGGCCGGGTATTGCCGAAGCGGACCGGCAAAAAATATTTACTCCTTTCTACTCCACACGTAGTGAGGGAACAGGTTTGGGGCTTGCCATTTCCAGTCGTATTGTCGAGAGCTATGGCGGCACGATTACAGTGGATAGCGCCGGGCAGGGCAGCGGTGCAGTCTTTACCGTTATCCTGCCGATACTTTCTGAAGGTGGCCAATGAAGACCGTCTTGCTGATAGACGACGATGCCAGTCTGCTTAGGGTAACGGAGTATAATCTGAGCCAGGGGGGATTTACTGTTTTTGCCGCATCTTCAGGCCAGGAAGGGCTTGATACATTCCATAAGGTTCAGCCGGATATCGTCGTAACCGATGTGGAGTTGGGTGATATCGATGGTCTGGAGGTTTTGAAACAGATCAAGCTGGAGCAGCCTGACATACCGGTGATTATTATCACTGCTTTTGGCTCCATCGAACTTGCGGTACGGGCTATGCATATGGGTGCATTTACCTTTATTGCCAAACCTTTTGATCGTAATGCCTTGCGGCTTTCCTGTACCAAAGCCCTGGAGATGCACAAGCTGCATCGCCGTACCCGCAACCTGACTGAGGAGATTAATCGGCTTACCGGTGCTGCCGGTATGGAAACGGTCAACACGGCCATGGCTGAATTGTTGCAGACAGCCTTGAAGGTTGCTGAATCAACGGCTACAGTTTTGATCACCGGTGAGTCGGGAACTGGGAAGGAAGTGCTGGCTCGCTTGATTCATCGACATAGTCCTCGTCAAAAAGAACCTTTTATTGGAGTGAACTGTGCCGCTATTCCGGAAAATCTTATCGAGTCAGAACTGTTCGGTCACGTCAAGGGGGCATTTACCGGTGCTGTGAAAGATCGTCAGGGACGATTTCAGCGAGCCGATGGAGGAACGCTCTTTCTCGATGAAATTGGGGATTTACAGCCGGAGATGCAGGTCAAATTTCTCCGGGTTCTGCAGGAAAAAAAGGTGGAAGCCGTGGGGGGGCAGCAAGAGGAAGAAGTAGATGTTCGTATCGTTGCCGCCACCAACCGGAACTTGCAGGACGCCATTGGCAGGGGTGATTTTCGTGAAGATCTTTATTACCGCTTATCGGTGATTCCCCTGCATCTGCCACCTCTCAGAGAGCGCAAGGATGATATTCCTGGTCTGGTCAATCATTTTTTAAAGAAACATGACGCACCGGCCGAAGTATCATTTACTTCCGAGGGCTTGCAGAAACTCCAGAATTATGACTGGCCCGGTAATATCAGAGAGCTGCAGAATGTGGTGGAGCGCAGTGTTATTCTGCGCTCAGGTCCGAAAATTACTGCTCAGGACATTCTGCTTCCCCATAGCGGGGAACAAAGTTCAATCGGCAAATTTCAGCTGCCTCCCGCTGGTATCTCTCTGGAGGCTGTGGAAAAATCTCTGATCGAACAGGCTATGTCTCTGGCAGAGGGAAATCGCTCCCAGGCTGCACGTCTCTTGCAAATTCCCCGTCATGTCCTTATTTACCGTTTGGAAAAATTTGGTATAATTCAACAATCTCAAAAATAGAGAATATTCTTCACTGTGGTGAAGAATATTCTCTATTTTTTTTCTTCCGCTTATTCTCTATTTTTTGCTTATTCTTAGTTGTTTGTGTTTATTCAGGTAGTTGTCATGTTGTTGCTCTGTTATGGGATTTAGGCATAGGATATGCAAATATAGCAGAAATATAAAATAAACTCTGTCGCGGGTGATCGTATGTTGTCTATCGAAGAAATGAAGGAAAAGGGGCAAGTAATTTTGGGAATGCTGATTCTTTTTTTGTTCACAGCGGCTTCCTGTCTGGCAGAGGAATCGGTTAGCCTGGGCGGCTACCTTGAGCAGGCCTTTACGGCAAATGATACTCTGCTGAGAGCCAGGGCTGAATTTCGAGCCAGTACAGAGAAGGTTCGGCAGGCTGGAGTGCTGCCGGATCCAAAACTTGCTGTCCACTATTACCTGGTACCGGTTGAGACCAGAACCGGTCCGCAGAATGGATCCGTCAGCCTCAGTCAATCTATTCCCTGGTTTAATAAACGTTCGTTGTTGCGCGAATTGAGTGATCATGATGCAGCTATAGTCGAGGCAAGGCTGGCAGTGACTGAACTTGATGTGGCCAGGCAGGTGAAAGAGGCCTATGTCGAATATGGTTTTCTTGGTCAGTCACGGCAGACGGTCGCTGATAACCTCGAGTTGCTGCGATATCTTGAGGGCGTTGCCCGCAGTCGCTATGCCGGCGGTAAGGCCACCTATTTTGATGTATTAAAAATACAGATAGAACTGGCCAAATCTGAAGAGAAAGGGCAGTCCTTGACTGATCAGGCGGGTCCGTTGCGTATCTCCATTAATAACCTGCTTGGAAGTGAATCTGAGCGAAGTCGTGTTATCCCGGACACGCTACCTCAGGTTGTTCTGGTCAGGGGAGAGGAAGAAATTCTTTCCCTGGGGTTGAGTAACGCTCCGCTGCTCCGAGAGGCGCAGCAGCGTATTGCTCGGGCCAGGACAGGGAAAGAGCTTGCGGAAAAGGAGTTTTATCCGGATTTCAATGTCTCTCTTAAAACCATTTTTACCGGATCCGCGGAATTCGGCAATCCGTCTGATAGTGGCCGAGATCCGGTTATAGCCGGTTTCACGGTTAATCTTCCCATCTTCCGTGATCGACGTCATGGTAAGGTCGCTGAAAAAGAGGCAATTATCAGCTTGGCCCAATCGTCCAAACAGCAGCAAATCCGGATAATTACCATCTCGATAGAAAAAGAGCTGTATGCTTACCGTGAAGCTCAGCGCAGGGTTGCTTTATACAGAGATGATCTGTTGCCCAAGGTAAAACAGCAGTTGGAGGTTGCGGTTAATGGTTTCCAGAGTGGACAGTCATCTATCCTGGAACTCATTGATGCGGAAAAGAGTTTGCTTGATTTCAGGCTTGCTGAAAGCAGGGCCGTTGCGGATCGTGCCCTGGCCGTTGCCCGATTGGAATACAGGACCGGTATGACCCTGGCTGATTGGGCAAATGAAGAATAATGAATGAGGTAACCGGTAATGGTATTGCCTGTTGCCTGTGTAAAAAACCATAACAAAGAGGATGTTACGTATGTATACCCTGAAAACACTCAGTGTTGCCACTGTCTTTTCTGCTTTCTTGTTGCTTTCTATGGCTGCCGGTGCCTTTGCTGCCGCTCAGACAACCTGTCCGGTCATGGGTGGTACCATTGTTAATAAAAAACTGTATGCCGATTATAAAGGTGAACGGGTCTATTTTTGCTGTATGGCTTGTCCGGCTGAGTTTGCCAAGGATCCTGAAAAATATATAAAGAAGTTAAAGGAAATGGGTCAGGAACCTGAAAAAATCGATACCAACAAATAGGGGCTTAACTATGCAATCAGCATCATTACGCTTTTTTTCCATTCTTTCCATTCTGCTTCTGTTGTTGACAGGGGCAGGAGGGGTTGTTGCCGCTGAGTCCGTGCTGGATCATGAGCACGACTCTGAACAGGAAACTGCTGAGGGAACAGTAGAAACGGTCTGGACCTGTTCCATGCATCCGCAGATACAACTGCCGGAGTCTGGTCAATGTCCCATCTGTTTCATGGATCTCATCCAGATTAAAAAAGAAAGTGGTGCTGATAGACAGAGCTTGCGGCAAATAACATTTGACGAACGGGCACAGAAACTGGCTCAGGTCGAAGTGCAGCCGGTGGTTCGGGGCAAGGCAGCCATAGAAATTCGTATGGTTGGCAAGGTAGATTATGATGAGACTCGGGTGGCTAACATCACTTCCTGGGTGGATGGTCGGATTGATAAGCTTCTTGTCGATTACACCGGTTCTCGCGTACGACGCGGCCAAGCCATGGCTAAGGTGTACAGTCCTGAACTCCTTACCGCCCAGGCAGAACTCATTCAGGCATCTTCTGCCTTGAAGCGTAACGAGCAGTCGGCCAATGAGATTATCAGAAAAACAGCAGGACGCACTTTGGAAGCAAGCAGGGAGAAGCTGCGTTTACTGGGCCTTAGCGAAGCACAGCTGAGGACTATTGAAAAGCAGGGGAAGCCCACTGATCATCTTACTCTGATTGCGCCTCTCAGCGGCATTGTTATTAAAAAAGATGTCAATGAAGGTATGTATGTCAAGACCGGCAGCCCCATCTATACCGTGGCCGATCTTGACCAGGTCTGGGTTATCCTGGAGGCCTATGAGTCGGATATTCAGGCCATTGCCCTGGGGCAGCAGGTCCATTTTACCGTTGAATCCTATCCGGGTACCTCATTTCATGGGGAAGTTGCCTATATAGATCCACTGGTAGACGAGAAAACTCGAACCGTCCGGGTTCGCCTCAACGTTGCAAATGAGAGTGCAAAGCTCAAACCGGGCATGTTTGTCCGGGCAACGTCCTCCAGTATGGCTGCCGATGATCCAGGTAATGGCTCTCTACTCATTCCGGCTTCGGCCCCTCTGGTCACCGGAAAACGTGCCTTGGTCTATGTCCAGTTGCCGGAAAAGGAGGGCGTTTATGTGGGGAGGGAGGTGGTTCTGGGGCAGCGGCGCGGCGATTTTTATCAGGTAAACAGTGGGCTTGAGGAAGGAGAACTGGTGGTTACCAGGGGCAATTTCAAGATTGATTCGGCTATCCAGCTTCAGGGTCGGCCTTCTCTGATGAACCCTTACCGGGAAGAAGGGGCAGCCCTGGACAATACCCTGCCTTTGCTTTTTGTCTCCAGGCTGAATCTGCTCAATCACAGCTTTGCTGTACTTTCAAAGGCGGTTCATGAGAATGATGTTGGCCAGCAAAAAGTGGCACTGGCACAATTTGCTGACAGCTTGAAGGCAATCAATGCGGATAATCTTCAAAGTAAAGATCTGCTGAGTTGGCAGGAGTTGTCCATGCTTCTTGGGAGTGATCTTATTTTGCTGGAAGAAGCCGAAGGTGCCCGTGAAACCGAACAACTCTATACTGCCATGGCTGAACACTTTCACCAGCTGCGCAGTCGTTTTTCTTTGAATGACGTAGCTGCGACCCGTCTTGGATCTGTAGAACTCAGAGAAAAAATCTCTCTTTTGCTTACCCGATATTTCGCGTTGCAGCAGGATCTGGCTGCAGATAATCTTGAAACTGCCAGTTCAGACATCGCCTCTCTGAGTCCTCTCGTGGACATTGTAGTTGCAGAACTGAAAGAGACGGGATTTGACCAGGCAACTGGTTTGGCAGGTCGTCTGGCAAGGGATATCCGTCTTCTTGCAGCGGCAAAAGACCTGGTAGAGATTCGAAGCTTTTTTTATTCCTTGAGCCGGACTTTGGCTCTGCTTGTAGAGACCTTTGGTAGTATGGACGGTGTGCCTGTTTTTGTCCAGTTTTGCCCCATGGCCTTTGATAATAAGGGCGCTACCTGGCTGGCACCTTCGGAAGAGATCAGTAACCCTTACTTCGGTGCCATGATGCTGCGCTGTGGCGAAGTTCGCCAACAGATAACCCGGTAAAAGCTCACCAGTACACCACCTTCGTTGGATCACTGGTAAATTTTTATAGAATAGAATGGTAGATAAGGGTACCTCAAAAAATAAAATTTCCGTTCAAAATCGAGGCATGAGAAAAAATTTATCGCAGGCATATGCCTGATATTCCAAGGGTAAAATTTATCTCATAACGAAGAGTTTGGGCGAAAAGGCAATTTTGCAAGGTGGCCATAAATGTTTTTCACCTTTGGTTGACCTATTACTCGGAACAATGAGATTATGACAAACTCCAGCCAACAATTGCCTCCGGCAACATCACTCCTCGGTGCAGTCATTCGTTTTTGCCTGCTGAATAAGGTTATCGTCGCTCTGCTTTTAGTGGTCGGTATCGGTTGGGGTATTATAGTCGCGCCTTTTGACCTCTCTGTCGGTGGATTACCTCGCGATCCGGTTCCGGTGGATGCCATCCCTGATATTGGCGAAAATCAGCAGATAGTATTTAGCAAGTGGCCGGGACGTTCTCCACAGGACGTGGAAGATCAGGTCTCTTACCCACTTACAGTGTCTCTGCTTGGCTTGCCCGGGGTCAAAACTGTGCGCAGTTACTCCATGTTTGGCTTTTCCTCCATCTATGTCATTTTTGATGACTCCGTGGAGTTTTACTGGTCCAGATCACGGCTGTTGGAAAAATTGTCCAGTCTCCCCCAAGGGACTTTGCCGCAGAACGTGAGACCAATGCTGGGACCGGATGCCACTGGCCTGGGTCAAATTTTCTGGTATACCTTGGAAGGCCGTGATTCCGAAGGGAACCCTGCCGGAGGATGGGATCTGGCTGAGCTACGATCTATCCAGGACTGGTATGTCCGCTATGGTCTCATGGGGGTGGCAGGTATTTCAGAGGTTGCTTCGGTGGGAGGTTTTGTCAAAGAATATCAGATTGATGTAGACCCGGATGCCATGCATGACAAGGGGGTGAGTCTGGCAGAGGTCTTTGCTGCAATTAAACAGTCCAATATCGACGTTGGCGCACGTACCATTGAGATCAACCGGGTAGAATACGTGATCCGTGGCATCGGTTTTGTGAAAAGTCTGGAGGATCTGGAAAAGGCTGTAATCAAGGCCGTGGATAATGTTCCCATCCGTGTTTCCGACGTGGCCACCGTGACGCTTGGTCCTGCCCTCAGGCGTGGAGTACTGGATAAGGCCGGGGCTGAGACCGTAGGTGGAGTGGCCGTGGTTCGTTACGGAGATAATCCCCTGGCGGCCATTGAGCGAATCAAAGAGAAAATTAAGGAGATCAGCCCCGGCCTGCCCAGTAAAACTCTGACCAACGGGACAGTGAGTAAGGTGACCATTGTTCCCTTTTATGACCGTTCAGGCCTGATTCATGAAACCCTGGGTACCTTGAAGACCGCTCTCGGTCAGGAGATTTTGATAACCATCATTGTTGTGCTGGTGATGGTTATGCACTTTAAAAGTTCCTTTCTGGTCTCTGCCCTGTTGCCGCTGGCCGTGCTGATGTCTTTTATCGGCATGAAAGTCTTTGGGGTGGATGCCAACGTTGTTGCCCTGTCCGGAATTGCCATTGCCATTGGTACCATTGTTGATATGGGCATTATCATCTGTGAAAATATCCTGACAAAACTAGACAGGGCTGACTCGGAAGAATCCACATTGCTCGTCATTTACCAGGCTTCCACAGAGGTCGGCAGCGCAGTACTTACAGCTGTGGCAACCACCATAGTCAGCTTTCTGCCGATATTTACCATGCAGGCAGCTGAGGGAAAATTGTTCAAACCGCTGGCCTATACCAAGACTTTTGCCCTAATCGCCTCCGTGGTTATCGCCCTTACAGTCTTGCCGCCACTGGCCCATCTGTTGTTTTCCAGGGCGAAAAAAATAAAAAAACAGGGTGCGATTCAGTTTGTCATGCCCCTGTTGCTCATAGTTGCCGGTCTGTTTCTGGCTTGGAAGGTGCATGTCCTTGCTCTGATCCTGGTTGGTTTGGGGATGTATCGTTTGCTTGTCAAATGCCTGCCTGACTCTGTTACCCCTATCCTTGCTCGGTTGCAAAACTGGTTTGCCATCCTGATTATTACCTTGCTCCTTGCCTATACCTGGCAGCCGCTGGGTGTGGAGAAAGGCACATTTATAAATATCCTCTTTGTTGTTTTGATGCTCGCAGGAGTGCTTGGTTTTCTGCAACTCTTTCAACACCTATATCCGTGGCTGCTCGGCTGGTGTCTGCGATTTAAGATGTTATTTCTGCTTCTGCCTCTTTTTGTTATCTTGAGTGGTGCCATGGTCTGGCTCGGAGTACCTCGGCTCACTGCCTGGTTGCCTGACACCCTGCGTCAGAGCAGCCCTGTTGTTTGGCTGGCCCATGGCTTTCCCGGCCTGGGCAAGGAGTTTATGCCGCCATTGGATGAAGGTTCCTTCCTTTTTATGCCTACCACAATGCCTCATGCCGGTCTCTCGGAAGTACAGGAAGTGCTTGCCATGCAGGATCGAGCAATCACTGCCATCCCCGAGGTTGAAACTGCAGTGGGGAAACTGGGCAGGGCAGACACCCCGCTTGATCCGGCACCGCTGTCCATGATTGAGACTGTTATCAATTATCATCCGGAGTATCTGCTTGATGAGCAGGGCAGGCGGATACGCTTTGCTCACAGAGAGGACAGAAAAGATTATTTCAGAAGTCCGGAGGGCGTTCCTCTGCAGGCAAATGACGGTGTACCCTATCTGGTACAGGGACGATTTGAAAGAGACGGCGATGGCCGACTAATCCCTGATACCACGGGTAAGCCGTTCAGGATCTGGCGTATGGATCTCGATCCTGACATAAATCCTGGCCGCACACTCTGGCCAGGTATCCGCAATTCCGATGATATATGGAAGGCTATTGTTGTCGCAGCTGAGATCCCAGGTGTGACATCTGCCCCCAAACTGCAACCCATTGCCACCCGTATCGTCATGCTGCAGACCGGGATGCGCGCCCCCATGGGCATCAAGATCAAGGGACCGGACCTGCAGACCATTGAGGATGTTGGACTGCAACTGGAACGACTTGTCAAACAGGTACCGTCGGTGGCTCCGCTCACTGTGCTGGCTGATAGAGTGGTGGGAAAACCGTATCTGGAGATTGTTATAGATCGTGAAGCTATTGCCCGTTATGGCATTCAGGTCGGGAAGGTACAGGAGGTGATTGCGGTGGCTGTTGGCGGTAAAACGATTACCACCACGGTTGAGGGGCGGGAACGATACCCGGTCAGGGTTCGCTATCTGCGAGAACGGCGGGATTCCATCGAGGCTCTCAAACGTATTCTGGTGGCTGCCCCAGGTGGAGAACAGATTCCGCTCATCCAGCTTGCTGATATCCGTTATGTCCGGGGGCCACAGATGATTAAGAGTGAAGATACCTTCCTTACGGCCTATGTCCTCTTCGATAAAAAGAGTGGTTTTGCCGAGGTGGATGTGGTGGAGGATACCAAGGCCTTCCTACAGGATAAAATTGATTCAGGTGAACTGCTTCTCCCTTCTGGAGTTTCATACACCTTTGCCGGGAACTATGAAAACCAGATTCGAGCCCAGAAGCGTCTTGCCATGATTCTTCCGCTGGCCTTGCTGATTATCATGATCATTCTCTATCTGCAGTTTAAATCCATGGCCACCACCATGATGGTCTTTTCTGCGATCCTGGTGGCCTGGTCAGGAGGATTCCTGATGATCTGGCTCTATGGTCAGGAGTGGTTTCTTGCTTTTTCTTTCTTTGGAACAGATATGCGTCAGCTGTTTCAAGTGCATACCATTAACTTGTCCGTGGCTATCTGGGTTGGCTTTCTTGCTCTTTTCGGTATTGCCAGCGATGACGGAGTGCTGATGGCAACCTATCTCGATGAATCTCGTGACCGTTTTTCCAGAACCAGCAAAGATGATATTCGGCAGATGGTTCTGCATGGAGCGCAAAGGCGTATTCGACCTGCCCTGATGACTTCGGCCACTACTGTTCTCGCATTGATACCAATCCTTACCTCAAGTGGACGAGGCTCGGATATTATGGTTCCCATGGCCATCCCCTCCTTTGGCGGGATGATCATTGCCTTGCTCACGGTCTTTGTTGTACCGGTACTCTACTGTTGGGTTGAAGAGTTCAAACTACAGCGAGCTTGAATGCAGAGTGGAAAACGGGCAGGAGAGTTAGTCGGTAGTGCAGAAAAATAAGATTCCTGTTCAATGATATGGCTGGGTCTTTTTTGCCTGCTCAGCAAGGGAGTGAAGAGAAAGGCCTGGCTGCAGGCCGGTATGGTGAACAATAATTTTTTCTGCCTTGCGGAAAACATCCAGGGCATAAGCGGGAAATCCTGTGTTGATGTAATGCTCCATCAGGCAGGCATAAATGCCTTCGTGGAGAGGGTCGGAGCGACGGGCCTGTTCAAGAAAAGCAAGGAGGGTTTCACCCTCTGTCTGTTCCAGAGAGGCAAAGCGCAGTACACCTTCGACGAAAAGTTTGCGGAGATGGTCACGGTAGTTGCAAATCCAGGGGTCTTCGTCGTTGGGGAGAAAATCGTTTGTATACATGGCAAGGGCCTGCTGCATAGATTCTCTCTGTTCTGGATGTCCAATTTTCTTCATGGTCCGGCTAAATTCCAGGGCATCGATTTTACAAATTGATTGGACCAGTGAAACCCGTCGATGTTTCACGACCAGCCAGTTGGAAGGGGACGGGCAGTCGTCATCACCCACTCTGCGTAATCTGGACAGCGCCATTTTGAGATTGTTCAAGGCATGGTCTCCGTCGCTGTCAGGCCAGAGCATGCGAGAAAGTTTTTCCAGAGAAACCTTGGTTCCGCCAAGGGCAATGATGGCCTTGAGTAACTGTTTCAGCCGACGTCCCTTCCATTGTCTGTCGTACAGATGGTGACAATTGATTGTTAGGCGAAAAGCTCCTAGAGTCTTAATGGTTACAAGAGGTTCTTTTTCAACAATTGTAACAGGACAGGAAGGTACCTTCAGTGCATTTGTTGAGACCTTGATCTGTCGGACAAAATCTTCGTCTCGAAACAATGCCATCAATCGTTCTCCGCGAGGAAGGCTTTTCTGGGCAATTGTAAGATACCTGGTGGCCATATCAAATTTGTTGTGAGACAGATAGATCGCCGCCATTTCAAGGGCACCGGTGGCCGCAAACAGGCCAAACCCCTTTTTTTGCCAGCGGGGCAGCCAAGAGTCCAAATGCTTAAGTGCCTGCAGGTCCTCCTGCAGGTCAGCAAGTGCCTGGCCATGAATTAAAGCGGCAATTGGTTGAATGAGTGGGCTGCCGCTGATCTTCCCCCGTTGTTCGGCAATTTCAGTGTGCAGTAACGCCTTGCGTGGTTTTCCCAGCCGTAGAGCAGCTATTCCCAGGCAGAAATGCAGACAGGCAAGGTGGTAATAGTTACATGGTGGAATGGTTTTCTGCATGATTACATCAGCCACTTCCTCGATTTTTGCACGATCACCGGAAAGACAGAGCCCGTACAGGTACGTTGTGTACAGGTGCAGATAGACGGATAGCGGCATCAGGCAAAAGGCTTTATGTCCAACAACACCCTCCAGTAAAGAGACTCCACTCACGATGTCACCCTTGATGACCTTGCAGAGACCCAGACAGGATTGGTAGAGAAGAGTTGACAAAATTGAGCTGTTTGACATCCTGCTTAAGGGGAGTGTTTCCGTTAAAAGGAGTTCGGCAGCAGTCAGGTCACCTGCCCAGAAAGAACAAAAAGCACCAGTGGATGCATGAAGAAGACGTAATGATACAGAACCTGACTTTTCTGCCCATTGTCTTTGCTCTGTATAGGGGATAGCCGCAAGGTCAAGATTCCCCTGGCCGGTGAGTTCGACAAGGGCCTTGTAGCCTAACAGTGAAGCAACGGCAAGCGGTGAAGATTTGTTGAATCGCTTGAGGAGGAAATTAGCCCTTGAGAACCAGAGATCGTATCGACCAAAATCTTGGCCACTTGCCCAGATAGAACTGATAGCCGCACCGGTGCAGGCGTAAGTGGCATCAAGGTCATCCAGTAACAGAAAGGTGGCGTAAAGCTGCTCATACACCTCCAGTGAAGGGGTGTCTTTTAGTGACTCTTGCAGAAATTGCAAGCGGGGAGATGACGAATCTTTTTGTTCATTAAAGGGGACCTTCTGGAGCAGTTTTGCCAGGTGACGGAAGTCCATATTAAACCACGCCACAAGCCCCGCTTGGCAGAGCTCAGTTGTTGTCTCAGAAGGTATCTGTGAGCTTGAAGACTTAGTGGCATAAATTCGTGGGAGTGCTGGAGAATCCATGTGGCCCGTCCTCACTGTCAAAAGAAGTCAGGGAGATAATCTTTTGGCCACCTTGCAAAATTTCCTTTTCGCCCAAACTCTTCGTTATGAGAATAATTTTATCCTCGGAATATCAAATATATACCTGCGGTAAAATTTTTCTCATGCCTCGATTTTGAACGAAAATTCTAATTTTTCAAGGTACCCTTTTGTTATTATCTCATAAGGTGATCAAAAATTACTTTTCAGGCCAAGGGACCTGGTGGAAAAAAGCACAGTTAGAACAGATCCTATTCTATGTTCATCTCTTGTGTTGTTTTTGTCGACTTTCTTGACAGGCATTAATTTGTAATGGTCGCAGTTCTGTTAACTCTTATACACGCCCTGAAGGGTATGGATGAAGAGGCTATGTAATTACTAATACAAAACAGTAAGTTATAAGTCAATGTTTTTTCGACTTTTCTACGGTGGGGCTTGCTTTCCATGGTGTGTTGAGTGGAAAAAAGTAAGCTGGTGTTGCCTTAGCTGTGTGTGATATTCCTGGAATCTTTAAAACAGCAATATACTCCTGTGAAGTGAGGAGGAAGGATTCCTATTTCGGCTGTTCCGTGAATATGTGCTCTACTCTCACAGATGAGAGTGAGAACAGGGAGGGGAGAGAAAAAAATATATCGGCTCAAGGAGAGCTTAAATCATTTTGCAGGAATATGAGCGACGAACAGAGATTGGAAATTTCAGGAGCAGCACCGTAATTTTAATTTCGACCAGATGAGTTGTATTTTCATAATGGTTGTGAAATATTTTACCGCGGAGCTCTGAATAAGAGAAGAAGAGAATAATTCAGCCGACAAAAAAGAAGAAAGCTCATTTTCTATTTTGCCGGCTTCAGTCATCACCATGTATCCTTGTTAATAGCGAAACAACAAGGGACCAATATCCTGGAGCTTTGTGTCTTCGACCTGAATGGGTACGGTAAGGGAATTATTGACAACCAGCAGGTATTGTCCCGGTGGGATATTACGAAAATAGTACATACCGTCTCGACCGGTACGATATAATGCTATCACCGATTGCGTGTTTCCCTGTTCTTTTATTTTAACGGAGGCTTTTGCCAGAGGAAAAGGTGCGGAGGCATACGGGCCTATGGCATCCACTTTTCCTCTGAGGTCGGTAGCATTGACAGCACTTGTCTGGAAAAAAAAGCAACAGATAAAAACCAATAAAAATCTCAGTTTCATGCACTCCTCTCTTCTTTTTTATGATTATATAGTTGAGTGAGTTTTTCTCATGTCATTCAATACTGTTTCCAGGAACAACCATCAGTTGTTCAGATATTCATTTGGTGTATAGAGTTGATTCGGATCATTGAGCGTCTTTATAATCAGAGGCTTTTTGAGATGAATAAGATGAGACGTTCGATCTATCATCGCATCATCATCTGTTAGTTTCGAGAGACAAAGAGTTTCCTGCCCAAAACCATCAACATTAACGGTAATTAACAACTGGGGCAGTTCACCGCTTCCCGGACCTGGAATTTGTAAATCCACATTTCCATCTTTATGGATGAGGAAATCAGGTTTGAAATCAAAAGAGAGTCGGGTTTCAAAAAGTGATGTTTCTGTTATCTCATTTCCATTCTTGTCCTGAAGCTGTAAATCACCACGGACCACCCACACATGGGCAGCGCTGCTCTTTGCTAGAAAAAGTACGGTTTCTTTAATATCTGCAACAACGAAATAACCCAGTAACACTGTTACCAGATATGCGGCAAAGGCTCCGGAGGAATTAATTTTAAACTTGGACAAGACGCCATTGGCGGAAACCTGAGTATCGGGAAACCATTTGTACAGGAGTGCAGCCGGTATAATCGGGACCAGGACAAAAAGAAGATAGAGTCCAAAAGACAGTAAGATGAAAAGAATATTATCGTTTGCCATAGTTCCTCACTTTATTCCCTATATTTTGTGCAATTCGTTCAGGTGGGCAGTTTTATCAACCCCTGATTTTTTGCTAAGAGGATCAAAATGTTTCACCTTGATCATATCCTGGCTCATGCTCTTTTTTTTGTTTTTTGTGCCACCAATTCAGAGTGCTACAGCATCGGGCTTGAATGGCCTATGCTGTATTGTTTGCAGGCCACCCTGTAGTAAGAATACAGGTTACGAGGTAACAATCCGGTAACATGTTCTTGAAAATAACATCCTGTGAATAATAAATATATTGCTTGGGTAAAAGTCAGTTTTTTCCACTTTTTTGATTTCATCAGCGAGAAAATGAAAAATCGATATTTGAAATTGTTGTTCCACAATTCAGCCAGCGCTCCCTTGGCTCGAAGCCTGCCATTGTATCACCACGAATATCAGTGCTTATCCGGTACCTGCCATTGGGGAGGTTGCGCAGGATATATCCCCCATCGCTGGATATGCGTACTGAACTCCCTGGACTTGTACGCCATACCACATTTGGTCCCAGGGCCTGGACAGAGGTGGAGGACCAGAATTCATTTCCTCCGCGTAGGCGACCTGAAATTGTGCATGTTCCCTGTTCCGGTACCTTCAGTAACTCAACATCGTTTAACATTCTGCCGGCCCGTTCTTCATGTCTGACCGATACGTCAGAGAAATTTCTGACCTCATACACTCGATTACTGGAGTTTGTGAAATAGATGGTGTTTTCATCAACGAACGTAAAACCGGTGATACGTTCTCTATGGGTGAAACGTTTTTGCATTTGTCCACCCCGGTATGCATACAGGGATGAACCGCCAGGCTGAGGATTGTCAATACTGAGGAAAAGTTTGTCTGAGGGGGAGATGGCGAAGTACCCATTCCAGAAACCTCCGGTCTGATCGGCCAATGATCGGAATGGGAGGGTTACGAAGGGCGTTGTGTTGTCGGTATGATGATTGAGGTGATAGATGACGCCCTCATCACCACCAATAGCACTGAAGTACATTCTTCCCCTTGAATCAAAGTCTAAATCTTGGATGGGTGTGGCGAAAGAAAAGATTCGTTTTTCCGTGAGTCCGTTTGTTGAATAAATATTACGGTGACTTAAATCCACAAAATAGGCACTTCCGTTACCATGAAAGGCAATGGTGTAGATGTCTCCAGCTGGGCGGATGTAGGCGGGGCGCAGTACTGGGTTCCGACTCCAGCTCACATCTTGAACTTGAAGTATCTTTCCTGGTGTTTCTCGTAAATCGACCAGATAAAGTTCTTCGGCAGCAAAAGATGAATGGTCGCCGGTGGCCAACAAGGTGATAGTGATAAGCCAAAAAAATAGTGATCTCATAGTGGTTCCCTCCTCCTTCCTTTTCTTTTTCATAACCCTTTACACTTTTCCCGATTTCTGAATGAGTCAAATCATTCTCAACGTCGCCGGGAGACAGAATGATTTTCGTAAAAAGCCACGAAAAAATATTCAGTCACCTACCTTTATAAGAAAAATTTAATCTGTCTCCAGCATTGTTAAATGGGAAGCGTTTGATGCAGGACAACAACCCCGGCCGGCGGTATTGTAAGACACACTGCTGAGCCGTTTCTCTCTTCAATATCCACAGTCATACCCAGGTCGGATGGGTCAGTGGATAAGAGGCAGGTCATCTTGGCTCCTGCTTGGTTGATACAATGATCCACAGTGATCCAGACCGTGAGTGACTGGGTCGGATCCGTATTGACAGCGCATAAATATTCATGGCCGGCAAAGACACGTGACCAGGCTACTATCCAGCGTAGCTTTCCGCCAATTGGTTGCGGAAAATGGAAATCATCTTCTGTGCCTGTGCCAGATACCTGTCGTAGATACTGACGGCCCCGGCGCAGGGTGATGTGTTCTCGGCGCAACCTGCTGAGGGCATGGATCAGTCGGTATATTGTATGCTCCTCGTTAAAGAAGTGGTGACCACTGCTCTGCAGGGAACCGAATGAACCGCCAAACATGCACTCGCGCAGAAAGACATCGCTGTATCCATCGTCTTCAGTCCGTTGATCGGCTCCATTGAAGGCCTGTTCCGTTCCATAATAAAGGCAAGGTATGCCGGCAGTGAGTAGATTGAGGGCAAGGGCAATCGGAAGCATTTGATAGCTGTTTGGCTGCTGGCCGCAGAAGCGAAATTTATGTTTCACGCCCACTTGGTCATGGTCGTCAAAGAGGGTGACCACATGACCGGAGTACCATTGATGGGTATGCTTGTTGTCCAGCAGGCTGTTGCGGAACAGGTCGAAATATCCTTCCTGCTGATCGGTATCAGGATTTCCCGGGCTGCGCTGGCCTTTGGCCAGGAACTCGAGTTTGTCCTGGATGTCGTTGATACCAAGGGCGGCATCAATACCGGTGGTGTTGACCATATTTACTGCATGTTTCCGGCCACCGGTTACCTCGCCGATCAGATAAAAGTTTTCCTTGCCAAGGGACTGGGCAAACTCATGGATAACGTTGCTGAAATAGCGGACAGCCCCCGGTTCCATATGTTTCACCGTATCAATACGGAAGCCGTCAAGATCGGCAAATGCTATCCAGAATTTGTATATTTCCGCCAGATTGGCCAAGGCGGGCGCTGTTCTGAATTGTCGAATGGATTTAAGTATGTCCCAGGACATGGCCGGATCTTTGGGACCTGTGCCATGGTTGATATCTTTTAAGGAGAGAAAATCACCATCCAGATATTCAGGGAAACTGTCCCAGCTTCTGATCTCTCCCTGACGGGTCCAGGCATCATGCAACTGGAATTCAAGCGGCCAGACGGCGCCATCAGGCCAGGCCTGCGGGTATGCATCCCTGTCAATGGGGGCAAAGGGAAGGGTGCCATCATCCTCACTGTGTGTCCGGAAGCCGGCCACCGGCCACTCTTGTCCTGCGTGGTAGTAGTAACGGTAATTTCCCTGATAGGCGAAAACATCGCCGCTGTGGTTGAGGATGATATCGAGGATTACCCGGATACCGGCCTCATGGGCTCGGGCAACGAGATTTTTCAGATCTTCACGGGTACCGAAATGGGGATCGACCTCCAGGAAATTCTGGACCCCATACCCGTGGTAGTCATGACTGCCGGTGACTTGTTTTAAGACAGGACTCAGCCACAGCGCGGTAACACCGAGCCGCTGCAGGTAGCCAAGTTTATCCTGGAGTCCTGTCAGTGTACCGCCGCACCAGGTTTTGCCGGCTTCGAACCAGGATTGACGGTCCGCCTGCCACGCATGCTCTTCTTCTGAAAAGAGTGATGTCGTGCGCTCACCGGTTGGGCCGGCAACGATGGCACCGTTCATATCACCAAAACCACCATACTCTTTGCTATCGGAAAAACGATCAATAAAGAGAAAATATAACAGTTCGGCCTGCCAGGCAGCAGGAGATGGGTAAAACTGTTTGCCTCTGGTCAGGGAAGGCCAGTCTATCTCTTGCAGGCTTCGCATTATCAACACCTTCTTGTTAGTTTGTATAACAACGAGTTAGCCGCCTTGATACGTTCCTGTTTTTATTTTCATTCCGATAGCAAGTCGCCGATGTCCTGGATGATGGCTTCGATGCGGTAGCCCTGATTACGATACCAGCGGTGCGGATTGTCGGGGTCAGGTACTCGCTGGTTGTGCAGGGCGATCACATTGTACCAGTCATCAAAGACCGGTGAACCAGAGGTGCCGTAATCGGTATCGGTGAGGTATTGAATAAATATGTCTTCAACGGCCTGAACCTGGTTGTCACGAAAGGCAATCTCCTGAAATCGTCCCTGGGGGTGCTGGATGATATTGACTCGCTGGCTGGTCCGTACTCTCGCACCATGTCCGACATCATAAAAACCCCAGACATCTCCTGCTCGTTTATCTTCCTTTTTCTTGACACGGACAACGCTATAATCAAGCTCCGGGTTTGTCTTAAACAGATCATCAGGATCACAGACCCATTCATCCCGGGGGGCAACATCACCACTTGCCAGCAATCGATAGTTGAACTGTAAAACAGAGGCGGCAGCGTCCGCTTCATTTTCAAAGACATGATTATTTGTCAGGAACAGGTCAGGTCCTATTAAAAAGCCGGTGGCCGCACCATTGGGCATTTTAACCCTTGCTACACTGCGTGCGGCCTTCAAGGCGCTTTCCAGCCACCAGATCTCTTTGAAATTGGGTGGGCCAATCACTGCCTCAAGGCGCATTCCTTCAGCCACACGGTTCCGATCATCCTTCGTCCATTGAAATCCATCACCACTTACTCCAGACATAACCCAATGAGCTTTCATACACTCCTCCCGCTACCATTCATCTGAATTGAGATTCCCTTAAATTACTGTGAAGGCCGCTGATCAATCGGCGGGGGGACGATGGGTTACCGCCAAATTATATTGTCCCTCCCTGTACCCGTAGATCATGATAAATGCCTTGTCCTGATTTTTTGGCACATCAATGCGACATGACTCATCCCCGCCAATCAGATACGGCCTGCAGTCAAACTCCCAGACCATTGGCTCCTGGCCAAAACGTACATAGAGATCGGGATCACCGTCCTCATCAAGAGCAGTCATCTGCACATCCAGAATTGTATCTGCTACAACCTGAAACGGTCCGTAATGTATTTCTTTGTCTCGTTCGACCACTTGATTGTCGAATGTTTCCTTCTTCGCAGGTCCGGGAGTCGGGACCGGATGTTCCACGTCATCTCCACCGGGACACAGCGTCGGATCAAAATCAACAAAGGTGGATGAAGCACCGTACAGACAGGCAATACCGGTCTTGTCCATATCGGTTAAGGTCAAGGTCCAGTCTCCAAGCCCGTTGCATTGGGGATAATGCATAACGGAAAAGGAATCGTAATCGGTGAGGGGACGCCAGGCAGTATCTTCAAAACACTTGCCTGAATCAGGACGAGTATGTTCATGGCGAAACCCCAGGGCATGTCCCAGTTCATGACGGAGTATGCCGGCAAGTTGCAGGTTGTCGCCTGGCTGCATCTCAAACGAACTGTCGTCAATGAGGACATTTCGCTGTCTGCGGGGTTCATTAGGGAAGAATGCCCTGGCCAGATAGGAATTTTCGTTTACCGGCCGAACGTCAAAAACGACGTTATTGTTTGTCGGTGTGCAGGTTCCGTCTTCTGCAGCAAGGTAGATGAATTCAATATCGGCAACAGCCTGCCATGCCGCTGTTGCAGCCTGCATATCGGCAACAACTTTTTCATGGCGATCTCCAAAGGAGGTGCTGATGCAATAGGTGATTTCTTTCTTTTGTTCACTGTTCCAGACAGCATCCAGCCCGCCTACCTGATGGACAATCAGTTCAATGTCGGAAAGTGGTGCCGGTTCTTTTTTGATTCGGTGCTCAAAAAAATCCTGCAGATGTTTTTTGTTCAGGATCGGTGTGTCACCATTTACAATGTATTTTCCTCCCGAAAACGGCTCATGGTAGACCTGTTTCTCAAACTCCTCAAAGGTCATGGTTTTATCTTTTTCCCGAGTTGCTTTTGCCGTCTCTTTTAAAAAATCCTGTGATTGCTGATAATTTGGTGCTTCTGAATCCTGCTGTGTGCATCCTGTATGCATGGTACTCAGCAATACGGTTAGGGCACACAAACCAAAAGACTTTTTCCTCAACATCATTGTCTCACCCTTTGTTTAGTTTTTGAGAGTAGTTTGAAGCCGGTCTTGAGCTGTGTTTTCTCCAAGGAGACACCTCTCCTTGTCTTGTTGCTTGTTATTTTCCCTCTTATGCGGCACAAATCCCATAGGCTGGCAACAGTTCATCAACGACATAAAAGCGGTGCGCCATTACCGCATCGTGAAACATTTTCCAGTCACTCTTGAGAAACGATGGTTTGTATTGATATTTGTATATATTGGCATTTGTGCCGAGTGCCTGTTCTTTCCATGATTTGTTTGGCCCACTCTCATAGAGTTTTATTGCTTTTCCCATGTAGCAGATATCTTCGGGACCAAAACTGAAGGAGCCTTTCCGGATTTGCTCAAGCCATTTTTTGTGCCTGTCACCACCATCTTTTTCTGTTGTTGTCTCAAACAGATTACGTATTGTTTTCATGTCCGCATCCCCAATGCCGTTTGTATGGGCATTGGGGTCGCCGATCAGGTATCTCTGCATGGCCTTACATATCTCATTGGTAGCTCTACAGAATTCTTCGGTGTTATCCAGCTCAATGAGTTCTTCGGTGTGGTTTCTATATTGCCATTTTAAGAAAGGCATGTCTGGAAAGATGGTTGCCCGGCCATGTCCGAGGGGGGGGATGGCATCATCGAGAAAACTCCTGATATATTTGCTTAATCCAGATTTGAATACACCGGAATTTCCGCTTTCTTTGACATCCTCTACATCGTTAACCGAATCCAGCAGGCCGGCAAATCCCTGGTGTGCCCAGGTGTCGGCATAAACGTGCATGGTTATCCCCAGTCGATGCAAACCATAGGGCTTGTCCCGTTCAACTATGGCCTGTCTGACCATGTCTCGGGCAATGGGAGAATTTGGGGTGCAGATCAACCTGTTGACCACCTTTCCGGACGGATTTGTCCCTGCCGCCATACCACCATTGCCGGGTAAAAAGTGAAAAGGTATCCAGACCTGATGGTTATCCAGGTCTCTAGTGTTTCTGGTATCAATCATTTTATGGGCTGGAGAGATGCGCTGATAGAGGAATTTATTGGTAAACCTGACCGGTCCGTCGCTGGTTGCATCATCGACGTACTGGGAAGCATAGGCAATAGTATTCGCCTGTTTAGTGTCAAATCCTGCTATCCTTGCTGCCACAAAGGTCGTGGCATGATGAAAGTCAATCTGCATGTTCACTCTCTCCTTGTTGTTTCTGTTGTATGAGAATTGTTTTATGTGCTCATCAGTTCCATGTCGTAGAAAAAACCCTGCCATGGAAGGAGTTCCGATTGATCCATTGCCTGTCTAGGCAGTGTCTGGTCCGGTGTCACGCCAATAGCTTCCGCCTTGACCAGTCCGTATGGATGGTATGGCAGCAGTGAATAGCGGAGTACTTTTTGTTGGCGCAGGAATTGGCCAATTTGGTCAATGTTTTCAGGTGAGGCCGTATAACCGGGGATCACCGGAATGCGGACAATGACATCCTCTGCTCTGCTCTCTAATAAACGGGATAAATTGGCCAGAATGACTCTGTTGTCGTAGCCGATTACCTGTCGATGTTGGTCTGAATCGGAAAGTTTCAGGTCAAAGAAGATTAAATCCAGTTGATTGAGGCAGGCTGATGCAAATTGTTCGTAGGAAAAAAGACCATTTGTTTCGATGATCGTATGGATTCCCTCATGGTGCAGTCTCTCAAGTAAGGCACTGATAAAGAGCAGTTGCTGAGTTGGCTCGCCTCCTGACAGGGTCACTCCGCCGCCGGATCTCTCGTAAAATAATCGATCCCGCAGTAAGATTTCGACAAGTTCTTCCAACTCATACTCTCTCCCCACTAGTATCAGAGCCCCGGACGGACAACTTTTTACGCACAGGCCGCATCCGTTGCAATGATTGCGGTCAATGCGATGTTCACTCTCCAGGTGTATGGCCTCTTGCGGGCATATAGCCTGACAGTCACCGCAGGTGATACACCGTTCAGGGTAAAAGGCGACCTCGGGTTCGGGAGAGATGAGCTCCGGATTATGACACCATGGGCAGTGCAGCGTGCATCCCTTTAAAAAGACGGTTGACCGGATTCCGGGGCCGTCATGGAGGGCGTAGCGGTTTATGTTTCCAATCAGGGCTTTCATCCCGGTTGCGGTATCATTAACTGGAGTTGTTTTGCCATGAAACCGAATTTATAAAGATAATTTAGATTTCCTTCAGTTCTGACATCATGTTTGAGCATGGAACCGAGAATATCTTGTCGCGGGGAGATGATGAAATCGAGCAGGGTCCTGCCGTTACGAAATGTTATTGTAATATGCGGGTTGTCGATTATGCCTTCCACCACCTTCATGCGCTTGTTTGCAAAGCACACTCCGATGGTAACTTCACCATCTTCGCTACGGAATTGGTAGCGGCCGTTGAACTTATTGATATTTCTGCGATACTGGTGGTTTAACACGAACATGATCTGCATTAAGGTTAAGAGGCTTTGTAAAAACTCCTCTGCCAGTTCGGAGTCAAAACAATTTCTGAAATCCGACCAGACTTCCTCTCTGCCTTTGGTGCTGATGATATCAAACATCTCCTCTTGTCCTTTCATAGTATGTAACTCCTTACAGAGAAATACCATTTTGCCTACTCCTTGGTATGGGAAAATCTATCTTACTGTAATGGGGGCAACGGTACCGCCTGGCCGTCTGTCAGCCCGTATTGAGTGCGAGTAATCAACTCATCCTTCATCATTTCGTTCAGATCCTTGAAATAGGCTGAGTAGCCGGACACGCGAACCATCAGTTCCGGATAGTTTTCCGGATGCTTTTTGGCATCAAGCAGCATCTTGTAGGTCATGATATTGAATTGTACCTGCTGGCCTCCTGCCCGGAAATAGGCCTCTATGGTCTGGGCAAAATATTCAGACATAGTAGTTACATCGGCTTCAGGGGTATATTTGATATTGAGTGCCCAGCAGCCCGGTACCAGCTCGCCGCCAAGTTCAGCAACAGCATTCAGGCAGGCAGTCAGTTCCGGTGCCGCTCCGGAAACCGGGGTCATGCCACTGGAAAAGACTTTGCCCGCTTTGCGTCCGTGGGGCAGGGCGCCACTGATTCCCCCCAGACCGGCATGATTGGTCATGGTCCAATAAGAAGGACGGTACGGTCCACCCCGATAATTGGTATGGGATTGGTACAGGTTAAAGAGGTGCTGGACTAGATTGCGACTATTCTTACGGGCAATCGGGGCCTCGGTGCCATATTTGGGAGTATGATTCTGCAGGTAAAGCCGTACCTTCTCTCCTTCAAGGCCACTGAAGTTGTTTCGTACCTGCTCCAGGAGATCGTTGAAAGTGTATTTTTTTTCTACAAAAACAGTCTGTTCAATGGCGTTGAGTGAGTCGACCACATCAGCAAAAGCAATGTGTGTAGCCCCGGATGAATTATACAAGGCTCCGCCTTGGATCAGGTCTTTTCCCTTGTCCATCGGGCCGATGAAAAGGGCGGATAACAGTGGTGACGGCATCATTTCCTGATGTACGGCACCCATGTAATCATTGAGTTGAATGGCCTGTTCAATCAGCCAGTCTAACTGGGTCTTAAAGACCTGCCAGAAATCTTCAAAGCTTGCTAACTCCGATGGATCGGGAGTAACCGGTCCTATTTGTTCCTCACCGGTGATCGGTCGTTTGCCTTGGAACAGGGCCATTTCCAGAGGCGCGGCCAGATTCATCATGATTGAACTGGAGGCAGGGTAGTCACGACCGCTACTGGCCAGTTCCACACAACCAATGACCGCGTAGTCACGGGCATGCTCCAGGGTTTCCCCCTGTCCGGTAAGGGCTGTAATGTTCGCTTTGTCATTGAAAAAAGCCGGTACGGATTTTGTGTTGAGAGTGGCTTCAGCGAGGCGGCGGCAATATGCGGAGGAGTTTTTCTCGTAGTCATAGCGTGCGTTTACGTTGGGGTCTCGGATGGTGAGGAGTTCCGTGACACGCAGCATGATATAGGTCAGATCGTTGACTGCATCCTCACCGTTGGCGTCAACGCCACCTATGGTGATAGCCGGTACTGTACCGGCGCCGCCGAACAGCTCTTCGGATGCCTCCGGTACCATGGTGACATTGTCGGCTATTTTCAGCCACAGGCAGCCTGTCAGTTCAATGGCTCGGGCAATATCCAGGCGTCCTTCCGCAATATCGCGTCGATAATAGGGGTAGAGAATCTGATCCAATCGACCGGGACTCATGGCCATGTTGATATTTTCTGCATGGATTCCCACCTGACAGATCCAAATTGCATTTATGGCTTCTCGGAAGGTGGTGGCTGGTCCGGCGGGTACCCGGCGGCAGATGGCGGCCATTTCAATCAGTTCTGCAGCATCTTCAGAGTTGTTGGTCACCCTGGCGAGGTGTTCAGCCTCGTCAGCCAGTTGAGTCGCATGGGCTATGATCCCCTGCAGAGATATCTGTACAGCCCGAAAAAAATCAGCCTGTTGCCGCTCTTTCTTGTCCGTTGCTGCAGCCAGTGCTTCTTCGCGCTCGGCAGCCATTGCAATCATGCCGGATAAGCCATGTTCAAGCATAAAGCTATAGGCTGGGACAGCATGGGAGATACAGCCGGCCTTGGCGGCAATGAAAAAGACCAGGTTTTCAAAAAGCTGCAGACATTTCGGGTTGCTGAAACGGGTACGAGTGAGCTCAAGGACATTCTTGTCCATCCAGAAGGGAAAGATATCCAGGTTGAGTTCAGTTGCTTCCTCATGAGTGAGTTTTTGAGGATTTTTTTTCCGGTCGCTTACCGTTTCCAGTTCAGGCCACAGGGTCAGGGCGAAAAATTCCGGAAAAAGTGGTGCCCCCAGGGCTTTGCTGGTGGTGCTCCCGGCTATGAGGTTGCGGTCATGAAACTGTGCACTCTTGCGATGCAGAAAGTAGCTGACTTTTTTGGCCTGTCTTATCTCTGGAGAATCGCTGGCGTTATCGTGATAGCGTAGATATTTTGTGATATAGCGGGCCCGTTCAATACAGATCTCCGGTCGACGGGAAAAATACTGGGACCTGAGTTCCTTGAGACGCGGCAGGGTTTGCAGGGTGAAATCTTTCAGACCAATGTCATCAAGTGTTATGCTTGTCATGCGGGACCTCATTCAATGTACCGAATAGTTGCTTGATTCTGTAATCATGATTATTCCTGCCAGGTGTCGAGCTTGATGGCCTTGCGATGATGCTGCCATGTATCATCAAGGAGCAGGAAGTACCCAAAGAGCTGGTAGCTGTATTGTTCCGGATCAATCGATGAATGATACGGAACATCCAGGGCAGTGGAGTAAATGAGCTGTCCCAGAAAAAGTCCGTCTGCGATCTCCACCAGTTCATCAAGGCAGAGACCGATGGGTGCCGGTCCGCCAACCATGGGACTGCGATAGTGGAACTGAAAGACCTTTTTTTTCTTTTCCTGGCCGTTATTCATAGGGAGTATGGACTCCCGTTCGGAAACACCGAGAAAAATGTATCCCTGTCTGGCAAAAGGGGATGGGCCGGCCTCGGAAACGGCCTGTAATGTTGGGTCTGGTGTACGGTAATTCATGTCGATTACCCGAAACAGAGGGTCTGCCATGAGTATGCGATGGTCCTGGATATTGCAGCCGTCAAGCCAATGATTGCGTGCCTCCTGTTCCCAGAAAGCTTTGTCCTCCTCACGCATACCGTTGTCCCAGGAACCGTGCCGCAGGTGCTCATCATAGAGTCCCGGTTGCTGCCAATAGCCCTGTGCTGCTTTTTTTACCAGTTCATAATGGGGTCTTGAGGCCAGATGCGACTTGAGTTCCGCCACCCGATCGGGATATCTGGCTTTAAGGTCGCTGCTCTCATCGAGTAACATACTCAATTTACGACCGCTGATAGTCTCAAAGGATTTGCCGGCCCAGGGAAAGATGTACTTGCCGATACTGTGCCAGGTCATATCCATGATATTAGGCCCTCTTTTCTCGGGCCTGAGAAGAGATTCGGCTATCATTGCAGGAAACAGACGGCTGTCGTCAATCTTTCTGTCACGCGTAGGATTGAAGGTATCGGTGAGACCCAGGTGCAGGTTCAGATTAGCGCCATGGTAGTAGTCCCAGCCATGGGCAACATCCGCCTGACCGTACCAGTCCAGTTTTTTCCGCCCCTCAATCCGGCAGTTATAGCCTCTCCTGCCATGGCCCTGGAACAGACTGTTGTTTACAAGGGGCGCGACTCCGCACCTGAAGAGATGGTGCAGTTTTTCAAAATGGTGCAGGCGATCATCTTTTTTGCTCTTGCTGGAAATTTCAAGGCTGATCCGTTGCAGCATCTGCAGTATGGATTCGTCTTTCCGGAGCATCTCCCTTACATCTTTCCTGTCGGAGTTTTTTGGCGAATCCTCCAGGATAAAGGTGGTGAATTTGGTTCTTAGTTCACTGTCGTCGCGCCAATCATTCATCCAGTCTTTGACAGCAAGTGATCGTTTTACGGCCTTCGCCGATGTTGGCCGGGACGTGTCGGCGGAGCGTTTATCGTAACCCAATTCCACATATCCACTTTCACCGGCCCGTGGACGCAGTTGAGGAAATGCAGTGTCAGCATAGACCCTTGCCGCCCTGTCCGGGGCCATCATCAGGAAATAGCCATTGTTCTGATAGCCGTAATCAACTTGAGTGTCTGCCGTGTAAGGCTCTCCAAGTGTTGTTGCGCCTTGCTTGAGGATTGGCAGAGACAGGTCGCCGAGGCTGTAATGTCTGGTGGCGAAAACAAGCTGCCCGAGGTAAATGCCCTCTCCAATCTCTACCAGCTCGTCAATAAGGCGGGTCATGGGAAAGGCAGGGTGTAACAGAGGCCAGCGATAGTTCAACTGATACACCTCTTTATTGTTCATTTGCGCAACGACTGACTGGCCGGGATTGGCGAGGAAGATGCCGCCGGTCATGGAGTATGGGATATTCTTTTCCAGGTTCAGGTGTTCCTCAAGGAGATCTGCGTCAAAGAGAGTCTTCTGGTTGAGTGCTGGACGTGGTTGCAGGCTCCACAGTGCAGTCAGAGCCGGCAGGCCAAGGCCCTGGATGATATCCGGGTTGCTCGGTTCACGGAAGAAATTACGTCCTATCCGAGTGGAAGCTGGATTGTATTTCTCAAGCAATTCAACGTTATTTTCAGTTTTTGCCGCAACGACATCTTTACGGACCGGTTCAAAGGTTTTCCCCATCCAAAGACCGGTGTCGGCAAACGTCATGTTCCAGGCAGTGGCCATCCATTCGATTCTTGCTATCAGGGACCTTTCCCGCCCGGCTTGCTTGACTGCATCTCGGAAATAATCACTGTCTCTAATTGAAACAGGAATGCCGATCATCGGGCCGTCCAAGACCTGAGAACGGCCGCATTTGAAGAGTGTTTCCAGTTTTTTATGAACTTGCGGCCACTCTTTGCGCCTGTTGTTGCTGGCCAGAATCCTCTGGTATCCAGCTAACAGAGCATAGAGGTCACCGGAAAAATCATTGGCAAGGAGTTGTGCCAGATCGGCTGCAAGCTTGTCAGCTGCGGCAGCGGATGAACAGGGGAAATGACTGCTGTTGAGATATTCGGTCATGGGGTTGTCCCGGTGCGGATGTGAACAAAGTCTTCTTGTTTGTTTCCTGGTCGTGTGGACCTTGGCATGAGTTTATGTATGGGATTAGACCCCAAACTGTTTGGTGTCCACCCATTTCATGTTCAAAAGTGACCAGAAATCCAGAGCCAGCTTGTTGTTGACATAGTCATAGGGCAACCATCCATAGCCTGCATCCCCCCAGTCGGTTCCCCATGAGTTTCGAATGAAGAGGGCACCGGTTGTTGTCTTGTTGCACAGTGTATTCTGAATTTTCTTTTTGTCATCAAACCCGATAGCCACGATTGCATGGCCCCATTCTGCCTGCTCACCCGGACATGGATAGGGGATTTCTCCAGGGTTTGTGTTGTTGCTAAAGGAAGGGAAGCCAAAAAAACCAAACATGGAAGGAATACCGGCTGCAAGAAAGAGTTTTACCTTGGTGAGTACCTCTGCGGCGGGAATATCGGCGCCCTGGGGATCATGGCAGAAATATCGTAAGGCCTCAAAATTATCTGCTACTGCATAGACAAAACTTGGCGGTTCCGTGTCGAAATCTGGGCTTGTATCGGTGTAGGGCCAATATTTTTCTTCGGGAACCCCACACAGGGCAAGAGCCCCCATGGTATTTCTGAGCCAGGCCCCGGTGTCACCTGTGACCTGCATAAGATTACGGGTTGTTTTGTAGATAAAGAGCCGGGAGCCATCGAGATGTTTGTCGAAAGCCCGACGCTGAAAATATTCGACAATTCCCACGGCGGAATTTGCTGTGCAGGAACCGAGATCGCCCTGGTTTTCAACCGGTGAGCACCAGGTGCGGAGATCCATCTTTTCGGGGAGAGGTACTTTTTTCTTCTGACTCGTATGTATGCCGAGCTTTTTACTCATTTTTGCAATTTCAGGTTCTCTGTCGGTATAGTCACGAAGATCAGGCATGGGAGGTAACCAACCAGTGCCGACTTTTTCCCCTGTACCAAAAAGAGCAACTTCATTATAGAGTCTGTTCATTGTTCCCCTCCTGCGTATGGTTTCCTGTTTCTCGTAGCTCTGTTGAATTGGCTTCAGGCCACCTTACAAAATTGCCTTTTCGCCCAAACTCTTCGTTATGAGAAAGGTTTTATCCTCGGAATATCAAACATATGCACCACAAAGGCACTTGTACCCGTAGTTTGGGTGATTCTTGCAGGGCACCTGCGGTGAAATTTTTCTCATGCCTCGATTTTGACAGAAAATTCTAATTTTTCAAGGTCCCCTTCAATGTCTTTGTGGGAAACGGTTGCTAATATTCAGGTATGAGAGATACCCTCCACTATCGCCTGAGCTATCTTACGTTGATTTTCGTCTTTTGATAAAAAAACTGCCTGCTCCGGGTTGCTGATAAATTCTGTTTCCACAAGTACTGCAGGCATGACTGTTTCCCGGAGTACGTGAAAATCTGCTTCTTTGACGCCCCTGTCTTTGTGGTCGGAAAATGTTGCCGTCAAACTTGCCTGTATGGGATCTGCGTACTTTTTTCCCACACTTGAAAAGGGATGGATCCATGTCTCTATTCCGGCAGCTGTGATCTGGTAAGCGGCGTTGCAGTGAATGGATAGAAAGAGGTCGGCGTGATAGCGGTTGGCAAATTGTGACCTGGCTGGCAATGACAGGTTACGATCGACTCTTCTGGTCAGATAGGTGAGGTGACCGGCGTTATGTAGCATTTCTTCCAGATGCAGGCAGATTTGTAATGTGATATCATGTTCACACAGGTCGTCATTTTCACATCTGCCCACGGCACCGGGATCTTTACCACCATGGCCTGGATCGATACATATTCTCATTCAAGGCAACCTTATGTCGATGGACTGATTAATCTTGTTTAACAGCGTACCTCGCATTGCATACGGCATTTTTCGGTTGGTGACTTTGGGAGGTGTCTGCACTGATTCAGGAGTCCTATGGGTTTTGGCGGCAGGATCGTTTGTGATCAGAACAACCTCGCGGCCGCATTCATAGTTCCAGTGGGTATTGCAGGCCACACTGGGATCGTAAAGGGTGTTCATGCTGTAACCAATGCACTGTATCCCCTTGAAATACAGGTCAGGCTTGTCGCCTCCGCGTGGATAGGTGATTGTGGTCTTAAATATGCCCTGCCCATTGGTGGGCACGCACTTGATCAAATCTTTGGAAAAATGGAAATGGAGCCATTTCCATTGGCACATAAGCTTGGCGAGTATGTCTGCCTTGATGATAAGTGCATTGCGCAGTTGATTGACAGAATCGGCTATGAAAATATTTTCAAGTTCCTGGGCAATCATTGTTACAGGTAGTCCTTGCCGGGAGGGAATGTTTTTGTTTGGAAGGGGAGGAGGGGGGGGCCGGGACATGGTAACATGAGCCGTTTTTGCAGGAGTTGCAGGCTTTATTTCATCAGATTTGAAAGCTTGTGATGGAGGAGGTCCGCTCTTTTGCCTTATGAGAGAGGGAAGCTTTTTTAAGGGCGGGGCGGGAGACCAATTCTTGAGATGGGCGAGCAGGTCATCTCGGATTCGTGAGAGGTCACGATCCGGTAAGCGGGCAATAATTTTTGAGAGCTTATCAACTTCATATATCCTGATGCAGGAATTGCATACGCCAAGTTCTTTATGGGTCCCGTCTGGCATCTGCAGGATTTTTATCAAACGTCCCCTGATAACACATCGGCAGTGAAGCCATTTTTTCCAATCATGTGGCGAAACGGTTAATAGAACAACCTTGTTTTCAACATCAAGTTGTATTTGTTTTTCATAGGCACCTTTGCGTAGCAGAAGCGATGAGGAATGTGCACCTACATTATTTGCTTTCAATCTGATTGTCCGGCGCATCCATTCCGGCATCTCTCCTGAGTAATCTGAAACCTCCGGTCCCATGAGTATCCGTATTGTGTCGCCATGCAAAACTGAGGGTAATGATAATTGAATAGTGAATTGTGCTTTATTGGGAAAGGAAGTTGAAGCAAGAAAACCACCATTTCGGTCATAGGCATACACCATGCCCTTGGGCAGATCCTGGTTTTGCGTCTGCTCCAGCTGAACCTTGATTGTAAAGGGTAGTGTCTCCTCTTTCTTTCTCTTTGGCGCACTCATTGTTTCTCCCCCCCCTGGTATTTGCAGAGACCTCTGTGCATGTACAGCCTGTTGTCGAAATCAATTGCTCAGAAGATGATTTTAAACTGTATGGAGTTTATAACGTACGATCGTGGATTGGTTATAACCTGCGATCGGTGGATACGTTGCTTCCTTGATATTGTAGAATACGCTTTTAGAGGTAACAAATTGGTAACAAGTGGAGATTTATTTCCAGGTTGGTAGGGAGAAAACAGATCGGTGGCGCGTCGTTGGCTGGTGTGTCTATTGTGTCGTATATTGCTGGAAACAAAGGATTATGTCTTGTTTGTGGGCTTGAGGAATGGGTCAGGATGTATTGTTTGTGAGGTCTGTTGCGAGAACTTATCCAGAAAAATATTTGGCAGCTTTCCGGTGTTTCTGTGTCACTGGTCGTCGGATCTTCCGAGAGAAGAGTTTTTCTTGTCCTTTTTCGATTGGTGAAAAATAAAAAACCGACTGACGAGAAAGGCTGCAAGACAGGCCATAGAAAAACGACTGCCGATGATGATCCAGTAATTGGCGCCAAAGAGGACAAAGAGCAGGGGGTCTTCAAGGAGTGAATGGCAGATCATGAGAAAGGTACCGATGAAGAGCAGATCGCGGCGCTGCAGATTTCCGGAATTGGCTTCTTTGATGAGGATACCTGCACCATACGTGATGCCCAGGAGTTGTCCGGTAAGCAGAGAGAAGGAGGTCTGGACTCGTTGACTATAGTTTCGGATGTACTGCGTCCTCTTGAGCAAATCCATAACAAATATGATGGCCGTGATAAGTGCAATGATCTTGGTTGAAAGAATTGCGGCACCTGTCAGTGAATGGAATAGCAGGTCGGAGATGCTGGAGTAGGTTGCGAGTTGAACCTCATGACCACTGCTTTTTCCTGTAATGAGGGAAGGTGAAATGAACAGGAGTGGCAATGTGGTGAGAAAGGCCATGCTCACCCGAAGAAGGGTGGAGTAGAGAAAACTGATGCCCAGTTTCTTCATGATGGCGCTTTCCACCGGCAGAGAGTGGCAGACACCAAGGAAGACGCCGAGGATGGTCCATTGGTACGGGCTCAGGTCTAAGGGGGCGGCAAAGGCAACCGCGGCATAGAGGTTGAGCAGGACTCCTGCGGCGAGTGCCATGGCTGCTTCCGTTGGGAGCTGGAGGAGGCCGGTAACTGGAGAAAAGAGAAAACTTAAGGGTCGGAGCAGGTCGAGATAAAGGAGGATATCGGCAAGAACATAGAAGGGAACCACCAGCTTGAGAATAAGGATACCACTGCTGAGAGAGGATTTCAGGCTTTGACGAAGGTAGTCGGGCATGATTTTTGTCGCTGTCAGGGGAAAGAGAGGCGGTTTCTCGGTGAGTTCTTTCTGATCGATATACTGAAGAATCTGCAGGACAGCAACCGATTTTGTCTGGCGAGAGTCTCTGAGGGACGGTTCAATTTTTATCTTGACTGAAAGAGGGAGTGGTATTAAAAATTAATACCGCCAAGAGAGGAGGAATGTATGTATGGAAAAGAAAAGAGAACGAGTCTTTTCATTTAAGGCCGATGGCGATCTTGCCGAGGCCCTGGAAAATACCCCCAACAGGTCTGAATTTATTCGCAAGGCCCTACTTGCCACCCTTGAACATGAATGCCCTTTATGTAAGGGAACCGGAGTGTTGACTCTTGAACAGGGAAAACATTTGGAGCAATTTCTCACCCTGCACGCATTGACTCGTTGTGAAGAGTGTCAGGCCGTTCATTTTGTCTGTCAGTCCGAAAATGCCTCGAAGGGTGGTCATCCTGATCTGGAAAAGAGAGAGTTGTTGTGAAAAAAAATCATCTGCAATTTTTTCTGTTCTTGTGTCTTCTTCTCTTTTCCGTTCATGGGGCTGCTGTCGCATCGGAAAAAGTAGAAGTTTTTGTCTCCATCCCACCGCAGAAATGGATCTGTGAGCATATCGGTAAGGATCTGGTCAAGACCCGTGTCCTGGTGGGTAATGGACAGGATCCCCACACATTTGAGCCTCGACCCAGGCAGATCCTGGCCTTTTCCCGAGCAAGCCTGTTTTTTGGTTTGGGCTTAGAATTTGAACGGGTGATCATTCGGCGTTTGGGGGAAAATTCCCATAATCTGCGCATCGTTGATGTCACTGAAGGGATTCACAAGATACCGATGGCGATTTCAGGCCATGAGCACAAGGATGAACAGAAAGGGGAAAAAAATCATGGCCATGGGGTTGCTTTTGACCCCCATGTCTGGCTGTCACCGAAAAATCTCAAAATTATGGCCACAATTATGGCCGAAGCCCTGGCGAGTGACGATCCGGAGCATCGGCAAGACTATAACAACAATCTTGCCGAGTTGCACAGGAAGCTAGACGATCTTGATCATGAGATAACCAGGATTTTCGCCCCCTTTCATGGTGCCTCTTTCTTTGTCTTTCATCCGGCGTTTGGTTATTTTGCCCACAGCTACCATCTGCAGCAGGTGGCGGTGGAAACCGGTGGGAAATCGCCTACGCCCAGGCAATTATCTGTATTTACTCGCAAGGCCCTGGCTAAGGGGGGCAAGGTGATTTTTGTTCAGTCGCAATTTGACCCCAAAAGTGCGAGTGCGGTGGCGACTGCTATTGGTGGTAAGGTTGTTCCCTTGGATCCCCTTGCAGAAGATATGGATGCAAATTTGAAGATCATGGCAGACAGGATAGTCCACGCCTTGATGAGTCGGGAGAAATGATGATTCGGGATTTACAGAAGAGTGCTGTTTCCATTCACGGTGTCACGTTCAGCTACGACACTCGGGCTGTACTTGTTGATGTTAATCTCGATATAGCCTCCCTTGATTCTATCTGCGTGGTAGGTCCAAATGGTGGTGGTAAGACTACGCTGATTAAACTCATATTGGGCTTGCTCACCCCAAATACCGGGACTGTCCATGTCTTTGGCAGCAAGCCGAAAGAAGCTCGTTTGCGGATCAGTTATGTGCCCCAGTATGCGCAGTATGATTCCCAGTTTCCTATTTCTGTCATGGAGGTGGTGTGCATGGGACGACTGGGCCAGTCATTTACCGGCAGATACAGCAAGGAAGACAGGGAACAGGCACTGGAGGCACTGGCCGAAACGCATCTTGTTGATATTGCAGCTCGTCCATTTTCTTCCATTTCAGGTGGGCAGCGGCAGCGGGTGCTAATTGCGCGAGCCCTGGCATCCAGAGGTGATATCCTAATCCTTGATGAACCCACAGCCAATATCGATCATGAGTCTGAAGTCAAGTTTTTTGATCTTCTGGGCAAGCTGAACCAGCGCATGACCATTATCATGGTGACTCATGAGGTGGGTTTTGCTTCTACCTTTTTTAAGCGTATAGCCTGTGTCAATAAAGCAGTGAAAATTCATCCGACCAGCGCGCTCACCGGAGATCTGATTCGGGAGATTTATGGGGGGGATCTGCAGATGATCCGTCACGATCACTGCTGTAGCGGGAAGGGACATAGCCATGAGTGAGTTTTTGATCACACTCTTTGATCCGAATATTTATTTTTTTCGTTATGCCCTGCTTACCGGGATTTTTGCCTCTCTGCCCTTTGGCATTATCGGAACGTTGGTTGTTGTCCGTAGGATCAGCTACATTGCCGGGGCCATTTCCCACTGCGTATTGGGTGGGATCGGTCTAGGGCTCTATCTGGAAAAGGCGAAAGGTATTACCTGGTTCGGTCCCATTCAAGGGGCGGTCCTGGCCTCCCTGCTTGCTGCTCTTATTCTTGCCTTGGTCAGCCGTCATGCCCGTCAGCGTGAAGACAGTGTCATTGGTGCTCTTTGGGCAGTGGGGATGGCAACGGGTCTTCTCTTCATAGCCAAGACACCGGGCTATGTCGATCCCATGAGTTACCTTTTTGGTAATATCCTGCTTGTTAGCAGAAGTGATTTCTTTTTCGTTTTGGTTCTGGATGTGGTGGTTTTGGGACTGGTCGGAGTTTTTTATCACAAGTTCCTGGCCGTTTGTTTTGATGAGGAATTTGCCAGGTTGCGAGGGTTGCGTACCGGCTGGATCTATCTTCTCCTGCTCTGCCTTACTGCCCTGACCATTGTCCTGCTGGTGCGTGTGGTGGGTATTATTCTGGTGATTGCACTACTGACTTTGCCAGCAGCTGTTGCCGGAAATTTTTCCAGGAACATTTTGCAGATGATGCTGTTGGCAGTCCTCTTTTGCGCGGGATTCGTGGTGACCGGACTCGGAGTGAGTTTTACTCTGGATCTTCCCAGTGGTCCGATCATTATTATTGTTGCTGCTACTGTTTATCTGTTTACCCTCCTTGGAGGGAGAATGTTGACTGTTATGAAGAAATAGATTTTTTCACAGGAAAATGCTTCCGGAGAAAATCCTTTTCATCTTCTCGGCGGTGCACCGTGCCGTCCAATCGGGCATCGGTTAGAGCGGTCAACATCTTTTTGAACTGCTGTCCAGGGATATAGCCCATAGCTTTGAGATCCTGTCCGTTGAGTAGAGGCTTGGTGTTGCGTAGGGTGGTGACATAAAGCGAGATAAGTTTTTTGATCTCATTTTTTCTGGTAATGGCCATGAGGTAAAGAAGACCATCGTTGGATAGAGGTTCAAGCATTTGGTGAATCGTGCTGTTCTTCTTCGGTTCTCGGCCATGGAGACGGTTGGCCACTTCGTCGGTGGCCACCTTTTGCCGGATCAGTTCCTCACGGGTCTTTTGGGGGAGATGAAAACGTTCACAAAAACTTTCCAGCTGTTTGGGTTTCGATCGTCCCATGATCGCAAGTAAATAGATGCGCCATGCTTCAATCCCTTCTTCCAGGTAGAGGAAACGGAACCAGGAGATGGCTTGATGGGCCTGGGTCAGGATGTGGATGAAACGACGATCAATCTTGAGATTGGGTTTAAGGTCAGGCCAGAGAAACTGGAACAGGTTGAACTCAGCAAGTCTTCTGATGGCTGGCAGGGGGTTATCTTCGGAAAAAATCAATTGGAGTTCGGAAAAAAAGCGTGGGTCACTGCTTTTGCCGAACAAATCCATCTTTACAGCTCCCAGTATCAAACGGTTCGTATGCCTGGCGATCTTGAAATCCATCCTCTTTTCAAAACGAATGGCCCGAAATATCCGGCTTGGATCTTCCACAAAACTCAGGTTGTGCAGGACCTTGATCAATTTTTCCTTGAGATCGTTCTGGCTATTGAAAAAGTCGCTCAGAGTACCGAATTGAGCCGGGTTGAGCTGTAAGGCCATGGCGTTGATGGTGAAATCGCGACGGTAGAGGTCAAGCTTGATGGAGGAGAGTTCAACTGTGGGGAGGGCAGCCGGATATTCGTAATATTCAAGTCTGGCAGTGGCTATGTCGATTTTAAATCCGTCAGGCAGGATAACCTTGGCTGTGATAAATCGATCATGGGTCCTTATCCTGCCTCCCAGTTGTTCCGCCAATTTTTTTGCAAAGACAATTCCGTCGCCTTCCACTACAATATCAAGATCCAGATTTCTCTGTTTTAGGAGCAGATCTCGAATAAATCCTCCTACGGCATAGGCTTTGAAGCCAACGTTATCGGCAACTTCACCAATGGTGCGAAGTAGGATGATGAGTTCACGATCCAAAAATCCGCTTATGAGTTGAAGGATGTTTTTGGTCTTTTCCCGTGATGGTTGTTCGCTTTGGTGCAGCAGGTCTCGGGGGAGGTGGCCCGGGTCGTTGACAAGCCGGTTGAGCAGGTCGGTTCGGGTAATCACGCCGATGAGTTGACCCTCGTGAACGATGGGGAGCAACCGTTGTCTGCGTTCAATGATCAATTGTTCTATGTCTGCAAGAGTGGCGCTGAGCGGCAATATTTCGATATCGCTGGTCATGTATTCGCTGACAGGAAGTGACCCAAGATTATGATGGATGGCTTTCTCCACAACACGGCGGGAGATGGTGCCTATCACCTTGACAGGGCGTGACTCCTGTTTTTCTTTTCCGGGCTCGGTGGTCGTGACTATCGGTAAGGCTGTGATGTTGTAGCGGGTGAGCAGTCTGTTGACTTCTATGATGGAGGTGTTCTCAGAAATGGAGATGGCTGGTTGAGAGAGCATTTCCCTGGCAATGGCCTGGGGCATGATGTGTCTGTGCAGGCTGCGGATCAGGTTTTCCTGGGCCTCGATCATGGACATGTCGCGCACTGTAGCGGAGGCTGCCGTGCTATGACCGCCGCCATCGAAGTCTCTGGCAATATTTCCCACATTCACTTCCGGGATACGGGATCTGGCAATGAGGTAGATGCGTCCTTCCATGCCTACCAGGGCAAAGATACAGTCAAGATTTTCCATGACCATAAAGCGACGCACAATAAGGGAAAAGTCATCTTCATATTCCTGTAGGGTGAGGTTCACAACTACAATTTCGGTTCCGGAAATCATATAGCTGCGAGCCGTCTTCGTCAGTTCATGGATCAGGTTGACCTGGCGTGATGTGAGATCGTAGGAAAGAAATTGAGAGATGATATCCAGTTGGGCCCCATTTTCCAGAAGCCAGGCAGCGGCCAGCAGGTCGTCTGGTTTGGTGGTCAGGTGGGTGAGGGAACCGGTGTCTTCATATATGCCGAGTTGAAAGAGGGTCGCCTCTTCTTGAGTGATGGAGATATTTTTTTCCTGGAAGAGCTGACAGAAAATGGTGGTTGTTGCCCCTGTTGGGGCAAGTATCTCCACCTCTCCCTGCATGACATCTGGCGTGTCTGGATGGTGGTCATAGAGGTGAAGAGAGAGGCCTGGATTGTTCAGGCACTCAGCAAAGGCACCGATACGGCTTTTTTGGCGGGTGTCCACTACGATGAGGGTGGTGACCTGTTTGAGGTCGATATGCTTGAGTTTTACGAAATCATAACGATACTGGAGGGTCTCGTTGATAAATTGTCGTAATGTTTTTTCCTGAGAACCGGGGAAAGACATCACTGCATCAGGATAGAGCTTTTGGGCAGCTATCATGGAGGCAAGACCGTCAAAGTCCGCATTGAGGTGAGTGGTGATGACTTGCATGGCTCAGGAATGTTTTTAG
>JAQYVF010000149.1 GCA_030145625.1 Desulfocapsa sp. | reverse complement strand
TTCTATGGGATAGGAAGGAAGCGGCCAAATAGGATTGGCAGTGGTAAGGTCTCATTGTGTACGACCATACACAAACGTTAGATGTTTCCTGATATGCGTAACGGCGAGACTTTAAAGAAAATAGTGGGGGAAATATAAAGATGGCCAATGGAAGTATTAATGGTAAGCTTGACCCTAGCCATTTCCTAAAGAACAAGGGCCATCCCTCCTTGACCATTCGTCAGGATTCTGTAATGCGACTGTATTACATTTATGAAGAAGTGAATGGCACTTGAAAGATTTTTTCATATTTTTAAAAGGATAAAAATGAGGAAAATTTACAAATTGACCCACCCGAAAATTAAAGTCGATAGACTGGTGGAAGGTGTAAGACACGATGTTAAAAAATACGTTAAACGAGAGCGTAAAAAAGCGTTGCCTGAGGGCGTCGATTATTGGGATTTTGACTGCAAATTCGGCAATACTGTTGAAGAGTTGCAGGAGATTCACCTTGCCGAGATGAATAAGTACATTGATCAAGCCAAAGAGCAGCAGGTTGAGTCATTTTGCATTGAAATTCAAGTAAAGCCAGGGCACAGAATGAAAAAATCTGACACCTGATGAATTTGTCAGATGAGAAAAGAACAGGGGGAGAATAGATGAACATTCAGGGTGAAAAATGGAATGTATTTCCATGGAATTGAAAGAACTTGGAATGGATAGTTGGTTTAAAAACCATGCTCGCGAATCCTGTGCAGCTGAACAACGAATAGCCAGGGTGACGGTGGTTGACAGGGGGCAGTATACTGTCAGGTCTGAGCATGGAGACGTACCTGCAAAGGCAACACGCAAATTCATGAAAGCGACCACATCGTCAATTGATATGGCATGTGTCGGTGATTGGGTATGTATGGATAACCAGGATTCAGAAGAGTATGCGAGTATCCATGTTGTTCTGCCAAGGAAATCATTTCTGCGCCGTAAATCAGCAGGCAAGAGCACCAGGTTGCAGATGATCGCAGCAAATATTGATGTGATCTTCATTGTTCAATCGTGTCACTACGATTTTAATGTCAACAGGCTTGAACGGTATCTGTTGATGGCGACTGAAGGCCATGTTGAACCAGTGATTATTCTGACCAAAACAGACCTGGTGAGTACAGATGCATTGCAACAACTCATAACGGAAATTCGTGACAAAGGGATTAGCGACAGGATTATGACTCTCAGTAATGTCACCGGTGCTGGCTTGAAGGAGGTAAACGAGAGCATGGAATGCGGAAAAACATACTGTCTTGTTGGTTCCTCCGGAGTCGGTAAGAGTACGCTCATTAACCAACTCCGAGGCGATGATACCTTGAGAACACAGACAGTAAGTACTTCCGGAGAAGGACGGCATACGACGGTTCGTCGTCAACTTTTTGTTCTTGAGCAGGGTGCTTTGTTAATAGATACTCCGGGAATGCGAGAGGTTGGTATTCTTGCCGTCAACGATGGGATGGATGACAACTTTGATGATATCCATGATCTTGCTTTGCAGTGCCGATTTACCAATTGCGGCCACGATAATGAACGTGGATGCGCGGTGTTGCAGGCAATTAAAGAGGGGGCACTGCAGCTGGAACGCTATCAGAATTATGTAAAGCTCAAGACGGAATCAGAGAGCAATGAAAATTTGAATTCTCATAAGGGTAAAAAAAATAGACCATTCGGACATGTTATTCATCATGTAAGGAAACGTAAGAGTAAATCATGAGGCCTAAAGGCTACCTCAAATCTTCAACCCGGAATAACGAGTAACTATGAGTAGAAAAGACAAACGACGCCGCTATAGACTTACACTTGAGTATGACGGTACCAATTTCAGCGGCTGGCAGAAACAAGTGGATGCCCGGACTGTGCAGGGGGATGTGCTGAAGGGTGCTGTGCGTGTTTTTGGTGAAGTCCCGATGGATCTTCAAGGCTGTGGTCGAACCGATTCAGGAGTTCATGCTCTTCAATATGTAGCCCATCTTGAGGTTGCAGGTGATATGGGTCCGCATGAAGTTGCAAGAAAGCTCAATGAGACCCTGCCTAAAGATATCGCCGTAAAGTCTGTTGAGGCGGCGGGCTTACGTTTTCATGCACGTCATAACTGCATAGCCAGAAGCTATATATATCAGCTCCGCACAGAAAAATCGGCCTTTGGCAAACGTTATGACTGGTGGGTGCAAGCGGAGTTGGATCTGCCTGCTATGCAGCATGCCGGATCGCTGATGACAGGCATGCATGATTTTGCAGCTTTTGCCGAAAAAAAGGAGCTGAAAAAATCAACCAAGGTATTGATTCATAAAGTTGAGGTTTTTACAGAGAAGGAAATTCTCAAGATCCGGGTTGTCGGGTCTCATTTTCTCTGGCATATGATTCGACGGATGGTTGGGATTATGGTCGAGGTAGGCTGTCACCGCCTAACGGAGGAAAGTGTTCAAAATATGCTCGAAGGGCAGTCCGATGTTTTACCATCTCATCATACTGCACCGGGCGCTGGCCTGTTTTTCGAGAAAGCCTTCTATGACAGTGAGGGATTGGCTGAATTTTTGAAGGAGTAATTTTTTTAATCCAGATAGCTTCAAGAAAACCATCGTAGGTGTGATTGTCTTGAGATCTAACGTGATTAAAGATTATTTCTGAAAAATTGGATGGGACAGAAGACCGTAGGTTTCACGGCCTTCTGTGTTGTTCATATGAGCAAATCTCCAAGGCAACCTACTACACAGCGACGCACATGGTTAGCGGAGAAAGGCTTCAATGCGCTCGGAAATGTTGGCCTTGAGGTTTTCGAAGAAGAGTGAATAATCGAAGGGATGGTAGACCCCTGCAGGGAAAAGGCCGCCTTTGACGGTCACAAGATCCACATTTTCAGGTTGGACAATCAGGCCGCCGTCCACGATCTGAGCCGAGGTGAAATGCTGGTAGGTGGTGGGCTTACCAGCGGCGTCGAAGAAAACCGCGCCAAGGTTCTTTTCAGCGGGAGAGAGAGCTCCGTCCATGGTCCAGGAGAGAGGGTTGACCGCTAAGGCTCCGGTTTTAAGGGTTGGCGCAACAGATTGTCGGCCTTCTGCCATGGTGTTGTAGGAGATGACACATCCTGTTCGGTCTGAGCGGTCACACATGTACACCGCAGGGTTAGCGGCGAGGTCTGTAGGAGTCAATGACCATCCGAGAAGCAGGGCTGCTATTAGTCGGTCTTCAGCGCCCGTGGAACCCCAATGATCAAGCATAAGATCGGTAAGGATCATTGCCCCCTGACTGTGGCCTGCCAGGAAAAATGGGCGACCTTTGTTTTCGTATTTCAGGTAATGATTCAGGGCGCGCCAGATGTCGTTGTGAACGATCTCCTGCAAAGGCGCGGCTTCAGCGTCGCTAAGTCCAAGACCCGCTATGTTCATCTGGCGGTACATGGGGACGTAGATATTGGCCTGCCCCTCAAAGACAATGGCCTGGGTGTCCAGCGAGGTCCTGGCGGCTTTACGCATGTCCGGCCTTTTGGTATCCATAATCCAGTCAGTGTCATTGAACAAAACAGTAGGATAGACGAAAAAGACATCCACCGGGGCTGTTGGCGTAGCGGGCTTTGCGAGCCAACCTTCCGGGAGTGCATAATCCGGGGCAACCGGTGCGGTATTCATGTCTAACGGTGGCATAGCAAGGCAATGAGACCATAGAGCAAGGCTGAAAAACATTCCCGGTAAAAGCGAAAACAAGAATGACAACGTGTGTTTCTTCATGGAAAGACCTGAAAGAATAGGGTTAGTGAACGTCGTTCACATCAACATCGGTTGCAATAATATTTTATTACAATTTATTACATAACTTTGAAGAAACAAAATAACTTCTTGAAAAATTGATTTAATCACCAATCATCTTGGTAAGATGTTCTTCGCCAGTTCCAACCAACGGTCACTATTAACAGCATTTATCTTCTTCCATGCTGATTGTCAGATTTTGTCGAGTATGAGGGGGGGGCAGATCAGATCTCGGTTGATCAACAGCTCACCCCGAGCTGTTGATTAAACCTCCTTTTTTGTCGGGAGCACTGTGATATTTTCCCATGAGGTTTCTGCCGCCTGCGATCCTTTTCATCTCGTCACGATTTATTGTCATAGCAGCCTTGAATTTAGGTGTGCAGGACTCTGTTAAGAGAAGGATATGTTCAATGAGAGCTAAACGGTCAATGAATTGAGGTGACTGCATGAGTTCCGGGGCTTGTCGGAAAAACGGATCGAGTTCATGTTCTATCTTCTTCGCTCTGTCCTGTGCCTGGTCAATGGCTGCGGAGATGGCTTTTATCTTTTCCGGGTTGGAACTCTTTACGGCACCTGTTGCACCGAGTGTCTTTTCCAATAGCTCACGGTATTGAGCCAGCGATTTTTCGAGTAATACTTCTGCTGCTGTCATAGTTGTGTTGTTGTATACAAATTGAGGGTAGCCTTGAATGGTTGACTGCACCGTTATCTAGGGTTCTGTTGTCATTATCGGCGAAATGCAAAACAAAGTTTGTTAACTTACGGGCAATTTATGTAAAGATTTGTAAAGTTTTGTAAAGAGGAAGGCAGGTGGTTTTCTTTATAGAAAATTTACAATACTGCTAATATATAGAAAAGATTAGTGAAATCCATGTTGACTGCTGAATTTGTCCTTGTTGTCCGGGGTGAGAAAAGTAAAGTTTCAAAGACCCATATTGCATACAATGTAATTAGCATTTAACATTTACAGGGACCTTGAAAAATTAGAAATTTCGTTCAAATCGAGGCATGAGAAAAATTTTACCGCAGGCATATGTTTGATATTCCGAGGATGAAATTTATATCATAACGAAGAATTTAGGCGAAAAGGAAATTTTGCAAGGTGGCCTACAGGTAATGCTTCGGTACTCAATCAGGTCTAAAGTCAAAATGTGTGATGATTATGAGTGAAACAGCGAAAATTGAAAATCGTATTTTAATTATTGATGATGATGCTGATCTCTGTGATTTGTTAACGAATTATCTGCAGCAGGAAGGCTACTTGGTTGAAACGGCTTTTGATTCTCAGGAAGGATTGCTGAAAGCCCAATCGAATGGGTTTTCATTTATTGTCCTTGATGTCATGTTACCGGGCATGAGTGGCTTTGATGTGTTGCGGAAAATTCGGCTCACTTCGCAGGTTCCTATTTTAATGTTGACGGCTCGCGGCGGTGAAGTGGACCGCATTGTCGGTCTTGAGATGGGAGCCGATGATTATATGCCAAAACCGTTTAACCCCCGTGAGCTTGTCGCAAGAATACGTGCTATCAAGAGGCGCGGAAGTGATGAAGGCTGGTATGAAAGTAGTGCAGAAAAAGCTGAGAAAATAATAATAGGGGATATTGTTCTTGATCTAGCTACCAGAACTGTGAAGCAGGAGGGGGAATTGGTGGTTTTGACTGCTGCAGAATTTTCTTTGTTGGAAAAGTTGATCCTAAGTGCTGGTCATGTTGTCAAGCGTGAAGATCTTGCCCTTGGAGTTTTTGGTCGGAAGTTGGCAATGTTTGACCGCAGTATTGATGTGCACATTAGCAGTTTGCGCAAAAAACTTGGGAGCCATGTCGATGGAATTGAACGGATAAAAACCGTTCGCAGTGTGGGGTATTTGTATATTGGGGCTTAAGGGCTAAGGTCACTTCAAAATGTTGGGAGTAGTATGCGTAGCATTTTCTTCAAACTGTTTATAAGTTTTTTTTTGACTGTGTTTTTATCAGGAATCGTCAGTGGCATTGTCACCTATTCATTCTCTCATCAATCAATTGAAAAATTTCGTAATGATTTCCATGAAAAACTAAAGACCAATATTGCTCGCTCAACAGTATTGATTGGGCATGCTGCCTATGTGATCTATGAAACCAGGGGAGCAGAATCCCTGGAAGAATATATAGAGGAGATCAGGATTCCCATGAGGACGGAAATTTTTCTTTTGATTGGTGATACCGTTATTCCTGCAAATAAAACTCTTCCGGCAGGGGCTGAAAAGATTGCATTTGATGCTGGGACGTATGGCACGATACAGACATTGGAAAATGATGGAAGATTGATTGCCGCCAAGCAATATTTTAATCCGAAAGGAAAATCCTATGTGGTGCTTGGGGTGCATCAAATGAGGCCTCCACCTAAATTTGCAAAAAGAAAGCCGCCACTGGGCCTGCTGGCTATGAAACCACCTCCGATGTTGATGAAAAGGGGAGGGGCTCCTTTTTTTAGAAAAAATATGATGATCCAGGTCAGTATTCTGGTACTGATCGCCGGATTAGTCTGCTACTGCCTGGCACGCTCATTCAGTTCGCCGATTAACAAACTCAGGATGGCAAGTCAAAGAATTGCAGCTGGTGATTTTTCAACTAGGGTAGGAGGAATAGCGGGTAAAACTGGTAATGAGATTGCTGACCTTGGAAGAGATTTTGATAATATGGCCGAGCGGATGGAGCATCTGATTGCGTCGCAAAAACGTTTGCTCACCGATATTTCGCATGAATTGCGCTCTCCCTTAGCTCGTATAAATGTGGCGTTGGAACTGGCAAGGAAGGAATATAAGGTCGAAGAAGGCGGAATGTTAGGCCGGATAGAGAAAGAATCTAATCAGTTGAATGATCTTATCGGTCAATTGCTGACTCTTTCAAGGATAGAAAACAGTAAGGAGACGATCGACGGACAACCGGTAGAGGTGTCTGAAATGCTAAGTGAAATTGCAGATAATGTGACGTTTGAAGTAAAAGGAAAGTCAAAAGGTGTCGTTATTACTTCATTGGCAGATGTCACAATAGAGGCGTCTGAAGAATTGCTGAGAAGAGCAATTGAAAATATTGTTCGTAATGCAGCCTATTACACAGCAGAAAATACCAATGTAGAGTTGTGCTCTTCCATTTTATTTCAT
>JAQYVF010000040.1 GCA_030145625.1 Desulfocapsa sp. | reverse complement strand
TGTTGATTTTTCTGCATATACCAAAGACTGCCGGTAATTCGGTGTTCAATGTTATCCGTCGTCAGTACCCGGCATCTAGTCGATATGACTTTGATATGGACTGGGATCGTCGTCAGCAGACGATTGATGAGTTTACAGCACTTTCTGATAAAGAGAAAAGCGATATCCACTTTATAGGTGGGCATACTTTTTACGGGTTACACCGATCTGTTCCCCAACCAGCTGTGTACATGACATTCATGCGTGATCCGGTTGATCGTTTTGTTTCACACTACTATTTCAGCAAGGAGTCTTCTTTTGGACCGTTAAAAAGAAAACTTGAACAAATCACGGAACCAACGCCTTATCAGCAGCAGGCTCTTGAGTTTCTTCGCCTGACGGAGAGTCGACGAGGAAGCTTGCAAGATTTTTTGGAGTTGAGTGTGGAACTCGATGTGATGAATCTCCAAACCCGGATGATTGGAGGTTTTGTTGATCCGTCCAATGTTATTCCTCCTTTTCAAAAATTACCGGAAAATGCACTGCAGGTCGCAGAGGACAATGTTCATCGGGATTTTCCAGTTGTGGGGCTGGTGGAGGATTTTGATACAAGTCTCCTGTTGTTTCGGAAGGCCTTCGGCTGGTCAAATGTCCTCTATGCCAGGCATAACCAGACTCGTTCACGCCCAGCCCTTGAACAGGTATCCAGGCAAACCAGAAGAGCAATTGAGGAAGCATCCAGCGTTGATATCGAATTATATAATAAGATGAAAATCAGGTTTAACGAACAGGTCAGCACTCTTGGCGATGGATTTTCCAGACAACTGGCACAATTCAAGGCAGGTCTACGCTGTTATTCGCTCCTGCAGAAAACCTATCGTGCATCGGGGCTGAAAAAGTTGCGGCAACTCTTGCAGTAAAAAAATATGTAGGAAGAGGGGAAGGTTACGAGGAAATAAATAATGAGTGAAACAACGACGGGCAGGAAACCTGTCAAAAAGTCAATGACCGTCAGGGAAGCGACAGCAGCTGATGGCAAAGCCTTAAATGATCTGTATAACGAGGTGTTTGGAGAAGATCGGTCACTGCCCTGCTGGCGCTGGAGATTTTCTGATGGAACGGCAAAAGACTGGTCAGGTGTCTATTCGCTGGCGGAGGTTGATGGTCAGATTATCGGTCAGTATCCTTCTCAAATAAGGTCACTGCACTTTCAGGGGAAGCCAACCCGCTTTGCTCTGGTTATGGACAATATTGTGGCCGAGGAATATCGTCGGGGGTATCCTGCTCAGAAGGAAATGTTTGTTCATGCAGTTGAAATGGCAAAGAAAAACGGCATTACTATTGGCTACGGTTTTCCCAATAAAAAGGCCTATCGCATTGGGAAGCGTTTGTTGGGGTATCGCGATGTAGCCCTTTTGCCGGAACTTTTTTACAGGCTGTCATGGCGTCCGGCATTCGCCAGGCGACTGCCGTGGCTCCCGAAATCGATGGTGAGGGTCCTTGCCAATGTTCTTCGAAAACGGAGTAGTTTTTTGAAAGGGCGGTCAGCTAGTGATCGTCGGCTAACCATTGTTGAAGTAGATCGCTTTTCAGATGAGCTGGATCAGTTATGGGAACGGTTGAAAAGCAAGAGAACCATTTGTGCGGAGCGCAACAGCGTATATCTCAACTGGCGATTTGGCCATGATGAAATCATCCCCTATCGGAAGCTGGTGGCAAGGGACGAAAATGGGGCTGTCGTTGGTTACATGGTCTTTAGAATGCAGTTAATTGAAGGAGATACAGTCGGCTATCTGGTTGATTTTTTGTACGATACGGAAAGTATTTTTAACAATCTTCTTGACCATGCTCTGCACATGATGAACCGCGAAAACGTTGACTATGTCAGTGTCATGGTCTCACCTGGAACTGCGGAGGAAGACTCTTTGAAAAAATTCGGTTTTGTGGTGAAGGAGGGGTTTGGGGGGAGGCCCTGTGTTGCTCTTGACCTCAGTCATACTCTACCCTTTGCTGTCATTTGCGATCCTACTCAGTGGTATTTGACCTACGGCGATTCCGATCTTGTTTAGACAATTATGCGTATCCTTCACGTACATGGCAGATATTATGCAGAAGGAGGGGCCGAAACCTATCTGCGCTCACTTGTCAAAGCTCAATTACAGCAGGGACATGAATTGGCAGTCATTTATGCTGATGAGACTCCTGTGAATGGCATTGACACCTGTATGGCCTACTTTTGTGGTGCGTCCCATGGGTTAAGAAGCGGAATGTCCCTTTTGCCTGAATTTAAAAGAGTGGTGGCTAATTTTACCCCGGACATCATTCACCTGCATGTTGTGCAGTATGATATCAGTCCGGTCATTTTACGCTGGTTGATTAAAACTCATCCTACGGTCATGACCATGCACGATACCCTCACATTCTGTCTGAAACCTGTCAAGGGGGTGACACGCAAACTGTCTGCACGTATCCTTCCGGATGGCTCTCCCTGTACAAAGAGCATGGGGAGTAGTTGTCTGAAGGCGGGTTGCCTCATGTCTTCTCTGCAAAATGAGGGGTTGCGTTCTTTTGTAGTGACCTTGCTTGAGAGGTTCTGGAGAAGGCATCTGTATAGCTCTATTAACAGAATGATCGTGAACAGTCAGTTTACCAAGTCGGAATTGGTGCGAAATCATATTGTGAAAGAAAATATTAAGGTTATCCCTGCCCCACTCACTATCCCCGAGCAATGGTCTCGGGGTGACAGCTCTCTTTCTTCAGCCACTCCTCATCTTCTGTTTGTTGGTCAGTTGTCAACTATCAAGGGTGCCAGGGAGTTTGTTGCCATCTTAGGACAACTCAAAGATATACCCTGGAAGGGTAGTATGGTTGGTGAAGGACCTGACCGTGTTCAAATCGAGAAAGAAATTAAGCGGCTCGGTCTTGATGAACGAATAGAACTCCATGGGTATGTTCCCCGGCATGAGCTGGCATCCTTTTATCGACAGGCCTCTATTCTTGTTTTTCCAACACTTGCCCCGGAATCGTTGGGGCTGGTGGGGATTGAAGCCATGTGGTTTGGCCTGCCGGTTGTTGCTTATGATGTCGGTGCAATTCATGAGTGGCTGCAGGACGGCGGCAATGGTTACCTGGTGAGTCCCGGGGCGAATAAAATCATGGCGGAACGCATCCGGGGGCTTCTTGAAAACAAATCCAGATATGAAGAGTTTTGCCATCAGGCAACATACTCTGCACAAAAATGGTTGGACGCCGACCATTCCCAGTCAGGTTTTAAAGATCTTTACGTAGAAGTGACAGGAGGCGGCAATGTTGATAGGTATTGACGGTGTTGCTTTGCAGTTTCCGCATTACCGTGCGGGAATCTACTACTATGCAAAAAGAGTTCTCGAGCAGCTCTTCTCCTTGGACTCAACGAACGAATATCGTATTTATTTAAGTGGTTCTCCCAGGGCAGAAAGGGAATCCATTGACTCCTTCATTGCTGATTACCCCAATGTTCATTCTTGTCGGTCAGTTATTCCGCAACGGTTCTATTCCACAGTCGACAGGTTTCAATTGCCGGTGAATCGGCTTATGGGCGGTAAGGTTGATATCTACTTTGGGCCGGGATTCAGGATTTTCCCCCGTAGTCTTTATAGGAAATCAGTGGTCACCATTCATGATCTCCGATTTCTTTTGCAACCGGAAACCTTTTCAGACCCTGCTGCAGTTAATCATTTCAGCAAGATTACCAAAGAATCTCTTGCGCGGGCCGATGCCCTGATCGCAGTATCGAAATTTACTGCAAATCAATTGATTAACCAGTGCGGCATTTCGGCAGACCGGGTCAAGGTCATTCATAATGGTGTCGGTGAAGAATTTTTCACAGAAGTCAGTCAGGAGAGAGTTGAGACTTTTCGGGTGCGTCATAACATTCCGGCACGATATATCCTGTTTGTCGGGTTCATTGAACAGAAAAAAAATTTACTCAGGTTGCTGGAGGCATTCAGGATCTGTCGCCAAAGGAATAACTTTCCCGGGCAACTTGTTCTTGCAGGCCCGCAAGGGGACTACACGGCGAAGATTATTGATTACTGTCAGAAACATTCCCTCGAAGAAAGTGTCAATTTACTTGGTGAGGTTGCAGCTGAAGATCTCCCAACTCTTTACCAGGGAGCAGAGATTTTCACCTTTCCCTCCCTGAATGAAGGCTTTGGTCTTCCCCCTCTGGAGGCAATGGCATCTGGTACGGCTGTTGTGGCATCTCAGACAACAGCTCTTCCGGAAGTTCTTGGCAAAGCTGCCTGCTATGTTAATCCGAACGATCCTGAAAGCATCGCTGAAGGTCTCTATCGCCTTTCAGAAGACAGTGGGACAAGAACGAGAATGGCAGAGGAAGGAAAAAGTCATGCACAGCAGTATCGATGGTCCAATGCTGCAGCGAGTATTTTGGAGCTATTCAATGACCTTTATTAGTTGCAGTCAAAGGAACAATATCGTCTCTGGCCAGTTGGATAAAAAAAGATGATTCTTGTAATGATTTGAAAGAGGTAGGGGTACGCTGAGTAGGAGGAAGTAGATGCTTTATCATGATGTAATAAAGCGGGGTAGGTTTTCCAAGTTTTATTCTTACCTTGCAACGCTGTGGTTGTTACTGGATATCTCTGTCGTTATTCTTGTTCTTTTTGCAATCCTTACCGTCTTCGGTATAGAAATAGATCATTATTTCATTGTCATCTCCTTGGTAAGCACCCTGTGTATTTTTTTTGTTTATCCTCTGATAGAACTTTTCAACCGTATTAGAACGCGCCCCATCGTCCAGGAGAGTCTCTATCTCTTTAAGGCTTGGTATAGGGTTGTAGCGCTTTTGTTATGTGTTGGTTATTTCACCGGGCAGATTTATTTCTACCCTGTTGAAGTGATTTTTATATGGGTAATCAGCGCTTACTTAGGTCAACTCAGTATGCATCTCGGAGCCCGTTGTCTCATGAATAGACTGAGAGGTCGGGGCTGTAATATTCGTTACGCAGTTCTGGTTGGTACTCGGAACTTTTCTCAACGATTCCATGCCCACCTGCTTTCTCAGCAATGGATGGGAATTGAGCTTGTCGGTTACATCTCCGAGCCGGAATGGGAAAACTCGTTTGATAAGACTCGTCCTGAGATTTATAATATGCCTTTGCTCGGGGGGCTCGACAGTCTTGAGCAAGTCATCGAGGATCATTTTGTCGGTGAGGTATTCATTACTCTGCCATCTGAAAGGTCGGATGTTGTCGAACCTGTTGCTAAGGCTTTGTTGAATTTTCCCATCAATGCCTATTGGGTTCCAAGTGCTTCTCTGCCGACCTATCTGAATCATTACATTTCTAACATCAATGGCAATCCTGTTATCTGCATTTCCGATTCACCAATACGCATGGGACAGCAATTCCTGAAAAGGGGTTTTGATGTTGTTTGTTCTCTTATCTTGCTGGTTCTTATTGCTCCATTCCTGGCATTAATTGCTATAGTAGTGAAGCTCTCTTCTCCTGGTCCGATAATATATAAACAGGTTCGCCAGGGACTCTATGGGGAAAAAATCCAAATTTGGAAATTCCGGACCATGCGAATGGCGAAAGAGGGTGAAATCGAAAAGCAGGCCATTCCTTCCGACAGCAGAATAACACCAATTGGCAAGATTCTCCGCCGGTGGAGCATCGATGAACTGCCGCAGTTGTTCAATGTCCTGCAGGGAAAGTTGTCGATTGTCGGACCAAGGCCCCATCCTGTCTGGCTAAACGAAAAATACAAGGGGGAAGTGGACGCCTACATGCTGAGACACCATGTTCGTCCGGGGATAACCGGGTGGGCTCAGGTCAACGGACTGCGTGGGGAAACAGATACGGTCAAGAAAATGAACGATCGACTGCTATATGATCTTCACTACATCAACCATTGGTCACCTCTGCTTGATCTCAAGATTTGTTTGATGACCTTTAAAGTTGTTATCGTCGGTGAGAACGCCTATTGATTAATTTTTTTTAATATCCAGCTGGTAATAAGATTATCGGGAAAGAGGATGTTAAGTTTATTGTGGCAGAAACAATTTCGGAGATACTCAGCAGAATGTTCCAAAATATATCGAGGTCAAATCTTGTACTTCTCGTTTTATTCCTGCCACATCTCCGGTTTAAACGTGATTGTTTTATTCCTGCCTGTCTGTTTCGCTTCATATAAGGCTACGTCTGCATATTTGATAGTTTGATTTATTGAATCGGCATCTTTTGGAAAATCAGCTACTCCGATACTCACCGTCTTTTGAATAATTGTTCCATTGGGAAGTGTAAACTGATAGAGCTCAACCGCGGTGCGGATTTTTTCAGCCATATTTTCTGAAGAGACTGCATCTTTCATTTCCAGAAGTATTACGAGGAATTCTTCACCACCATAACGGACCAACAGGTCGCTTTCTCTGATTTGATCACGGATAATAGTAACAATGTCTTTTAGGATTTTGTCTCCAGCCGGGTGGCCAAACTCATCGTTGACGAGCTTGAAATAATCAATGTCCAGCATGAATAAACCGATTTCGCTGTTATTCCGCTTGGCCAGTGGTTCATACTGTTTGATGTAATCATCAAGAAAACGTCTGTTGTAACAACGGGTCAAAGGATCTTTCAGGGTCTGTTTTTTTAACAATGACAACAGACGAAGGGAGTTGAGGACCGGAGCACTTGCATCAATGTATTTACGCATGAGCATTATCTGTTTTTTGCGGATCTCAAGCTGTTCTTTGGGAGCCATAAAGGAAAAAACAACCCCCACACTACCCCCCATGACCATGGGCAGGCAGTAACGATGATATTCATTATGATTGATGTTGAAATAGGGACATAGCATTTGATTATTGTAGGAGTAGACCACTTCTCCCAATCTCTGCGCCCGGCAGAAGTTTGCATTGAGGTTTACCTCCTTGATGCAGAGTGGTTCAGCATTTCTGTTATCCATCAGGACCTTCATTGTAGTATCTTTTTTGTTCACGCCAAGCAGGAGATAATAATCAATGCTGAATTCTTTTTCCAAGATAAAGCTGAGTTGTTTATAGACTTCTTCCTCGTTTCTCGCTCCTTGTAGGTCGCGGCCGAAATTCGTCACTTTCTCCATTTGCTCAAGAAAGGTGGAAACATTGTCCAGGGATAATTTTTTATGTTGATAGGTAAAACTTCTCAATACATCAGCGTCTGCCAGCAATGTTTGAATTTTATTAAGGAAGTCACTCCACAAGTGCATGATAGTATTCACTACGTTACGCATCTCGGTCAGTTCGTCCCTGATTCGTTTGCCATAAACGGGACAGTGAACACAATCTTTATATTTATTGAGGAAAATGCATGTGTTTCTCCATTTGGGCGAAATGGCCAGGGAGCCGGTTTCCAGATAACAGACCAGAGAGGGGTTTTGATGCACAGGACATTCCTCATGCTTGCAGTTGAGAACATGTAGACAATGAATATGATCACTCTCAAAACGTTTTTCAAAATCATTATTGAATGAACCAATCAATATTTTCTTTAAGAGTGACAAGAAGCTGCCGATGTGCATAAGATTTGAATAGAGTATCAAGATCAGTAGAATAGAGCCGAGAACGAGTAGAAAGCTGAAAACATCCTTGTTGTAGATGCCAATGTCTGAGGCAGCATCATAAACAAGAAATATTTTTGCCAGAGATGAACTGTTAACGCTACTCAGTTCGATGCTTTTATAAAGAAATTTACTGGATTGTGACGAGTCAGTCAGGAACGACAATTTCTGGCTGAGAATTTTTGAGTTGATGGGACCTCTGCTCAGCAGTATATTTATTCTGTCAAGGCTGAGATCATGATCGGTACCAGGTGAATTCTTGGCTGAACTGGCCATTAGTATCAACCCGAATGGCTCAGCTATTACTATATTTTCAAGGGCATTTTCCAGACTCATTTTTACTTCCACCGCGCCAACGTGTTCGTCCTGAAAAAAAACCGGCGAAACAGCAATGACTGAAATACCACTGGCATTTCGTTCGAAACCACTGTGGGACTGAAGTTCATGGTTGACTTTTACCACCATTGCTTTTGATTGGGACATATCTTCTACCTCAATATTGGTCTGGCTATTGGGATAAAAAGAAACAGTTGTTGGTAGGTAAAAATGATAGGAGATGTCTTGATGGTACCCTGCATGCTTCAGCGTTGTTTGCATATCCGGTCGCAATAATATGTCCAACTTTTCACGATCTTTGCTGGCAAGTGCTGCAGATATCTCCGTTTTTCTTGCAATGAGTAAGGTTTCTGTCAGGAGAGTCTTTTTGTGCTCATCAAGGTCATTAGTTATCCATTGTGAGAGGAGGGAGAGCTGATTGTTGGCCGAGTGTCTGGCCTGGATACTGAATGCCTGATTGAGATAAAAAAGCAGGAGGACGACAAATAGTAGAATTAAAAAAGCAGGGAGGTAAAGAATTCTTGTTTTTAATGTCCAGTGCCGAGGATGGCAGGAAGTAAGGAATTCATGAACAAGAAACCGGAAGACTTTGATTTTTCTTGATAGCTTCTTCTTTGAAAAATTCGTATCTTGGTGTTCAGGTGTCAACTCATCTCTCCACTGTACCGGTTAAATGATCTTTAATTGATCCATGCCCGGACCTTGCTGAATACATCTGTGTCTGTAACTAATGCAAATTTTGCATAAGACATTAATGCTCTCAGAAAGGAAGTACCCAATTGATGTTATCAAACAACATCAGGAGCAACAAGTAACAAAACGATAGCATAATAAATTATTTGTTTTTATTGGAGCTGTTTTGTTTAATACTATTGAATGTAATTGACGTATAAAAGTGTTAGGTTTATTTCCTTGCTGTGGTGTTGTTATTTTTCGGTTTTGTTTTCTTTTTCACGTGTGCTATCATTTGTAGGAGGTATTTTGGTAATAGAAGGGGATTGTGGTCATTGAAAAGAGAGAAGAGTTTCCTGTCATCATTGTGATAGGAAATGTTGATGTTTCCGTGTCTGAAAAGTGACTCGTTATATGTCTCTGGTGATAATGATCAAATAATACGAGTTCTTGCAATTTAATAGGTGTTCCATGGCCTCTACCCGAAAAATTGTTCTGGATGTCCTCAAACCCCATCAACCCAATGGTGTTGATTTTGCCGCGGCGTTGGCTGACTTGTCACCGGATTATCAAGTACGGCTGACCGTGGTCGAGGTTGATGAGAAAACTGAGAGTGTCATCGTGGTTCTTGAGGGAGAGAATATAGCGTTTGATCCGATAGTTGATCTCATCAGGAAAATGGGGGCATCGGTCCACAGTATCGATGAAGTTGAAGTCCATGGTTCGAAAATGGCATAGAGCGCCAGGTCTTCTTGAGAGACACAGGCTCTCCATATCACAGTCTTTTTGTAAACGTTATTGTCTTGGACGGAGTTATCCATGGTTATAGAGAAGGGAAAACAACTTTTTTCTCTTCTCTATCGGGGCCGAAGAATTGCCAGGCGCTACCTGATTACCAACGGTTTTGATGGAGCTCTGACCATGCTCGGATTGATGACCGGTTTTTATGTCAGTGAAACTAGGGAGCTGGGGGTGGCGATTAATGCCTGTCTGGGCGCGGCAATAGCCCTTTTTGTCAGTGGTTTTTCCAGTGCTTATCTCAGTGAGACGGCGGAACGCAAACAGGACTTACTGGAGCTGGAGCAGGCCTTGCTTGTGGATTTGGAAGAGAGTCAATATGGTGAGGCCAGTCGCTATCTGCCGCTACTTATTGCCTCGGTGAATGGATTTTCTCCTCTGCTTCTCTCTCTGTTGATTCTCTGCCCTTTATTCCTTGCCTATCATGGGATTGCAATGCCCTGTTCGCCATTTCTTGTGGCCATTGCTGCGGCTCTTTTCAGTATATTTCTGCTTGGGGTCTACCTGGGAAAGATCAGCAGAAGTTTTTGGTTATGGGCAGGCCTTAAAACAGTGTTCCTTGCAGTAATGATGATGGCGATTATTTTCTTGTTTGATCTCGGGAGATAAATTCTCCGGCAGAAAATTCAATTTTGTAGAGATTTTGTTGAGAATTCCGCGGGGGGGCTCTGTGGTGATCTTTGTGGAAATAGCAGGTTACAGGGTATCTGTGTTGCGAGGTGCCGACCTCAGTTGTGCATAGTTGTTATCAGCAGGGGTGGCAGGGAGATTGCCGCCAAAAAGCAGGGGACGGAACGTAAGAAAGTGATAGTGTTTATCCTGAACGACAACTAAGGGCGGGGATCTGTGTCCTTCAAAATAGTCATATCCCTGTTTAAGATTTTCCCAGAACTTTATCCACCTAGAGTCTTGGTGGATAGCCATGTTTTTCCAGGTCATCCGAAAGGGGAAAATATGTACAGGAACCTGGAGTTGACCTGAGATCATGGCTGACTCAACAATGGCGTATATCTCTTCCATGCGGAAGTCGGTCATGGCAAAACAGCCAATGGAAGAACAGCGTCCATGCACCATCAACACACTTCCCGTCCGATTGTGACTCCTGTCGAATTCATTGGGGAAGCCAAGATTGAAAGACAAATGGTATTTGCTGTAGGGATTCAGTTGGCGTGGCCCAACTGTATAAAATCCTTCCGGGCTCTGTCTGTCGCCTTCTTTGATTTTAGGTCCGAGGGTACCGGAATGGTCACAGATGGTATAGGTCTTGAAAAGTTTATATGTGAGTCCTTTGCGAGTCCATATTTCCAGTTGTTTTTCTTTTTTGAAAATTCGGATGAAAACAGGATCACCGAGCCTGATATTCATGTTTTGCATTTCAAGAATCAGTCGAGGGGCAACACGTCTGTATGCTTCCTGGGAGGTTTTGCTGGTGGGAATATGACGTTCTTCCGCCTGCAGCTGGACTGTTGGAAGAATTAAAAGAGAAAAAATAATCAGAGCGTTAATGGAGAAATGGCGCATCTTTTGTATTTTGATATTCGGGGAGAAGATAATACGTCAACCAAAGCCAATATATAGAATTAACCAAAAGGAGAGTGAAAAGTCCAGGGAAATGGAGGTGTTTATTTTTTATTTTAATTCCGTTTACTTCCTTTGTAAGTGAATGCCTTGGCGATCATTTTGTAAAAGCTGCCTTTGTCGATTCCTATTTTCTTTCCACATGGACAATGAATTTTGTCACCTTGTATCTGAGAGGAGTACATCTTTGTGATTCGCGCTTTGTGACAGCGAAGCACCTCTCCCTGGCCAATTTTGTCATAACGCCAGAGTTTCTTTTTGCAGGCACTACAGTGGATGGTAAGCATAGAGACAGTTGAGGGTTTGAAGAGTTATAGGTGTAGATTAAATTTTCTGGCGGAGCTGTTCCAGCGTTTTGGGATTTTGGAATTTTATCATTCGTACTTTTCTGCTTCTGGGAAATTCTCGCTTAATCATGGCCTTGAGTTCTCTGGCCAGTTGAGACAAGGGGATATCAATTTCTTGTTCCTGATAACCTTGTTCCTGCAGTCGAACCTTAACAGTATCCTTTTTAATAATGGCGATACTTCTGTTGCGTTTATAGGAGAGGAGCTCTACTCCACCTGGAGGAGTTGTTTTTTCAAGGACACGCAGGGTGTCGGCAAGGATAGAAGCAATATTGATGAGGGCCATGAAGATGAGCAGCAAGGGGATAGTTTTATAAAATTATATATCTGGATATCTAAGCCGAAAGGCAGCTCATTATCAGTAAAAAACTTTATCAAGAGTTGACTCGGAAGGTGCTTCAATGATGTCCTGGTCTTCCATTTGGCGCTGCAGACCGAACATGGCCAGCAGATTATCATCCATGCAGAGCTTGTAGCTGTGCGCTGAGAGGATATTTTTGTTGACCGGGTTAACCAATCTGGCAGAGATATAGAGGGTGCGATTGATGAGGGAGTAGGTGCCTACCAGGGTCGCTTGGGCAGGTTGATCGGTAGTTATCTTGGAGAGCTCTCGTGAAAGCATTTTTTCGCCGGAGCCAGGATTGATCTGCATGGTGTCACGGAGTTTCACTTCCCGCACCGTGTAGCCACGCTGCACTAGACGCGCTCCAATATATTCCTGGAGTAGTCTGCCAAAACGGGAAGTTTGCTCCAGGTCATCATTGTAGACAAAGGTAGAGGTGAGGATTGGAAGGTCAGGGTGTCTGGGGATCAGGGGGGGGAGAGCTTCGTCGACCAGGTTGTCGGTTATTTTTTCTGCCAGACTGATAAGGTTGACATTGCCTCCAAGCAGACCTTCAAGGCGGGTACAATTGAAGGTGGAACAACTGGAAAGCAGGGGAAGGAGGATCAGGATTATAACAAAGCTGGTGAAGGATTTCATCATGGGGAATGGTACAATCTTTGATTGTTCAGGTGATTTTCACCCAAAAAGGAAAATTTATCTGTCGGTAGAGACCATCTGAATAATTTTTCCTTGCTGCGTATTTTGATAGTGCCAGAAATCAGGGTCATTAATGTAATAAATATCCGAAGTTCTGAATAGGTATTTTTCATCAGCTATCATGGATGTGGTGATAATTACTTCATAATGGCCGATACGCGGAGCAGCTGAGTTGACAAGGTCGAGTCCTGCTGCTATGGCTATGGCCTGAATTTCTCCAGGAGCCTGACGGAGTACGGAGATCACTGCAGTTATTGCCGTCAGTGCACCAGGCGGTAGGGTAGAGCGGGAGGCACTGTGGTAGATTACCTGTACTTTGTAGTTTACTTCGATATCAGACAGTTTTTTTTCGATACTGGTGGGGACACCGAAGTGGACGAGCCTGGTAATAAGGAGATCCCGGAAGCCTTCGTTGAATTGCGATGTCTCTCCTTGATCGCAGGGAACAGCATCGCTGCCGCAGGTTGCTTTGACAAAGACTGCCTTGTCAAGGTAGTCGCTGCGTATCAGTTGATTGTTGATTTGGTTTGCCACATCACTGGCCAGAATATCCCAGTGGTGTGCTGCCTGCATTTTTTGCTGCTCAGAGTAGGCATAGGAGGCAGGTTGCGGAATGCGCGTGCAGCCGCTAAGGAGGAAAAGAAGGAAAAGGTAAAGAGGTATGCGTATCATATTTCTAACGGTGCAAAAGAGAAAGTCATGGGGCACCGACAACGTTATACAATACTTTTTGCGACGTACTGCAGCCCTCAGTATCCCCGGCAGGTGTCTTTAAATTTTTTTAAGCTAACCTATAGACCTTATCGGATGATCTGCCGAGAAGTAAAGGGAAAAACAATGTTTTCTCTTTATCTTTCTTGTTATTGTTTGTTGAGATTATCAAGGCTGTGTCGCAGCTGTGATTCTGGAGGGGCTCCGACTACTTGGTCAACTCTTGTTCCGTTTTTGAAAAACAGGAGACTGGGTACGCCGCGGATCTGGTAATGCATTGCTGTTCCGGGGTTGCAGGAAGTATCAAGTTTGGCGATAAGTACTCTGCCAAAATATTCTCTGGCCATTTTTGAGATCAGGGGGGCTATGGAGTTGCAGGGACCACAGGTTGGGGAATAAAAATCTACCATCACAGGCAGTGAGGCCTGTGCAATAAATGACTGGAACTCAGTGTCGGTGAGTTCCACAGAGACGGCTAAGGAATGCATATCTATCTGTCCAGTGCATTTACCGCATTTTGGGGAGAGGTGTTGCTTGTCAGCTGGTATTCTGTTTTTTGCACCGCAGGACGTGCAGGAAACAATGAGGCTGTTCATGAAAAACTCCTTACTTGGCATTACATTATCGGTTGGGAGATCGATGCAGCAAAAGGTGTGAATGAAAGAGAGATCTGTCAAGGAGAGATGTGGTCTGTATTCACTATTGCCCAATCTGGTCTGAATGACTATAATAATTAGGTGGTCCTTAAAGGCATATTGCGTTTCATCGGCAGTTTCTCTAGTGAAGTTGTTTCACCAGTATCGATTGCCTCAGTTTGTTCTTTGCCTCTATGGAATTGTATATTTCCAGATAGCTATTTTTCTTCCCTTATGTCCATCGATTTACACACCCATTCTCACTATTCCGACGGCACTAAAAGTCCGATGGAATTAGTTCGGCTTGCCTCAAAAAGTGGGGTGTCGGCGTTGTCTATTACCGACCATGATACCATGGATGGAGTTCAGGAGGCCTTGTCCGCCGGAATGGAATATGGGGTGGAAGTGGTGCCGGGACTTGAACTCAGTGTTGTGTATGAGAAAAAACCTTTACATATTCTAGGCTACTGGATGGATCCTGCGCACGCCGAACTGTCAGCAGCGTTGACTGTCCTGCAGAAGGCCAGGGATCAGAGAAATGAAAAAATCATCGAAAAATTAAAGGCTCTCGGGATAGATGCTTCTGTTCAGGAGCTTGCAGAAATATCAGGAGTGGGTCAGACCGGCCGACCTCATATTGCCAAGCTGCTCATGAACCATGGCGTGGTCAGGTCGATGCAGCAGGCCTTCGATGAGTATTTGAAAAAGGATGCGATAGCGTATGTGGATAGGTTTGCCTATAGCGCAGAGGAGGCAATTACCTTGATTATAAACGGTGGAGGCATCGCAGTACTGGCTCATCCTGTTCAGGTAGATAGAACTATGAATTCTCTGCCTCCCTTGCTTGCTGTCCTGAAGGGTTTTGGTTTGGAAGGAATTGAAACCTTTTATCCCACTCAATCAAAAAAAATGCGGAAAAAAATCAGACAGTTTGCCGATGAGTTCGATCTCGTACTGACCGGGGGCAGTGATTACCATGGGGACATTCGTCCGGGTACCCGTCTTGCCGGAGGGAATAATGTATTTGTTCCTCCTGCACTCCTTGACAAGATGAAGGAACGATTACAGCGGTGCAGGCAGCCCCTAACGGAATCAAGCACAATGATAAATCAGATTAACTGTTTTTAAGAGACTTTCTTTTCCCCGAGGGGGGAATTGTCGTATTGCTAGGTAATAATTGTATGATATTGCAGTAGGTTGTCTGGCTTAATTCCCGCGAAAAATAATAAAAATCACTTTTAAGGCATAATCATGTATTCAATACTCGTAGTTGATGACGAGCCCAATTATTTAGTTGTCCTTTCGGAGCTGCTTCGGGACGAGGGGTTTGAGGTTTTCACGGCCCCTGGTGGAGAAGAGGGAATGGCGGTGATACAGGAAGTGGATCTTGATCTGGTGATTACGGATATGCAGATGCCTGGTATGGACGGATTGCAGTTTCTCCAGAAGATCAAACAGACTCTCAATGATCTACCGGTGATTATGATCACGGCCTTTGCAGAGGTGGACAAAGCTGTCGCCGCTATGCAGGCCGGGGCCTACAACTATCTTGCTAAACCCTTTTCTAATGATGAACTATTAGTCAATATCAATAAGGCAGTGCATCATTACTCCCTGATTCGAGAAAACAGTAGACTGCGCCAGGAGATGATGACTCGTACCGGGTTTGGCGGTATGGTTGGTAAGAATAAGAATATGCTGCATGTGTATGAATTGATTGAAAAGGTGGCTCCAACGCCTTCAACGGTCTTGGTTGCCGGTGAGAGTGGAACAGGAAAAGAATTGGTGGCAAAGGCCATTCATTTTAACAGTCCGCGGGCTGACAAGCCTTTTATTACCGTGAACTGTGCCGCCCTTGCTGATAATTTACTTGAGAGTGAATTGTTTGGTCATGAGAAAGGTGCCTTTACCGGGGCCGTATCTATGCGTAAGGGGCGTTTTGAGTTGGCTGATGGTGGCACGCTGTTCCTGGATGAGGTTGGTGAAATTCCTTTGGCCCTCCAGGCTAAACTGCTTCGGGCCATCCAGGAAAAGAGTTTTGAACGGGTGGGCGGTAATAAGAACCTGAGTGTGGATGTGCGTATTGTAAGTGCCACCAACAGGGATCTGAAAGAAGAGGTTGGCCAGGGGAAATTCCGTGAAGATCTTTACTATCGACTGAATGTGATCCATTTGGGCTTGCCGGCCTTGCGGGAACGTTTGGATGATATTCCCCTGCTTGTCGAATATTTTGTTACAAGTTTTGCCGATCGTCTTGATAAGCCTGATTTGTCTATCAGTAGTGATGCCATGCGACTCTTGGTTACGTTGCCTTGGGAGGGCAACGTCAGGGAACTTGAAAATACCATTGAACGAGCAGCTATCCTATGTGATGACAATATAATAGAGGCTGATGATGTTCAGCCCGAATCGCTGGGGAGTAACGGGCAGCAGGCCTGGAGCCGAGATCTTGATCTGGAGCAGCTTGTCCCGAAGAATGCCGGACTCAATGAGGTCCTCTATGCCATAGAGGATAAAATGTTGAACCAGGCCCTGGATGAGATGGGTTATGTGCAGGCTCGAGCTGCCGAAAAGCTGGGGATTACCAAGAGCCTGCTTCAGTATAAGATGAAAAAGTACGGGATAAAGAAAAAAAAATAGGGGGCAAACTTTGTCGGTTTATTAGACTCGCTGGATGCCCCAGTGCAATTTGTTTCTGAGAATGGCGAAAAAATCTCTGTTCGGAGAGATAATGAGGCGCAGGGGCTGTTTTGCCACTTCGATCTTTAGATAATCTTCTTCCTCCATGGTCCAGGCGGGTTGGCCGTCAATAATAACTTGAGCCTTATGGTTGTGACCGGTTTTGAGTATTGTCCGCAGTTCACTGTCTGCAGGCAAAAGAACCGGTCTTGAACTCAACATAAAGGGACAGATGGGGGTAACCAGGATTGATGCCAGTCCGGGGTAGACAATGGGGCCTCCGGCAGAGAGGTTGTATGCTGTTGATCCGGTTGGCGTGGAAAAGATAAGGCCGTCTGCCTTGTAAGTGGTGATGTATTCCTGGTTGGCCGTGGTAGAAAATTCCAGCACTCGGTCCAGTGTTCCTTTGCAGATAACCACTTCGTTGAGAGCATAGTGGGACTTGCCTTGTACTCCTTTCTTGTTTAAAGAGGCCTTGAGCATCATTCGATTTTCAATGGTGACCGTTCCTGAGATCAGTTCTTCTACTGCGGCAAGAGCCTCCTGTTCAGTACGTTCAGTAAGAAATCCGAGATTTCCCATGTTGATTCCGAGCACCGGGATAGAATGCCGTGCTGCCTGGTCTGCTACATGAAGGAGGGTTCCATCACCTCCCAGAACAATAAGGATGTCAATGTCTGTATCCAATTTGTCCACAGAGACCTTAATTCCCTTCTCTTCTAATCTTTGTGAAAGGGTTTCGGCCAGGACTGCGGCCGGAGAGGCATCCTTTTTTCTGATGATTCCTGCATGGTGCAGAGAAAAACTCCGAACTGTGCGAAAGGGCTCAGTGGAAAAAGCCATCTTAGCGTTTTCCAAGTTCTGTTGAACGGTTCACTGCTGCTGCAATGGCATCCATGACGATCCCCCGGAATCCACTGCGTTCCAGGACGTGCTGGGCAGCAATGGTCGTGCCACCTGGAGAGGTGACCATGGCCCTGAGTTCAGCAGGGTGTTTATTGCTCTCTATGAGGAGCTTTACAGAACCCAAAATTGTTTGCAGGGCCAAGGTCTCAGCAACGGGGCGGGTTAACCCTGATTCCACTCCGGCATCGATCATGGCCTCGGCAAAAGTGAAGACATAGGCGGGGCCTGAACCACTGAGTCCGGTTACCGCATCAAGGGCCTTTTCATCAAGGGTGACAGCCTTGCCGACTTTGCTGAAAATTTCTTCGGCACGTTGCAGATCTGTTTTTTCGACATTTTTGTTGCCGCTAAGTGCCGATGCTCCCTCTAGGACAAGAGCCGGGGTGTTAGGCATGACCCGGATGATTTTGCAGTCGTCCCGTCCCAGTCCCTGTTCGTAAAAAGCAATTGGAAGCCCTGCAGCTATGGAGATGATCAGGTGTTGCGGGCCTGCCAGGTCTTTACTGGCTGCTAGCACAATATCCATGATCTGTGGTTTTACAGCTAGGATGATTGTTGCACAAGATTCCCAGAGCGTTGTGCTCTTCTCGAATCCATGAACTCCATAAGTGTTGGTAATATATTCACGTCGTTCCGAGTTGGGTTCCGTGACGGAAACGGCCTCAGGAGCATAGAGACCCGATTTGATGATACCACGAATCAGGGCCTCACCCATCTGGCCGCCACCGATAAAACCAATTCTGTTATCCATTTTCGTATCCTGTTCAGTACTTTTTAAAGATCCCGTTTGTTAGGGCTACCGGAAATGTTGTGAGAATGTACCATGTATCAGGGCAACAGTCTAGAGTGGATAACAGACCTTTTGATTCGTGATGATATCTGCAGTCATTCGTGATATACTGTCTCAATTCTATTGAAATAAATTACTATTACTCACACTGGAGAAAAGAAAGAATGAAAGGAATTGTGATTGGAATATGCATGGTGTTGTTGCTGGCCGGACAGAGCTTTGGGGCTTGTATAGAGGGCGATTGTGTCAATGGTCATGGAACCTATGAATGGGAAGATGGGACGCGTTATATAGGAAGTATACGTGAAAAGGCTCCGGATGGTGAAGGAACCATGCTTTATCCTGATGGCGGTGAATATGTAGGCGAAATGAAAAGCGGTGCCCGCAGCGGCAAAGGTGAGATGGCATTCCCTGATGGTAAAAAATATAGTGGAGAGTGGAGTGACAACTTGATGAACGGCCAGGGGGTAATGAACTGGCTTGACGGTCGGAAATATGAAGGGCAATGGATGGATGGGATGCAGCATGGACAAGGTCGTCTAAGTTATCCCAATGGTCAGGTCAAGGAAGGAGAGTGGGAGGATGGTGATTTGTTGGATTGAGTACTTTAGGGTACCTTGAAAAATTAGAATTTTCGTTCAAAATCGAGGCATGAGAAAAATTTTAACGCAGGTGCCCTGCAAGAATCACCCTAACTACGGGTACAAGTACCCTTGGGGTGCATATATTTGATATTCCGAGGATAAAATTTTTATCATAACGAAGAGTTTCGGCGAAAAAGCAATTTTGCATGGTGGCCTTTAGCGAAAGAAGCTGCCAACTTTATATAGTGTGATTACAAGATGATGCTAGGAATAATAAGTATCCCAAGGAGAACAACGAATGGTTAATCAGGAACTGCTGGATATACTCGCCTGCCCTCAATGTAAAGGCCCGGTACTTCTCAATGAAACAGGTGATGGTTTGATTTGTAATACCTGTCATCTGCTTTACGAGATTCGGGATGATATCCCTGTGATGTTGGTGGATGAGGCAAAACCATTGGATGAACCCAGCAAATAACGACGCAGCATATGGAATTTTCTTTTATTGACCATCTTGAGGCCTACCTGACCAAATTCCCCCTGTTCCAGGAATATGATGTGCTTGAGAGGCTGGTAATCATCCTTGTTTATCTTGTCTTGGCCAAGATAATTGATCTGATTGTCATTCGAGCCCTACGAGGTTTGGCCCATAAAACAAGATTTCAACTCGATGATTACCTCGTAGCCTTCTTTCATCGGCCTCTGCTTGTTACTGTGGCTATGCTCGGTGTTCTTCATGCCGCATCGATTGAGCCGAAACTCCCTGAGGTCTCTTTTTTTATTCTTGTGGGCGGAGTCAAGACCCTGATTCTGCTGCTATGGTGTGGAGCCATTTCTCGCAGTCTGAGCAAGTTGACCCATGAGGAGACTCTGGAACTCTTTGGGGCGAAGTATATTGATCGGGATATTTTCCTGCTCTTTAAAAATGTTTCCAGGATTCTCATCCTTTTTCTTACCATTGTCTGGATCCTTCTCATTTGGAAGGTGAATCTTTCCCCTATTTTTGCCTCGGCCGGAATTGCCGGTATCGCCATAGCTCTTGCAGCCAAAGATACCCTGGCAAATTTTTTTGGAGGTATTTCTGTTTTTATGGATCGTGCCTATAAGGTGGGGGAGTATATCATTCTTGATTCAGGGGAACGGGGTGAAGTGGTGGAAGTGGGGATTCGTTCCACTAAGATACAGACCAGAGATGACGTGCTTATCACCATCCCCAATTCAATCATGGCCAATACCAAGATTATTAATCAATCAGCGCCGCAACCAAATTTTCGCATTCGTCTCGATATTGCTGTGGCCTATGGAACAAATCTGGATGAGGTGGAAGAGTTACTTCTGCAGGTTGTGGCTGATAATAATCAAGTGATGCGGCAGCCTGCCCCGCGACTGCGGCTCCGTTCCTTTGGCGATTCAGCAGTCAATTTTCAGCTGCTTCTCTGGGTTCGGGATCCACGGGAAAGAGGGCGGCAGACACATCTTTTGTTGAAAGAGATCTATAGATGTTTTAACGAGAACAATATCTCCATTCCTTTCCCGCAGAGGGATATCTATGTTAGGAGTGGTGAGGGGAAATCTACGGTCAACGAACTGCCTCAGCCAGAATCGGACCTTCTTGAGGGTACCTTGAAAAAATAGAATTTTCGTTCAAAATTGAGGCATGAGGCAAATGTTACCGCATGTGCCCTGCAAGAATCACCCTAACTACGGGTACAAGTGCCTTTGAGGTGCATATATTTGATATTCCGAGGATAAAGTTTTCCTCATAACGAAGAGTTTGGGCGAAAAGGCAATTGTATAAGATGGCCTTGAGATGTGAGGGGAGTGAGGTGTAAGAGAAGAGAAATACATAAAAAAAGCCCGGTTCCATAAGAGGAACCGGGCTTTTTTGTTAGCTTTTAAAAAGGGGGAGGGGGTCAGGGAGCTATGCCCATCTCTTTTTCCTTTTCATGTACCGCCAGTCGGGTCTTGATAGCTGTGTCTGGGATCAGCGACATGGAGTCGATACCAAGTTCTACCAGGAAGGTGGCAAACTCGGGGAAGTCGGATGGTCCCTGACCGCAGATACCGATCTTTTTGCCACGACGCTTGGCAGTTTTGATGACCATACGGATCATATCCTTCACTGCTTCGTCACGCTCGTCGGCGATTCCGGCGATGATGCCGGAGTCACGGTCAAGGCCGTAGGTGAGCTGGGTGAGGTCATTGGAGCCGATGGAGAAGCCATCGAAAATGTCGGCGAAGGCATCTGCGGAGATAACGTTACTGGGGATCTCACACATGACGTAGAGTTCCAGGCCGTTTTCGCCTTGTACCAGACCACAATCGCGCATCACTTCAATAACCTTTTTGCCTTCTTCGGGAGTGCGGCAGAAGGGTACCATCAACTTGATGTTGTTCAGGCCCATATCGTTTCGTGCCTTGAGCAATCCCTGACATTCCAATTCAAAAGCGGGCCGATACTTGGGGTCGTAGTAACGAGAGGCACCACGCCAGCCGATCATCGGGTTTTCTTCATTGGGCTCGTAGAGGGTGCCGCCTGTTAGATTGGCATACTCGTTACTCTTGAAGTCAGAGAGACGGACAATGACATCCTTGGGGTAAAAGCCGGCAGCAATACGGCCAACACCCTCAGCCACCTTATCGATGAAGAATTGCTTCTTGTCGGAGTAGGCAGCTGTTTTAGCGTCAATTTGTTTGACAATTTCCTGTTTTTCAGGATCGCTGGATGTTTTGAGCTCTTCATAGTTGACGAGTGCCAGCGGATGGAGGCCGATGTGGGAGTTGATAATAAACTCTTCACGGGCCAGGCCCACACCATCGTTGGGGATCTGGCACTCGGTGAAGGCCTTTTCAGGGATGGCCAGGTTCATCATGATTTTGGTCTTGGTGGCAGGCATGTCACCGAGATCCACCTTCTCGATCTCAAACTTAAGCAATCCGTCGTAGACATATCCGGTCTCGCCCTCGGCTGAAGATGCGGTTATTGCCTGGCCATTTTTGATTTTCTCTGAGCCGTCACCGGTTCCAATGACGCAGGGGATACCGAGCTCACGGGAGATAATAGCGGCATGACAGGTTCGACCGCCGCGGTTGGTGATAATGGCACCTGCGATCTTCATAATTGGTTCCCAGTCGGGATCCGTCATGTCGGTGACCAGGACTTCACCCTTCTTGAAGGTGCTGATATCTTTGACATCGTTGATGCAATGGGCAATACCCTGGCCGATTTTGGTACCCACTGCCAGTCCCTCGACTATAACATCGCCCTTCTCTTGCAGCTTGTAAGTCTCCATGACGCCTTTATTGGCTTGGGAGTGAACGGTCTCGGGACGGGCCTGGACGATGAAGAGCTTGCCGGAACCGACATTGACGCCGTCACCATCTTTTGCCCACTCGATATCCATGCCTTTACCGTAATGATCTTCGATGATGCAGGCCCACTTGGCAAGTTGCAGGATCTCGTCATCATTGATGACGTAGGCGTTGCGTTCTTCTTCGGTGGTGCTGATATTTTTCACAGGCTCTTCAGTTGCAGGGTCATTATCGTAGATCATCTTGATCTCTTTGGACCCCACTTTTTTGCCAACGATGGGCCTTTTTCCCTCTTTGAGGGTGGGTTTGAAGACGTAGTATTCATCCGGATTGACTGCACCCTGTACCACGTTCTCACCTAAGCCCCAGGCGCCGGTGATAAAGATGGCGTCTTCAAAGCCGGATTCGGTGTCAATGGAGAAGAGGACACCGGAAGAGGCAGAGTCGGAACGGGCCATTTTCTGGATAGTAATGGAGAGGTAGACATCAAACTGGCCATAGCCCTGATGCTGGCGATAGGAGATGGCACGGTTTGTAAAGAGGGAAGCAAAACATTTCCGACAGTTTTCGATGATATTATCGTAACCGTGGATGTTCAGATAGGTCTCCTGCTGTCCGGCAAAAGAGGCGTCGGGAAGATCCTCAGCCGTTGCAGAGGAGCGTACTGCTACATCGACGTTCTCGCCGTACTCGGCTTCCATTTTTTGATACGCCTCGATAACGGCATCGCGAAGATCATCGGGGAACGGGGCATGGCGGATGATGTTTCGGCATTTTTCACCGCGCTCTGCCAGATTATGCATATCCTCAATATTCAGATCAGAGAGCACTTGTTTGATCTCGTCCTCAATGCCGGCCTCTTTCAGGAGATAACGGTAGGCATAGGCAGTGATGGCAAAACCGTGGGGCACTGCAACGCCTTTACCGGTAAGATGCTGATACATCTCACCAAGTGATGCGTTTTTGCCACCGACCAGAGGGACGTCATCAATGCCTATATCATCAAACCATAGAATGAATTCCTTGTCGTGATTACTGCCCATCGTTATTTCTCCTACTGGGATTAGATTGTTGAGGTGACAGATTCGCAGGTTCGAATGTGTCTTAGAATCATTAAGGTATAAAAAAACATGGTCCACTTCTCAAAAACCTGAAAAGAGGGACTCAAAAAATATTGAAGTATTATATAAGTAAAATTGTCAATTCGTCAAGTGTTAGAGGGAGACTTTGTCTGGAACAATAATTCCGATTTTCTGTCAATGTGAAGTATTTAAATTTGTACGTTTCAGGATGTGGAATAAAATTGTATTTTTCAAGATATGGTGCAATTGTTAGGTATTCAATTTTAGAATGGCTAGGTAGGTATCAACAGATTGTGAAAAGTATTTTGTGCAAAATGTATGAATTTGAAAAATGAAATATACATGAAGTATGCCGTAATGAAAGAAAATTCGCAACAAATTAGCAGAAAAATATTTTTTGTGATGCTGTCAAGAGTGGTCTGAGATGAATTGGTAGAAGAGAAGGGAAAAGTATGATATTATTTTTTATCCTGAAGGAGCATAGTTGCTCAGCTAGATTGAAAAAACTCCAGTATGGGGAAAGCAGAGGTCGGAAGATATGTCTCAGGCATTAAAATTTAAAGAACTCTATCATCAATGCAACATTGGCAGTATCCACTCCCAAAGCGATTATTTTTCCCTGATTAGGGAGCTGGTTCGTTTACGTAGTGATGAAGGCGTTGAGTGGCAGCGATTTATTGATCAGGTATATGCTCTTGTAATGGACGAGATTATAACCAATTCCAGTCAACCGAAGACACCTGTGAAATTTGGCACCTCAGGCTGGCGCGGAATATTAGGGAAAGACCTTTTCCTGCGATCCGTATCCTTTGTCACCGCCTCAATTCTTGATTTGTATATGAGTGTGGATGATGAGCCTGAACTGACAGTTTTTCTTGGAGTGTCCAGTTTGGCCGAGGCCAGAAAGCGAGGATGTGTGCTGGGGTTTGATAATCGTTTCGGCGGGGAAATTCTGGCTGGAGCTGTGACTGAGGTTCTGAGAGGTGCAGGTTTTACTGTTCACTATGCCGGGGAGTCTACCACCGGTGTTCTTTCCGCCGCCGTCCTTGAGTTGAATGCTGCATTCTCGATTAATCTTACTCCGTCCCATAACCCTCTTGAATATGGTGGTTTTAAATACAACGCAGCAGATGCTGGTCCTGCAGCAGCAGAGCTGACCGAACGAATTACGGCTCGTGCCCGGGAGATCATTACAGCTGGAAACTCACCGTTGGTTGCCTTGGATAGGCCTGTGGTGTCACCTGAGGTGCGTGATGATGTGCAGCCATTTGATGCTTTGAACACCTGGAAACAGCTTGTCCGCAAAAATGTTTCAGTTCATGGGGTAAATTACGACGAGATTCTGGCTCAATTTGCAGGGGACAGTGAAGTGGTGGTGGCTATTGACTCTGTTCATGGGGCAAGCAGGATTCATATTGAATCCCTTTTTGAAGGAGCTGGAAGTGAACGCCTGGTTCAATTGCGGGACGATGCGGATCCCACCTTTAACGGGATTGCCCCTGAGCCTTCATCGGTAAATATAGCCGGGGTAATCAATTTTCTTGCCTCACGCAATGAATCTTTTAAGCTTGGTGCCATCATTGATCCTGACGGTGATCGGATCAGATTTACGGATGGAACCACTGAAATCAGTATGAATCAGTTTGGGGCCATGGCCTATCATTTTCTTCATGAGGGAAAAGGAAAAAGGGGGATGGTTGCAAAAACCGTGGCCACTTCAAACCTTGCTAATCGACTGGCTGATGTCTTTGGTGAAGAAACCTATGAACCACGGGTAGGCTTCAAGGAGTTTAAACCCGTTATTGGCAAGGCTCTGGTCTATTTTGAGGAATCGGATGGCATATCTATCATTGGTCATACTCCTGAAAAAGATGCTTACATCGGTCTGCTGCTTGCTTTAGATATGGTCTTGAGCCGTCGGCAGAACCTGGGCGATTACCTGGCCGAGATAGAAGAGGAGTTTGGTGCCTATTATCCTGACAGGGATGGTCTGCTGGTGAGTGCTCAGGGAGAGGAACTGACAAGTGCACTGTCTAAGCTCGAAAGATATGATGTCGGCAGTACAGTATATGTCGGAGACAGGGAACAGGTTATAGCTCAGGTGATTGCAATTGATGGTCGGAAGATGATTTTTGAAGACGGGTCCTGGTTGATGATCAGGCCTTCTGGGACTGAGCCCAAGGTACGTTTTTATGTGGAGTCACGGACAGCTAGCGGCACTGCAGCTCTGGTTCAGGCAGCCAGAGTTATGCTTGAAGAGATCGGTCTTTTGTAAATTCTCACTCCTGTGGAAATCGTCATTGCTTTTTGACCCTCTGGTATTAGAATAGAAAAACTATGTGAATAGTTACTCATCAAAGAATTTGATTTGTTACAGCAAGTTCATCAACAAGTCATCCGGAGAGCACAGACCGGATTGGTTTAATACAAGAGAGATCGAGCAGGAGTAGAGATTATGTGGGAATATACAGATAAGGTACAACAGCATTTTTTACAGCCCCATAATGTTGGGGAAGTTGAGAATCCCGACGGCACGGGTGATGTGGGCTCCCTTGCCTGTGGCGATGCTCTAAAGCTGACATTGAAGATTGATAAAGACGAACGCATCGTCGATGCCAAGTTCAAGACCTTTGGCTGTGCCTCTGCAATAGCTTCCTCGTCGGCGTTGACCTTGATGGTCACTGGAATGACCGTGTCCGAAGCCGAGAAGATTACCAATGAAGATATCGCTGATTACCTCGGCGGCTTGCCAAAGGAGAAGATGCACTGTTCTGTCATGGGGCGAGAAGCCCTGGAGGCCGCCATTGCCGATTATCGTGGAGTGATTCTCCCTATGGCCGAGGGTGAGGTGGTCTGCGAGTGTTTCGGAGTTACTGATCTTGAGGTGATACGAGCGATCAGAGAATCCAATCTGCGTTCGGTTGAAGAAATTACCAATTTTACCAAGGCAGGTGGCGGTTGCGGGAAGTGCGAGGATCGGTTGCGTGAGATTCTGCAGGCAACTGTGAGTGAAGGGATTGTTACTCCGGTTCAGGTCGAGGGGCCAAAACGGATGACCACTCTGCAGAAGATCAAGAAGATTGAGGCGGTGCTGGAGCGTGAGATTAAACCGGTTCTTCGCAAGGATGGAGGGGATATTGAACTGGTGGATGTGGATGGTGATTTCGTCATGGTTTCTCTGCGTGGAGCTTGTACCTCCTGCGCCAAATCTCAGACGACTTTGAAAGAGTATGTGGAGAAAAAATTGAGGGAACAGGTGCTTGAGAGTCTGATTGTGGAGGCGGCCAAATAATGAATTGTGAAGCAGATAAAGTAATTTATATGGACAATAATGCCACCACCCGTATTGCTCCCGAGGTGGTGGATGCCATGATGCCTTTTTTGACGGACTGTTACGGTAACCCGTCAAGCATGTATAACTTTGGCGGCCAGGTGGGAAAAGTTATCACCAAAGCCAGGGGGCAGGTTGCAAAGTTACTCGGTGCTGAGGATTCGGAGGTTATCTTCACCAGCTGTGGCACGGAAAGCGACTCCACTGCCATTCTCTCTGCTCTACAGGCCTTTCCGGAAAAGAGACATATCGTTACCACCCGGGTGGAGCATCCTGCGGTTAAGAATCTTTGTGAAAATCTCGATCGGCTCACCGGTCATAAACATCGAGTGACCCGCCTGCAGGTGGAGTCCGATGGAACTTTGGACATGGCGCGATATGAAGAGGCATTGGCCGATGATACCGCCATTGTCTCTGTCATGTGGGCCAATAATGAGACAGGGGTTATCTTTCCCGTGGAAAAAATGGCGGCTATGGCCAAAGAGCGGGGGATCCTTTTTCATACTGATGCAGTCCAGGCCGTGGGGAAGATACCCATTAACCTGGGAGAGCTCGATATCGATTTTCTATCCCTGTCCGGTCATAAACTCCATGCTCCCAAAGGAGTTGGGGTTCTCTGTGTGAAACGTGGTACTCCTTTTGTTCCTTTTCTTGCAGGAGGCCATCAGGAAGAAGGTCGGCGTGGAGGAACAGAAAATGTGGCCTCTATTGTAGGGCTTGGAAAGGCCTGTGAACTTGCCGGGGAAAAAATGGAGGAAGAAAACAGCAGGGTCAAAAAAATGCGTGATCGGCTTGAAGAGGGTCTGCTCGCCTCTGTTCCTAAATCCATGCTCAATGGTCATAAGACAGACCGACTTCCCAATACCACCAATGTCAGTTTTGAGTTTGTGGAAGGGGAGGCCATTTTATTGCACATGAATCTGTATAATATCTGCGCCTCATCAGGGTCAGCGTGCACCTCCGGTTCCCTAGAACCCTCTCATGTTCTGCGGGCCATGGGCGTCCCTTTTACTGCTGCTCACGGTTCAATCCGCTTTTCCCTCAGTATTTATAACACTGATGCCGAGGTGGATTTCGTGCTGGAGAAGATGCCGCCCATCATAGCGGAGCTTCGTAAAATGTCCCCCTTTTGGAAAGCGGAGTAATCATGCATGTTGTTGACCCCTCTTATGAAATTCAGGACGAATTGGATCAAGCTTCACTGGTAATTCGCCTGGAGTCCTGCGGTCGGATCTGTTACAAGAGTGAGGAAAAGATCACCAAAGACTCGGCTTTGCCCTTTGTCAAAAAAATAGCGGAGCATGGGCATAACTCGGTTATGGAGATGGCAGTGGTTACGCTGCGTGTTCACTGCTCTGCTGAGCAGTTTGATGCCTTTCTGCTTGTGAAACCCACTTATTTTTTTGTTGATCGTGTTGCTGATGGGATGTTGGTTACCGGGTCTATTCGTTCTTTTCGTGAGCTCTATCAGCGGGCAGGCAATATTGCACCGGTGGAGGCTATGGTCAGCTTTATAACGCATGGTCACCCCTATCTCTTTGAAGGGGTCTGGGATGGTGGACATGGGTTGAGTATAGGAGACAGCATTGAGGTCAGCAAAGTGGACTTGCAGGAGGTGGAAATGCTTCCTGCTCATCTGCTGGCTCGTCATCGTTTCTGTGGCGTGAAGTTTATTGTCAATCGTGCTGTAACCCATGAAATTGTCAGGCATCGTCCCTGTTCTTTTTTACAGGAAAGTCAGCGTTATTGCCGCTATAGTCAAGATAAATTCGGTAGCCAGGTGACCTTCATCAAACCCATGTTTTACCAGGAGGGGACAGAGGAGTATGCGCTCTGGAAGAAGGCCATGGAAGATACTGAGCAGATTTACCTCCAACTCCTGGAGACCTCCACTCCTCAGGCAGCCCGAACCGTGTTACCCAACTCCTGTAAAACAGAGATTGTCGTCTATTGTAATCTGGTGGAGTGGAAACATATATTCAGTCTTCGAACTACTCCTGCCGCTGAACCTTCCATGCGGGAAGTCATGATTCCCCTTGCGGCTGAGATGAAAGAACGTTATCCGGCTGTCTTTGTCTGAAGTCTGTCCCAGTTTTCTTTTTTTACAAGCTCTCATCTCCTTCGGGGATGAGAGCTTTTTTCTTGTGTACCCCTTTCTCCCTGTATTGACACTTTATTAAGAATTAGTTATATAGATCATCAATTCTGATGAAATAGAGGTTGGCGTTGATTCGAAAATGAATTGATGTCGTCTGCCCAGGCTGTCTGGGAGTCTAAACTTTTTGGATTTGTGTCGATAACGATCTGTTTGACCTGCGGAGATAATAGATCTTTTTCGGACACTAACAAACTAACCCTTGCTGCAAAAGGAGATCAATATGGTTCTTGATCCAACAAAACACGCCGACTGGGAGATTGCCCAAGAGGCGGAATCACGGATGAAAACAGTGTATGAGCTTGGCGATATCCTCGGTCTTGAGAAAGAGGAAGTGCTCCCTTACGGACATTATGTCGGAAAGCTGGATTTTACAAAAATCATGAATCGCCTTGGCGATAAACCTGATGGAAAGTACGTCGATGTGACTGCCATCAGTCCCACGCCCCTTGGAGAAGGAAAATCAACCTGCGCCATGGGTCTGGTACAGGGCCTTGGGAAACGGAACAAGTCTGTTGTCGGTGCCATTCGTCAGCCTTCCGGCGGACCGACCATGAATATCAAGGGATCTGCCGCCGGTGGTGGTCTTGCTCAGTGTATTCCTCTCACCGAGTTTTCCCTCGGCCTGACCGGTGATATCAATGCCATTATGAATGCCCATAACCTCGGTATGGTGGCACTGACTTCCCGCATGCAGCATGAGAACAATTATACCGATGAGCAGCTTGCCCAGCGGAACCTGAAACGTCTGGATATTCACCCCAAAAAGGTGGAGTTCAATTGGATCATGGATTTCTGCGCCCAGGCGCTCAGAAATATCACCATCGGCATCGGCGGCAAAATGGACGGCTTTACTATGCAGTCCTCCTTTGCCATTGCCGTTTCCTCAGAGATCATGGCTATTCTCGCGATTGCCAATGACTTGGCTGATATGCGTCGTCGTATCGGCAAGATTGTTGTTGCCTATGATAAACAGGATAGGCCGATCACCACCGCTGACTTGGAAGTTGACGGTGCCATGACTGCATGGATGGTTCAGGCCCTGAACCCCAATATTATGCAGACTCTGGAAGGACAGCCCGTTCTTGTTCATGCCGGTCCTTTTGCTAATATCGCCATTGGTCAGTCTTCTGTTATCGCCGACCGTGTCGGTCTGAAAATTGCCGATTACAATGTTACCGAGTCCGGATTTGGTGCTGATATCGGATTTGAGAAATTCTGGAACCTCAAGTGTCGTTTCTCAGGCAACAAGCCTAACTGTGCCGTTGTCGTGGCCACCATTCGTGCCCTTAAGTGTCACGGCGGTGCTCCGATTCCTGTCCCCGGCAAGCCTATGCCTGAAGAGTATGGTAAGGAAAATGTTGGCTGGGTTGAGGAAGGTTGCAAGAATCTTCTCCACCACATCGGGACCGTTAAGAAGGCAGGCATCAACCCTGTTGTCTGTATCAATGCCTTCTACACCGATACCGATAACGAGATTAAAGCCGTTCGTCGTATTTGCGAGGCAGCCGGTGCCCGTGTCGCCCTTTCCCGTCATTGGGAACATGGTGGTGATGGAGCCCTTGAGTTTGCAGATGCTGTTGTTGATGCCTGTGAAGAGCCCAATGACTTCAAGTTCCTCTATGATCTGTCTGATCCTCTTGAGAAACGTATCGACCTTATCGCCAAAGAGGTATACGGAGCAGATGGCGTTTCTTACACCCCAGAGGCCCAGACCAAACTGAAGCGCCTTGCTGATGATCCTGATATGAAGGAAATGGGAACCTGTATGGTGAAGACCCATCTCTCCCTTTCTCACAATCCTGCCCTGAAAGGGACTCCTAAGGGTTGGACCCTCCCCATTCGTGATATTCTCACTTATAAAGGCGCCGGATTCGTTGTTCCTGTAGCTGGGGCCATCAGTCTCATGCCGGGTACGGCATCTGATCCTGCTTATCGCAGGGTGGATGTGGATGTCGAGACCGGAAAGGTGAAAGGAGTATTCTAATAGTATATTTGAAAAAAAAGAGTAAATAATAGGTGGTTATCTCACATTGACAGAGAGCTGCCAGACAACGGGTTAAAAAAAGTTCGTCTTTTTTTAACCCGTTTGTTTTTTTAGCAAAAAGCTTGTATTGTTAGTATGTGTTGAGCTATACCAAGCACAGTGTTCAGTAGCATAAATTCTCTCTATTTTCTATGTGTCCTGCAGATATGGCAGTAAAACAAACGATATCCAAAAAGAAAAGTTCTCTTAAAGGAACCGTAAAAGATCGATCCGGTGCAGGAAAGGTCAAGGTCGGAGAGCTGTTGAGTAAGGCTGGCTATATCACTCCGGCCCAGCTTGCCACGGCCAAAAAAGAGCACAAAGAAAAGGGTGGCAGGCTCGGAGCCATTCTACGTCGGCTCGATTATATCGATAAAGACACCATCTATACCTTTCTCAGTCGCCAGCACAACTTTACCCCGGTCCAGATCAGTAAAGAGCCACCGAGTAAGGATGCCGTAGCCTTGATGACCTATGAAGTGGCCAAGCGTTTCATGGCCTTTCCCCTTCGTCTGGCTGGGAATACCTTGCAGGTCACCATGGCTGAGCCCACGGATACTGAAGCCGTGGAACAGCTTCAGGAGATACTGGGTAAAGATCTTTCCGTCTGTGTCTCCATGGAAGATGATCTGGTCGATGCCTATAAGCAGTATTACGCAATTGATGCCGAGGAGGCGAAGAGCTTTTTAAGCATCGCTGGTGACGATTTTGATGAAGAGATGTCTGTCACTGAAATTGATGACTTTGGCAGTATCGTGGCCGAAGCCGCCGATGATTTTGAGATAGAATCGGAAGAAGAGGACAGTGGAGGGGATCAGTTTGCTGCTTCTGATGCACCTATTATCAAATTGGTTAACGGTATTCTTGTGAAAGCTGTGCAGGATGGGGTCTCCGATATCCATGTGGAGCCTTATGAGAAGTCCATGCAGGTGCGCTATCGCAAGGATGGTTCACTTTTTAAGTCCATGAATCTGCCTATAACCATTAAGAATGCCATGGTCGCCCGTCTCAAGATCCTGGCAAATCTTGATATCACCGAACGTCGCATCCCACAGGATGGTCGAATTAAAATGCGGCTTGGGCGCAATCGGTCAGTGGATTTTCGTGTTTCTTCTCTCCCCACCCTGTTCGGAGAATCCGTTGTCCTTCGTATTTTGGATAAGAGTTCCCTTAATGTTGATCTGACCAAACTTGGTTTTGAAGTGGAGACATATGAGGCTCTGAAACGTTGTCTCAACAGTCCTCAGGGTTTGCTCCTGGTTACAGGTCCCACCGGTTCCGGTAAGACAGTTACCCTCTATTCCGCGTTGAACTCTTTGAACTCAGAAGATATTAAGATTCTGACCGCTGAGGATCCGGTTGAGTTTAACTTTAAAGGGATCAATCAGGTCAATGTGCACTCCGAGGTGGGGATGACCTTTGCTGCCGCTTTGAAGGCCTTCCTGCGTCAGGATCCTGATATCATCATGGTGGGTGAGATTCGAGATATGGATACTGCCGAGATTGCCATTAAGGCTGCCATGACCGGTCATCTTGTTTTTTCCACTCTCCATACCAATGACAGTGCCGCAACCATCGGACGTCTGATTGATATTGGCATCCCTTCATTTATGCTGGCCTCTTCCGTGAGCATGGTCCTTTCCCAGCGACTTGGTCGCAGGCTCTGCCAGAAATGTAAAAAACCTGAGCAGCGTGATCCCAAAGAATTGCTCAGTATGGGCTTTGATGAGGAAGAGGTTGATTACGTTGTCACTTACGGCCCTGTAGGATGTCCTGAATGTAATGGTCTGGGCTATAAGGGACGAGTCGGTTTTTTCGAGTTGATGGAAGTGACTGATGAGGTTGCTAAGGCCATCAGTGCTGAGGTTCCGGAAAATCATTTGCGTAAGGTCGCCCATCAGGAGGGAATGGTGCCGTTGCGTCAGGCAGCTATTGAAAAGGTCCGTCAGGGTGTAACCAGTGTAGAAGAAGCCTTGCGTAGAACAGTGGCCCATGAAGAAAGTCTGCCCGCCTATCTGATCAACCCGGACGTGGAAAATTATGAAGATGCAGATACTATTATCCGTGAAGGAAATACGGATATCGATTTCTTCAAATTGATTCGGGGAGGGCTTTCCGTTGTCAAGGGTGGAAAGAAGATCGCTGAACTGACGGAACCTGGTGAGTATTTCGGTGAGATGGCTGCCTTGTCTGGTGAACAGCGTACGGCATCTATTGTTTCCATGGGGCGTTCCACCATAAAACGGTATCCGGGTGGTAAGCTAGACGAAATTATCACAAAATACCCTGATGTTTCCATTCATCTTTTCAAGACCATGGCCACCAGGCTGCATAAGACCAACCAGATTATTGTCAAACTGGCTGGAGGAAGTGGCCGCAACCCGCCCAAACGGTCATGACGAAGATCAGCGTCTATATAATTGCTTATAACGAGGCCTGGAAAATCAAGGATGCCATCAACTCTGTCCTCTGGGCTGATGAAATTGTGGTGGTTGATTCTCATTCAACTGATGATACGGCAGTCATTGCCGAGTCCATGGGGGCCCGGGTTGTGCAAGTCGATTTTCAGGGATTTGGAGATCTGCGCAACAGGGCCATAGCTGCCTGCAGCCATGAATGGATTTTCAGTCTTGATTCAGATGAGCGCTGTACTCCAAAGGTGCGCGATGAGATTTTACAGAAGCTGGCTGCTCCTGGAAAGACCGAGGCCTGGTATATCCCTCGAAGGAATTTCTTCATGGGACGTTGGATTAAGCATTCAGGGTTTTATCCTGACTATCGCCAACCTCAACTTTTTAAAAAAGGGAAACTGGTCTTTGAGCCGGATATGGTTCATGAAGCCTATCAAGTTCTTTCCTCGGAGCCACCTGCTTATCTCAAACACGCCATATGGCAGGTTCCGTTTAAGGATCTGGAAGAAGTGCTCCATAAGGCCAATAAATATTCCAGCCTCGGTGCCAGGAAATTGGCTGATAAGGGAAAAGAAGGTGGGATGGCTAAGGCACTCGGCCGTGGACTCTGGTCGTTTTGTAAACTCTATTTTCTCAAACTGGGCATCCTTGACGGATGGCCAGGTTTTATCATTGCCGTGGGAAATTTTGAAGGGACCTTCTTTAAATATGCCAAACTGCACGAACTGAATTCTTCCTGGTCGCCACCAGATTCTCCTCCTCTCACTCGAAAATAAGAATCGGCTGAGTATCATCCTTTCTGTTTTAACATTTGCTCTACACTTAACCTTTATGTTGTGAGAGTCCGTTTTCGCACCAGGTCAGTTTCTTCTGCAGGGTGTTGGCAAGAATTTTATCATTGTTTGCCAGGTGTTGACGTGAGTTGATCTTGTGGTGGAGGTGATAGGCAACTCCTTTGAATTTCAAGTTTTGTCTTTTTACCCCATAGTTCAGCATCCTTGCCGTAAATTCAGAGTCTTCTCGCCCCCAACCAACAAAATCCTCATTGAAACCGTTGATCGCTTCGGCATGTTTTCGCCAGAAGGCAAAATTGCATGTCTTGATGCCACTGAGGCGTTTACTGGAAAAACTGAAGAGTTTGGAGAGGATGTTTGAACGAATACAGTTTTTTCTATTTTCCACTCCTGGATCAGTCAAACAGAAGCAGAGTTCATTTCTGGCAATGGCCTTGCTGGTTGTTGCGGCGTTGAGCAGGACTCGGGATCCTTGAATAAAGAAATTTTCTCGGGCAGCTTTGATGTGATCATCAATGAAATTTTCTTCTATCAGGATATCTCCGTCAATGAGAATAATATAGTCTCCTTGAGCAATGGATAGTGCTTTGTTTCTGCTCCTTGAAAGGCGAAATCCCTTGTCTTGCTGCCATGAATGTACAATGCTGACAGGAGAATTTTTCTGTAAAGATTTGATAACTTGTCGTGTCTCGGAATTGGAACCGTCGTCGGCAATGATGATTTCAGATGGAAGGAGGATCTGTTTGAAGACAGAGCGAATCGATAGCTCCAGGGCTTCTTTCCAGTTGTAGGTAGTGATGATCAGTGATGTACGCACAAGTCAGAGTGGGGTAAAGGTTATGGGTGAGGTGAACAGGTTGAAGGCTGAAGGAGAAGATGATACGTGTTTTCTCAGCAAGCTGTTCTTATTTTTTTCACTCTTCCGTCTTTAGGCCACCTTGCAAAATTGCCTTTTCGCCCAAACTCTTCGTTATGAGAAAAATTTTATCCTCGGAATATCAACTATATGCACCCCAAGGGCATTTCTTGCAGGGCACCTGCGGTAAAATTTCTCGTGCCTCGATTTTGAACGAAAATTCTAATTTTTCAAGGTACCCTTTAGTCTAACTGCCTGAATGGTACGGAGGACTTTTTCGATTGTCAGATCATTCATGCAGCGCCAATTGTGTTTTGTACATGGCTTTTGTGCATAACAGGGGCTGCAGGTAAGTGTTTCCTGAATGATGGTATGAGATTTTCCGTATGGGCCTGTTCTGACCGGGTTAGCTGGTCCGAAGAGGGCAAAAACCGGAATGCCCAGGGCAGCGGCAATATGCATGGGGCCGGTATCGTTACATATAAAGAAACGGGCCTTGGCAGTGAGGGAGACCAGTTCTTTGAGGCCTGTCTGGCCTGCAAGATTGATGGCCTTGCCGTTGCTCGCTGCTACCACCTCCCTGACAATGTGACTATCGGCAGGACTGCTGATAACTACTGTTGGCAGTGGAAGCTTTGCTGCAAGTTGGCCAAATCGTTCGGCTGGCCAGCGATTGGCTTCTTTTCCTGCAGAAGGCGCCATGATACAGAACTCAGCAGGGAGAGAAGTTAAAAGCTCTGATATGGCAGGTAGAGGAGGAAAGGGGTATTCGATCTGTGATGTGTCACAGTCCAGCAGGCGAGCCAGTTTCAGATAGCGGTCTATGGCATGGATCTGGTCGCCGCCCTCTATTTTGTGGGTATAAAAGAAAGGGCTTCCTTCATCGGAGTCGGAAAATCCCAGTTTGTATCTGGCTCCTGCAGCCCAGGTAATGAGCCCGCTACGCAGCAGGCCCGAGAGGTCTACCGAGATGTCAAAATGTTCACCTCTGAGTCCTTTTCTGAACGCATTCATTTCCGGAATGATCTGCCGGAACATGCCGATTTTTTTCCACCTTTCCTTGTCCATAATCCATAAACGTTCTATGAAGGGATGGCCTTCCAGGAAGGTGTGCAGTCCCTTGGCAACCACCCAGTGAATCTTCGCCTCTGGGTATCGTTTGTGCAGAGCAGCAAGAAAAGGAAGGCTGTGAACGATATCGCCCAGGGCACTGGGTTTGATAATCAGGATCTTGACGGGTTTTGTGGAGGCAGAGAAAATGTCACTGAAGTTGTCTGTCATGATCTTTCCATAAGCATTTTGATAGCTTTGATATGCTGTCTAATGGTCAGACCGTGGGTCCGGGCGAAGTTGTCTGGTACTGTAAAGGTATTGTCTAATTCTTTTATTGTTCGAGCAATGGTTTCCGGTTTATTGTCATCAAGGATTATACCATCACGGGCAGAGAGTAGTTCAGCTGCCCCCACCGCTTTACTGGTAATGACCGGGGTGCCGCATTGCAGGGATTCTGGGATAACCAGCCCAAAAGCCTCGTAATCAGATGGCAGGATGGTGAAATCCACTGCACTGTAAACAGGGGCCAGGTTGGGAATATAGCCTATATACCGACAATTTTCAGGATGTGTGTGCGGGATTTTACTGCCGGCGACCAAGAGTTCATATTTCCCTGGGTCCAGTATATTGAAGGCCGCCAGGAGCTGCGTCAGGCCTTTGCACTGATGACCGCAGGAGGGCAGGAGAAATGTAAGCTTCTTCTCGTCTATCTGTAAATCTTTGCGGGTTTTCTTGATGGTCTTCTTGCTGGCAGGGAAAAACTTGTCTGTGTCAATGGGAGGATAGAGAGTATTGATCTTGGTCTCATCAACACTGTAGTTTGCCATGATTTCCCTGGAAATAGCCTTTGAATGGGCCATGATAAAGGGCACTGTTTTGAACATCTTTTTTTCGAAGAACATCTCAATCTTGTCGTGCAGGGGGCGAAAGAGTGAGGTGCGCTTGATACGTTTGATCGTTTCCGGATGGACCCCGCCACAGACAGCGATATCCTGGCAACTGGTTCTGGTGAGGCTGAGGGTAATATCATAGGGCTCTTTCTTGAAACGGGTATTGCACAGGTGGAGAAAATGATATTTTTTCCAGCGTCCGGGCAGGGGGAGGAGGCTGGGTTGGTAAATGTTGCAGGAGGATTGTTCAGCCAGTTCCTTGTTCACCTCAAAGGCATAGACGGATACTTGATCACCATCTGCAAGAAAGCCCTTGATAAGCGAGAGCATGTAGGTTTCCATGCCGCCGCCCAGGGAAAACTGGTTATGAATAATGGCTATTTTCATGGGGTTAAAATCGGTCAAATCGTGTTGAAAATTGCTCTTCCACTTGCTTGAGTCTGCGAAAGTAGAACCATTTCTTTAGAGGGCTGTTGGGGATCAGTTGCTTGGCAAGCTGCTGTCTGTTGCTGAATTTGTACTGCATGTCTGCATGGTCCTTGCCGCTGTCTACAGTGATTTTGTAACGTTCCATGGCCGCGAGATTTTTTATCCGCCAGTGGTCGGCGATAATACCATGGCTATGTTTTTTCCGAAAGAGTCTCTTGTTCTGTTTGACCATCTTCTTTACAGTTGGACAGGTATTGGCAAAGCTGCCTGAGCCGCGATGGTAGATGAAGGCATCTTCTGTGATCATCAGTTTCAGGCCGGCATTCACGGCCCGGTAATTGAAATCCGTATCCTCGTAATACCCCAATCCGAATGCTTCATCCAGGCCACCAAGATCTCTGTATACCTTGGTACGAATCATCACACAGCAAAAGCTGAGAATATCGGTCTGGTAGTGGGAGTTATGTGAATGATCACACCAGTTTTTTCCCTGGATCAGGATTTCGTCCGGGTCCTGGCCCTCGGTAAATATCTGTTGGTCATTGCCCGTTTGGTTAGAGACCGGTCCAAGCATAGACCAGTTTGGATTCTCCTCCATCAGGGTGAGACAGTTAGGGATGGAACTGGCAAGGACTTGGGTGTCGCTGTTGAGGAGCAGAAGGATTTCGCTGCTGGCCGCTTCAACTCCCATATTATTGCCGCCGGCATAGCCTCTGTTACTCTTGCTGAAGATAGGTCTGATCCGCAAATCTTCTTGAGCGGCCTGTTCAAGAGACTGGCATGTCAGTCGATCAGAACCGTTATCCACCACGATGATCTCCATGTCTGTGGAATCTTTCTGCAGACTGCGCAGGCAGGGGCCGGTGGTCTCCTGGAACTTGTTGAAGCTGACAATGATGACACTGCAGAGGGGGATGTTCATGACTGTGCCAAAAGCTGTTTGACCTGATTGCTACACAAGAGCGAGAGGTTTTTTCTGATCTTTTCTTCAGGCCAGTCCCACCATGCCAGTTGGAGCAGGGCCTCGATGGTGGATTGGTCAAAACGTTTTTTTCTCTCCCGGGCCGGATTACCGGCTACGATGGCGTAAGGGAGCACATCTTCAGTAACCACGCTCTCGGCACCAATGACCGCCCCATTGCCAATGGTGATTCCGGAAAGGATGGTGGCACCATAGCCGATCCAGATATCATTGCCAATGCTAATATCCCCTTTCGATCCGGGATGGCCCTTGATTTTACTGGCCTCGGGCCATGTCTGCTCAAAGGCCGGGAAAGGGTAAGTGGTCAGCCAGTCGGTTCGGTGATTTCCTCCCAGGATAATGGTAACCTTGTCGGATATGGAACAGAAACGACCAATGGAGAGGTGAGTTATTTGGTCAAAGGTGAGGATGATTGGTTCTCCGTAGGTGTGATTGCCAATGGAGAAATTAGGGTTGGAGAAGTGATCCCTGGTCAGGAGTTGTTTTTTTTGTTTGGAGAAAAGCATGGCTATACGCTGTGGTTTGAGTTGTCATCCGCTTGTATCTGTGCCTTGTAGACAAACTGGGTGGCCAGGAAGTTTTTGAAGAGGTCAGTATATGCCCGTCGCATCTTCATGCCTACCCATGGAATTAGACGTAACAGGTCTGAAGGCGCCAGGATACGGGTGTCGAAAAGGATTTTGAAGGGACAGATATCCTCAAAGGTATAGGCGAAATCACAACAGGTGTAACCACATTCCTCCAGGAGATCACGAAAACTGCTGATGGTGAAAAATCGGAGGTGACTCCGGTCCATAATACCATAGTCCTGGTACTCCCAGCGGCCCATGAGGATCTGCAGGCGACACTTCCAGTGGACAATACTGCAGGTGGAGATGACAAGGCAACCGCCGGGCGCGAGCCATTTCTTTAAGGTGTGCAGAGTGGCGGCGGGGTCACCAATATGTTCAATGACCTGAGACATGAAAATGACTTCAAACAGGCCATGTTCTTCGGTGTGGCGAGTGACTATTTCCTGAGTATCTGGGTCATCTATGATACCGGTGACCACTTTCAGTCCTCTTTTTCTGGCAGCTTCCGCCTGCTCTTCAACCGGTTCCACACCTAACGTGCGGCATTCTTTTTCTTTAGCAAGGTATTCGGTCATGTAACCGGTGGCGCAGCCGATCTCAAGGACATGGCTTTGGGCAGGGATCATGGCCAGCTGAAGTCGGTCGATGTTGTTCTGGTGCAGGTTCTGAAAATCGATATGCTCTTGGTGATATTTAATCATATTGGATTCACGCTTGAGCTGGCTGACAACTGCTTTTCTTCGTCAAAGTATTTATAGAGAAAGGAGCTGAAGAGAGAAAAGAGAAATCCTGTTTCATATACCTGTAGGTACGATTCACTGAGCATGATGACCAAAAAAAAGATGGGGAATGCCAGACGTAAGGGAGTGAGAGAGTCATTTATTCTCACGGCCAGAACAAGTTGGCTGATAAAGATGGCAAAAAGGCTGAGAAGGCCGGAAAGACCAAAGAGCGAGCTGACAAGAAGATACTGGTTGTGAGGATTATCCGTATTGGGCATGCCAGGTGAACGAGACTGGTTGATTTTAGCATATTCAGTGGGGAAGTCGCCTGTTCCTATGCCAATTAGCCAGTTTTTTTGAAGAAGTTCCAGGGTATTGGTGCAGAACCAGAGACGGCAACCCATTGAAGTGATTTCACCGGATCTGAAATTCTGCACTTCTGTTATGGCTGTCGTGATGCGGGTCTTGAACGTTGGGCTGATTTGATAGATGGCAACAACCAGGAGAGGCAGGAGAATGAGGGCCATAACCAGCATTTTTTTTGATCTTGTCTGGAAATATTGAAAAAGGGTGACAACAAGTAAGACAAAAAAGACAACGTGTCCGGTGCGTCCCACAGTGATAAACATATTACAGACAAGAAAGAGGAACACGAAAGCTTTCAGGGTTTTGATCAGAGGACGGTTTTTTCCAAAAAGCAGGTTCTGGAGGATGACATAGATGGCCAGAGCCAGCATGGGATTGTACACCACGTGGCTGGTTCCCTCTGTGGTAAAGGTTGATCCTGGAGACAGGGTGAGCATTCCCAGCCAGACCAGGTAGGCTTTACCGGCTAGGATAACAATGGCTGCAACAAAGGCAGTCAGGTAATATTTGGTGTGATTTTTTTTGACAAGGGTGAGGAAAACGGGAAAGAGGAGGAGCTTCCATTGTTTAAGCAGGAGATCTGTTCCCCAGTCCAGGTCTTCGCTCCAGAGCAGGCCGATGGCATGGAGACCGATATACACGAGGACAGCGATTGCCAGAGGATTATTGAAAATTTCTGTGAATTTCTCCCTCAAATTGCAGCCTGCTATCCAGATCAGAATGAGGAGGATGGCCAGGATAGAAGTAACGGATGTTGAGAGAGGAAGTGCAAAGGCAAAAAGAACGATGAGCGGTGAGGAGGCTGCTGTTGCTTTTTGTGCAAGTGAATTCATTTTGAAAACATCAAGGCCTAATTGTTTTTGTGGGTACGGAGCAGAACAGAGGGCTGATCAGGATCTGTACTGCATATTGTAGAGCGTCTCATATTCGCCATCCAGTGCCAGTAATTTGTCATGGGTACCTTCTTCAACGATTTTTCCATCCTTAACCACAATGATTCGATCCGCGTTCTTGATGGTGGAGAGTCGGTGGGCAATAACAAAGGTGGTTCTGTCTTTCATGAGATTCTCCAAGGCCTTCTGAACTTCGCGTTCCGATTCTGTGTCAAGAGAAGACGTTGCTTCGTCAAGGACGAGGATGGGAGCATTTTTCAAGAGTGCCCGGGCAATGGAGAGCCTTTGCCGTTCGCCACCGGACAGTTTGATTCCTGATTCGCCAATTATGGTATCAAATCCTTCAGGAAGGTTTGTAATAAATTGTAAGGCATGGGCTGCATCCGCAGCCTTTTTGATGTCTTCTTCGCTCCTGTTCGGGTCACCATAGGCAATGTTGTTGCGGATAGTGTCGTTAAAAAGGATGGTTTGCTGGGTGACGATGGCTATCTGGTCACGAAGAGATTTCAGCGTGACATCACGAATGTCGTGCCCGTCTATGAGCAGAGCGCCTTGCTGAATATCGAAAAATCGTGGAATGAGGTTGGCAAGGGTGGATTTTCCGGAACCACTGGGGCCGACGATGGCCAGAATTTGGCCGGAGGGAACTGTGAGGTTGATGTTCTTGAGGACCTCTGTGCTTCCATCATAACTGAAATGCACATCCTGCAGGGTGATGGAATCGTGAAAAGAGGGGAGTTCAATTCCATCGGGTTTGTTGACAATGGCTGGCACTTTGTCTAGAAGGCCAAAGACTCTGACTGCTGCAGCCATACCTTGCTGGACAGTAGAGTTGATCTTGCTCACTGCCTTGATTGGCTCATAAATCATCACCAGGGCAGTGAGAAAGGAAAAGAACGTGCCAGGAGTCGAATTTCCGGCAATGACTTCTTTGCCGCCGAACCAGACGATCAAGGCCATGCCAATGCCGCCAATGACTTCCATG
>JAQYVF010000132.1 GCA_030145625.1 Desulfocapsa sp. | reverse complement strand
TTTACAACATGTTATCGGCAACCTGAATGGTCAGGTCACCCAACATGTTTGTGTAACTGCCAAGCTCATTATCGTACCAGCCGTAGATAACGGCCTGAGTAATCGGAACATTGAGGATGTGGTCCGCACCTTCTTTGATGGAACAACTCTTCAATTTATCAAGATTCACCGGAATAGAGGCTGTACGGGTATGAGTCTCCGTGCTCTCTATCACGGCAGCCGCTTCCGGGACACCGATAATGTCGGAAGAGACATTCTGCTCCTCAGAATATTCGAGATAAGGACTGTTTTCAGCATACTCACGGTAAATGGAATTGATCTTCTCCCTTTTCAAAGGACTTCCCAGATCATCCTGAACATTGAGCACGAGGACGATAAGTGAACCGGTGGAGGTAGGGACACGAACCGACTCAGCAATAAAACCAATGGATTTCATCTCCGGGATGACAAGGGCCAGAGCCTTGGCTGCCCCGGTGGTAGTGAGAATGATATTATTCAGAATGGAGCGATTTTTGCGCAGATCTGCAGCCCCTGTTTTGGGCAGACGATCCAGAACCTGCTGGCTACCTGTCGCTGCATGGACTGTAACCATGGAGGCACTGAGAAAATTCTCTGCCCCGATACTCTCCATGAGCGGTTTGATCATATAAGAGAGACAGGTCGTGGTGCAGGATGCCGCCGAAATCAAAGAATGCCTGGACGAATCATAGTCCTCATCATTGATCCCCATCACTGTAGTCACAGCATCTTCCGGCATATCCAGTCCCTTGGACTTGATCTTGAACGGAGCAGACAACATCACCTTTTCAGCCCCAGCCTGTAAATGACCACGCAAAGCGCCCCAATTGGCATCGGCATCAGCAGTGGGGTCGGTAAAGGCACCGGTGGTATCCACCACCAGCTTTACTTCATTTTCCTGCCATGCAATATCCCTGGGATTACGAGCCGTACGCAAAAACTTGACCGGCACACCATTAATGACCATGGTCCCCGCAGCCTCATTCAGCTCTTCTATCACCCGTCCACCCCTATGACCATGAAGATAGGTACCCAGCCGCCCATATGAAGAGTCTCGCTCCACAGAGGCAGCGAGATCATCCAGTCCCTGGCCGATTTCACGACCAACGTTGATCACGAGTTCTGAAAAATGTTTTCTCGATACGTGATGCCAGAGCGAAAGTTTTCCAATTCGCCCAAGACCGTTAACACCTAATTTCATAACAATGCTTCTCCTGTACAAGTATTGTATTTTATCTGTGCCAATTCGCAGCAGACAGGTTCAATTGCAGGTGAGAGACGCTTTCCCCTTCCCATTTCAATATGCATTCTTTATACTGTATTTCAGACGATTCTTCAAAGATTAAACATAATTGATATAAAATTTCATTATTCCTGATCAATGCAATTCTCATCCCCTCTTCAGGCTGCCACCCTCATCAAACGTTACAAACGTTTTCTGGCCGATGTCACAACTGACGAAGGGCAGGAAATCACTGTACACTGTCCCAATACCGGCTCCATGCGCGGTTGCTCGACACCGGGAAGCAGAGTGATGCTCTCCACATCACCCAACCCGAAACGAAAGTACCCACAGACTTTTGAAATGATCCGAGAAGGGTCCACCTGGATAGGAGTCAACACCATGTTGACCAACCATATTGTGGCGGAAGCCATTGTCGAAGGAAGGATTAAAGAACTACAGGGAATCGACTCTATTACTCGCGAAGTAAAGACCTCAAAATCCAGCAGGCTCGATCTGCTCCTTAAAAAAGGGGAAGAAAAAATATATGTGGAGATCAAAAACTGCTCACTTGTGGAAGAGGGCTGGGCCATGTTTCCCGATGCCGTAACTGCCAGAGGCACCAAACACCTGCACGAACTTGCAAATCTGGTCCAGCAGGGCCACCAGGGGATTATCTTTTTCTGTGTCCAGCGCACCGACGCAGATCGGTTCAGACCCGCTGCCCATATTGATCCGTTATACGCCCAGACTCTGGCAGAAGTGACTAAAAAAGGCGTCCAGGTTCTGGTCTATCAGGCTGAAGTCTGTCCACAATCGATTCATATTTGCAAATCACTGCCCTGCTTTCTGGAAGGCATCGCATAACACTTAAACTGAGACCTATGACACCCGGAAACAAAGCAAAAAAAGCGGTCATCCTTTTCAGCGGTGGCCTGGATTCTACCACCGTCCTTGCCATTGCCAAAAACCAGGGCTATTCCTGCTACTGCCTCAGCTTCAGTTATGGCCAAAAACAGACGGTAGAACTGGAAAAAGCAATCCAATCCGCAAAAGAAAGCGGGGTTGCCAAACACCTTATTCTCAATCTGGATCTGGACAAAATTGGTGGTTCCGCGCTCACCGACACCATCGATGTCCCCAAAGACAGAAACCCAGAAGCAGACAAAGAAGAAATCCCCATTACCTACGTTCCGGCACGCAACACTATTTTTCTCTCCCATGGAGTTGCCTGGGCAGAGGTTCTTGGCGCCTCGGATATCTTTATCGGAGTCAATGCTGTCGACTATTCAGGCTACCCTGATTGTCGGCCCGAATTCCTCCAGGCCTTCACCGCCATGGCCAATCTGGGAACCCGGGCCGGAATAGAGGGAAGCAGCCAATTTTCCATCCACGCGCCCCTACTCTCCATGAGCAAAGCAGAAATCATCAATACGGGGATTTCCCTGGGAGTGGATTACAGCAAAACCCATAGCTGTTACGACCCAGTGGGAGACAAGGGCTGTGGAAGATGTGACGCCTGCCAGCTGCGCCTGAAGGGATTTGCCGAGGCAGGAATCAAAGACCCTACGAGTTATGTAAAAAAAACGAAGTGTAAAAAACAGAAGAGTTAAAGCTAGAAAGATGTTTTAAAAAAAATCTCTCTCATTCCATCTCATTATGGGTGATGCGGCCGCCCATGATGGTGAGTACGGCTTTGCCCCGGAGCTTCCAGTCAAGAAAGGGAGAGTTCTTCCCTTTGGAAAGAATGGACTCCCGGGTATAGATAAATTCCCGGTCAGGATCAATTACAGTAACATCAGCGACGCTGCCCACAGCAAGTCTTCCACCCTGTACTTTGAGAATACGGGCAGGGGCTGATGACATCAACTCCACCAGACGCATAGCATCGATCACTCCTTCCCGAACGAGACTCAAGGAAAGTGGCAATGAGGTCTCAAGACCGATAATCCCATTTGCCGCCTGGTCAAACTCCAGCTCCTTTTCCAATACGGAATGAGGAGCATGATCCGTGGCGATGGCATCAAAGGTACCATCCCTCAACCCTTCTCGTATGGCCTGACGATCAATCTCCGTTCGCAGGGGAGGGTTCATCTTGGCATTGGTATCATATTCCGCCACCGCCTCTTCCGTGAGGGTAAAATAATGCGGTGTGGTTTCGGCCGTCACCCGGACTCCTCGGGCCTTGGCCTGGCGAATAAGATCCGTGGCAGCCGCCGTACTCACATGAGCAATATGAGTTCGCTGTCCAGTCAACTCAGCAAGGGCCAGCTCCCGATAGACCATAATAGACTCGGCGGCGGCCGGAATCCCACGCAGCCCCAGACGGGTAGACACCACCCCTTCATTCATAGAACCGTTACGACTCAGAGCCATCTCTTCCGAATGGGAAATCACCAAAAGATCATGGCTGCCTGCATATTCCATGGCCCGACGCATCAACTGGCTGTCAAAAACCGGGAGCCCGTCATCTGTCACACCAACAGCACCAGCCTCTTTCAACTCACCATACTCAGCCAGCCCGTCACCATGACTCCCTTTACTAATAGCACCAACGGGATAAACTCTTGCTGAAGCACTACGAGCAGCTTCAAGGATAAAACGGGTGACAGCCGCATTATCATTAACCGGCCGAGTATTAGGCATACAGGCAACAGCAGTAAAACCGCCGGCTGCTGCAGCCCTGGTACCGGTAGCCACAGTCTCCTTATACTCCTCTCCTGGATCTCGGAGATGAACATGCATATCAATCAATCCCGGCACAATCCACTTTCCCTGCACATCAAACAGCAGGTTATTTTCCGGAAGATGTTCCTGTACCGGAACAATAACTCCATCCTGCAACCAGAGGTCACCGATTACATCAACTCCGTCAACGGGATCTATGAGACGCCCATTTTGCAAGATTGTTACGATAGTCATCAGCCCACCTTGCTCCCCTCGGTTCCCATGACAAGATAGAGTAGGGCCATACGCACGGCCACCCCGTTAGTCACCTGCTCCAGTATGACGGAACCAGCACCATCGGCTACGTCCGGACTCATCTCCACTCCACGATTAATCGGCCCAGGATGCATAATCAAGACATCTGGACTGGCATGCCGCAACAGGGATCGATTAATACCGTAAAACTGCGAATATTCGCGCAGAGATGGAATTAAGGGATCATCCTGCCTTTCTTTTTGAATTCTCAATGCCATCACTACATCAGCATCCTGCACAGCCTCCTCCACACTACTGCAGAGCCGGGCACCAAGTGAGTCAATTTGCGACGGCATAAAAGTAGCAGGACCAGCCACCCTGACCTCTGCGCCCAGCTTTGTGAATCCAAGGATGTCGGAATGGGCAACCCTGCTATGAGCAATATCGCCAACAATGGCAATTTTCAATCCCTCAATTTTGCCCTTATGCTCCCGAACAGTCATCAGATCGAGAAGCCCCTGACTTGGATGCTCATGAGCACCGTCACCGGCGTTGATAATGGCTGCATTAACATGGCGGGCAAGGAGATTGGGTGCCCCTGAACTGGAATGCCGAATAATAATGATATCGGGATTCATGGCCTCAAGATTACACGCGGTATCGATCAGGGTTTCGCCTTTCTGGGCTGAACTGGTTGAAGCTGCAATATTAAAGGTGTCTGCACTCATTCGTTTTGCAGCAATTTCGAAAGAGAGACGGGTCCTTGTGGAAGGCTCGAAGAAAAAATTGACGATGGTCTTCCCTCTGAGGGTTGGGACCTTCTTAATAGGACGGGTGGATATTTCTTTAAAGGATGTTGCGGTATCGAGGATATAAATAATATCAGCAGCAGAAAACTGCTCAATACCGAGAATGTGCTTATGTTGAAATCGATATGTTTCTTTCACGTTACCCATTCACCACCAGCAAAACAAAACATCAGGACACAAAACAAATTCCCGCTGATTTCAATCAGTGAATAATATCACCGAACCGACTCCAGCGAATAGAGGTAAAACGATCAACAGAGAGAAGCGGCTCATCAAGATTCCATGACCAGTAAAGAATAAAGGCCTTACCCAGAACATCTTTTAAGTCGACAAACCCCCAGAATCTACTGTCATAACTATTATCGCGATTGTCTCCCATGACAAAAATCCTGCCTTCGGGAACCTTTACCGGCCCCATATTATCACGAGGACCGGCACTCGACTGCATAATGTCATTAGTAGTGTTATGGGCATAGGAAGTATGTACCGCGTCTCCATTAATATAGAGCTGTTTATTTTTCATCTCCACGGTATCCCCTGCCACGGCAACAACACGTTTGATATAATCAATGGAACGGTCTTTGGGGAATCGGAAAACAACAACATCATCACGAACCGGAGATTTCCATGGTATGATAACTGTCCCGACCATGGGAATTTTCACACCGTAGATAAACTTGTTAACCAACAGATGATCACCGATCTGCAGGGTAGGCAGCATTGACCCGGAAGGGATCTTAAAGGCTTGAACCACAAAGCTCCTGATAAAGAGAGCTAGGAGAATCGCAACAATAATTGCTTCTGTATATTCACGTATTACAGATTTTTCATGTTTTTTAGAACTCAATATATCCACCCTGAATTTGCACCGATTACTTGTACGGACATTACTACATTTTTTTTGTGAACGTACCCCAAAGTCAGATCAATTTCAAGATAGTTCCCCACATTTAAAATAAAATCAACCTGTTCACCCTATTCCTTTAATAGTAGTAATTATACCATATAGTGAGCAATGACGTAGAGCAACGGCTACATATGGTGCAAAAAAGAAAGAAAGAGCAAGCCCGTTTTCCTTAACTCCTTGTTTTAGCAAGAAGAAGATATCATTTTTTCTGTTGCCCGCCTTGACAAATGTATTTTTTTATGTCCTAAATATACATTAGCTGTCAATGACTGTAATCCATCGGAATTATTCTTGGATGCAGATTTATATTTCTATCACCTATATATACTGTTATCAGCAAACAATCATGAACCTGCCTTTCCTATCCAGAGAAGACTTGGTCGTCGGTGTAGACATCGGGTCACATGCAGTCAAAGTCTGTCAGCTCAAACGAACAGACAAGGCCTATGCAGTCGTCAACCTGGGAAGTGCTACCCTTCCAGAAGATGCAGTAGATGATGGAACGCTAAATGACCCGGAAGTTGTTGGAAAGGCAATTGCCGAACTCTTTAAGAACCTCAAAATCAAAAAAAAGAAAATCGGATTCTCCATCTCCGGTTATTCCGTCATTGTAAAAAAAGTCAACCTTGCCGTGATGACAGAAGAAGAGCTTGAAGAACATATTCAATCTGAGGCAGAACAGTATATACCATTTGACATTGACGACGTTTATCTGGACTTTCAAGACCTGCAAACCAACAAAGAAGGGTCTGACCGTACTGATGTCATGCTGGTCGCTGCAAAAAAAGAAATCGTGGATGACTATCTGGAGATGCTGGAAGGTTTAAACCTGGAACCCGTCATCGTGGATGTGGATGGGTTTGCCCTGGAAAACACCTACGAATACAACTATCCAAAAGATGAAAATGTTGCCTTGGTTGATATTGGGGCAACGAAGATGAACATCAACATTATTTCCAAAGGAACTTCTGTTGTTGCACGAGACATTGTTGTGGGCAGTCGCCAACTGACGGAACAGATACAAAATACCTTTGACATCGAGTTTGAAGAAGCTGAAGCCTTAAAACTCGGGCATCTCCCGGCAGGAGAGAAGCAACAACAGATTGAAGAAATATTTTCAACGACCTGCACACAATGGGTCCTTGAAATCAAGAAAGCAATTGACCTGTACCATGCCAACAATGCAGATGCACAACTCACCCGCCTGGTCCTCAGTGGTGGCGGTGCAAAGGTCGCAGGCCTTGCCGAATTTCTGGCCAGTGAAACCAGCCTTACGGTGGAACTTTTCAATCCATTTGCCAACATGACCGTCAACAACAAAAAAATAGACGCTGATTACCTGAATACCATTGGGCCGGAGATGGCTATCGCCACAGGTATAGCTATCCGTCCATCAGTGATATAGGCTGCAATTATGCTCAGAATTAATCTGCTCCCCATACGACAACTGAAAAAACGTGCAAAAGCACGTAACCAGATAATCAGCTTCATTGCACTGTTTATCTGTCTTCTTCTTATTCTGGGAACAGTCGGTTTTATCCAGACGACCAAGATAAACAGTATACAGAACTCTATTGCAAAGCTCAAAAAGGATAAAGAGATATATGCCCCCATCCTTGCTGAGATGAAGCGTCTGGAAAAGGTCAAAAAAGACCTTGAAAACAAAATCAACATCATTAAAGCCCTGAAAAGAGATTCCTCGATCACTGTCCATATTCTTGACGAAGTGGCCAATAAAATAGACAACAAACGAATGTGGTTGAGCTCCCTCAAACAAAAGGGCCATAGTCTTTCTTTAAAAGGAACGGCTCTGGACAACAGGACCATTGCTCAATTCATGGATGCATTAAAGGAATCTCCATATATCAGTGCAGTAAATCTCTCCAATGCCTCCCTGAAAAGCGTATCTGGTCGGGACCTGAAGAGCTTTTCATTGGCTTGCTCTATCACAAGCCCTGAAAAAGAAACCAAAAAAACTGCAAACCAGAACAAATAGAGAACTCTGCGGCGTATGAAAAAGAACAACGCATTAGCGACCTTCATAGATGAAAAGTATATCCCGCTTGACAAAAAGCTGAAAATTGCCATTGCTGTGGCCCTCTTTCTGCTCCCTGTCGTTCTCTTTTATTTTTTCTGGTTTCAGCCGCAAAATGAAAAGACCACAAAATTATCAAAACAAAAAGTAAGCCTTGCCCAGGAATTGAAAGAAGCAAAGGCAAAGGCTGCTAATCGTCCCAAGTTACAAGCCGAGCTCGATGCAGTAGAAGAACTTTTCAATGAGACAGCGACACTACTGCCCAAGGAAAAGGAGATCCCCAGCCTCTTGACCAACATTTCAGCCTTAGGCCGCGGCTCAGGTCTGGACTTTCTTACTTTCAAGCCCCTTTCCGATGTTCCCAAAGATTTTTACTCTGAAATCCCTGTTGATATCAAAGTACGTGGCCCATACCATAATATGGGAATTTTTCTTGATCAAGTCAGTAAACTTGATCGTATCGTAACGGTGTCCAATATCACTATGGGTGGTCCAAAGAAAGTGAGCGGAGAGATGTTATTAAATTCCAGCTGCCGTCTGGTCACCTACAGATTTACCAATAAAAAAGTCAGCAAACCTGCAGGCAAGAAGAAAAAACGAAAAAGAAAATAAGTCCGGCCTATGAAAACATTAACTACCCAGAATAAGAAAATCATGGCCCTGGCCTTTCCGGCTCTATTATTTGTCGGCCTCCTCTGCCATCTCCCTGCCCATGCCCTTCCTACAGGAGAGTCTACATCTCCACAGGATCAAAGAGCTACTGTGGACTCTGTAGCCGTTCAAGGACCGGAGAAACTTTTTGTATATCATATCGAAGGCAGACCTGACCCATTTATTCCATTTATTACCCCAAAAGCCGCAACTACCAATATGAATGAAATTGTTCCAATAGCAGAGCAATTAACCGGCATGCAGCTCTTCGAGCCAGGTCAGTTGAATCTGGTGGCAATTATGATGATTGAAAACGGCGAGTTCGCCATGGCTGAAGATTTCACAGGAAAAGGCTATATTCTTCACACAGGCATGAAAATAGGTAAACGCGGTATCATCACAAAGATCATATCGAATCAAGTTGTTATAGAAGAGACCTCACTCACCCGAGCGGGTGAAAAATTAACTAGTAATATAGTGATGCTTCTAAAGAAAGAGGGAGAAGAGTAAACAATGTACAAGAAGCTCTCCACATACCATCTGGCAATTTTTTCCATTTTCTGCTCCCTGTTCGTCATTTCAACGAACATTGCCC
>JAQYVF010000042.1 GCA_030145625.1 Desulfocapsa sp. | reverse complement strand
TGGGCTTTCCGCTTGCTGCTGCGGCAGCCATGCTGGCGATGACAGGGGATCTGCTGTCCAGTTTTATCAAGCGGCGGTTGAACACGCTCAGCGGCAGGAATGTTATTGTCATAGACCAGATCTTCGAATCTCTGTTCCCAGCCCTCTTGTTAAAGGGGGCCTTCCAGTTGACTTGGCTGCAGATCCTCATCACCCTCCTCTTATTTATACTGATTGCCTACCCCGGTTCCTGTTTTTGGAACTTTCTCATGTTTCGCCCCTCTCTGGATAATAATCCGCGTCTGGTCCGTTCAACGGTTCGTCTGCGTGAGTGGCGTGCCTGCCATATGCCGCAGGCACGTTGGCAGACCTTGCTCAATCTGAGCAGTTTCCTGGCGTACGAGGTACTCTACTCCTGGTTTTTTAAACTGACCGGTCTTCAGGAAAGGGGCTTGCAGAATGCACTGGATGTACAGGTGGTGGAACAAACATTTTCTTTCCCAAACCTGCCGCGTTCTTTTGATGGCTTCCGTATCCTCCTGCTCACCGATCTCCATCTGGACGGGTTGCCGGATCTGACCGAGGAACTAGTCAAGCAGGTTCGGGACATGGAGGTGGATCTCTGCCTTATCGGCGGTGATATCCGTATGAAGACCTACGGTCCCATGGCCGCATCTCTCCGCCAACTGCGCCGTCTTTTACCCCATGTGCGATCACGGCATGGTATCTTTGGAGTATTGGGTAATCATGACTGTATTGAAATGGCAGTCGATCTGGAAGAGAGCGGCTTGATAATGCTCATCAATGATTCCTGGGAAATCAGACACAATGGTGAGAGCATATGGGTGGTTGGTGTGGATGACCCACATTTTTACAGAGTGGATGACGCCGCACGTGCCTTTCGAGGCGTTCCGGAGCATGGATTCAAGATATTTCTGGCCCATTCTCCGGAGGCATATAAGACGGCAGCCGAGTATCGTCCTCAACTCTATCTCTGTGGCCACACCCATGCCGGGCAGATCTGTCTGCCGGGCAGAGGACCAATCCTCACCAATAGCAGGGCTCCACGTTTTACCGCCAAGGGGTGTTGGCACTATAAGGAGATGACAGGCTACACAAGTCGCGGCGTCGGGGCCTCGGGTGTGCCGTTGCGTTTCAATTGCCCGGGTGAGATCAGCCTTATTCGCCTGCACAGGGGCACAGGTTGACAGGGAACCAGAAAAATTTTCGGTCAGCCGAATTTTGGGACACTTGAAGTCGTTGATTCTGTATCCCGTCCTGAATTACATTACTTTTTCTGTAGGACTTGCTGCCCATGAAATGCAGCTCCCCAGAGGCCGCTGTCCTGATTCTCCATGAGGAACACAGGGATTTCTGCTAATAATCCTCCCATGGTAGAGGAGTGTAAAAACTCGGCCCGAAAATTCTCATGGGTGAGAAGCTCAGGGTTTTTAGCTGCAACACCGCCTGCTATGTATAATCCGCCACGGGTCATTGCTTCCAGAGCAAAGTCGCGGCAGACACGGCCAAAGAATTTTGCCGCCCAGGCCAGGGTGTCTGATTCTGCAGTAAATCGCGCGCTAACTTCTTCCGGCTCAAGTTTTTCACCGGTGAGGAACCAGTGGATGTAGTGCAAGCCCTTGCCGGAGACCACCAGGTTGCCGGTAATCTCCTGCAGTCCACTTTTTTCTCGGTAGAACTCCTGAAAAGAGAATTCTCTTGGGGAGATAAAAGGAAAGTAGGCGTGTCCGCCTTCAGAGGGCAGGGCCAGGAAATCACCGCTTGTTGTTGGGGTGAGGATAGCCTTGCCAAGTGCTGTGCCGGCACCCAAAACTCCGACTGTCTGCTCGGCAAGCATTTGTCCGGCAAGGATTTTGAGTGCTCTCTTACCAATGGGAGATCGGCAGGAATAGGCTTGCGCAACAAAATCATTGATCAAAATGGAATGCTTGAAAGTATTGCTACATGAATCTCCATTGAGATCAACAGCCCATGGAATATAGGGCGGAGCACTGTAACTGTTGTGTTCCACTGGTCCGGCTATCCCGATAACTGCAATGTCGGCTTTGTCAGGTTGGAGTGTGAAATTGCTGGTTTTGAGCTGATCTAGAAGCTGCGGAAACGATTTAGCACCGGTAGTGGGCAACCATTTTGTGTTCACCAGGGTAAGAACTTTGTGCTGGTTGCTCTCAAAATGGGCAAATCGACTGTTTGTGCCGCCAATATCTGCGGCGAGGATGGTTTTCATTATAATCGTTTTCCTGTTTGCACTTTTTTGGGATTATTCACTTGCAGGCCGGTTGACAGTCCCGCGGCTATGGTCAACAGTGACTTTTGTAAAGTAAGTCGCATAGTATAAAGAGTACAGCTTTTTGGGACAATATGTACAGTGGATAGACTTGAGGCTAACTTGATACATACTTTGAACAAGGAGGGAGCTATGACATTGCAGGAACAGATGGATGCGTTCAAAAAAAGCTTTGTTGAGCAGGCACCTGAGCAGGTATTGAAAACCATGGAACGTGCTGGAGAGAGTTTACGTAATTCTGGAATTGCCACCCGAGCAGTTCAGGTAGGTGATAAGGCCCCTGATTTTTCCCTCCTCAGTACAGCTAAATCAGAAGTGAGCCTGGAAGCACTCCTGGCAAACGGCCCGCTTGTGCTGAGTTTTTTTCGGGGTAAATGGTGACCGTATTGTAACATGGAGCTGGATGCTCTGCAGGGAATCCTAGGTGAAATTAATGGTCTTGGGGCAACGCTTGTGGCCATATCTCCCCAGCAAGTTGAATACAATCTTGCCATGCAGCAGGAAAAAATGTTGCAGTTTGAGATGTTGAGTGATCCGGGCAATAGAGTTGCAGAAAGCTATTGCCTGGTCTATCAACTTCCCGAAGAATTACAAGAGGTCTACAAACAGTTTGACCTTAACCTTCCCATGTACAACAGTGACGATTCGTGGACATTGCCGCTCACTGCCCGTTTTGTCATCGACCAGGGGAAAATAATCCGCTCCGCAGAGATTAATACGGACTATACGATACGACCGGAGCCGGAAAATACGATAAAAGCATTAAACTCCCTATAATATCAGGTCTGAATCTCTTTGTTGATGAGTTCTTTTAAGTCTGCAATGTTTTCGCACTCATTAATTCGGTCGGATGCAAGAATGAGTTCCATTTCGCCTCCTGACTTACGAAAAACAGCCGGCAAAGAGACGTTGAGGTCATATTTTTCCTTGAGTTCATTTCTGTGTATGAACTCAAGGGGTATGTCTAAGGAATTGAGAAATTCCTTCCATTCCGTTTTCATGCCAAGGGCGGAATGGGTGATGGCACATAGGTTGCAACCGTAGGTTTCAGGCGAAAATATTTTATGAGCACTATCGGAAAGGGCGTTGAATAATCCGCTATCTGCATTGTAAACAAAAATAATTGTATCATTCATAATTTACTCCTTGCTGGAGTGCTTTTCCAGAGGTTTGAATTCGCAACCCATCAGGCCGCAATATTGTCCAATATATTCAGCTTTGGGGCGGTAGAGTGCCGGTTTTTCCTGGGCCTCTCCAGTTTTTTCTTCAATGATATGAGCAGCCCAGCCGGCTACCCGTGAAATGGCAAAAATGGGTGTCATTAAGTCCGTGGGGATTCCCAGGAGATGATAGACAGAGGCACTGTAAAAATCTACGTTAGGTTTGATTTCAGTCTTGCCCCGTTTCTTAAATTCGATCAATGCCGCCTCTTCAATTTGCCTGGAGAGACTAACCAATTGTCGTTGACCGCTTTCTTTGCCCAGACTCAAGGCCATCTCTTTTAGAAAAGTCGCTCTGGGGTCCATTGTCTTATAGACGGCATGGCCCATACCCATAATCCGTTCACCCTTATCAAGTTGTTTACTTACCCAGGCGGCAACATCCTTTTCATCTTGTAAAGAAAGAAGCATTTTCATTACCTGGGCATTGGCTCCACCATGTAAACTTCCGGAAAGAGCACCAATACCCGCTGTAACTCCGGCATAGATATGAGCCCTGGTAGAGACAACCTGGCGACATGAAAATGTTGAGGCATTAAAGGTATGATCGGCATGAAGAACAAGGCATGTATCCAATACTTGTGTTGCCTTGTCTGAGGGTTTTATTCCATGGAGTTGGTAAAGGAAATTATCCGTATGGGAGAGTGAACTCTCTGCAGGCAAAGGGGGAAGACCCTGTCTGATACGATGCCAGGCAGCAACCAGCATGGGAAGCCGAGCTATGAGCCTTATACCTTTTCTGATATTGGCCTCTCTTGTATCATCTGACAACTCAGGGTCGGCCATAGCCAACAATGGAATTCCGGCCTGGAGCACATCCATGGGCCTGGCATCTGCCGGGTAGTGTTTCAGTGCATCGTAGACATATGCTGGAATTTCACTAGCCTCCAGCAACTGCTCATTAAAGTCTGCTAATTGCATGTTATCGGGAGGGACCCCGTGGAGCAGTAAAAATGCGACCTCCGGAAAGGAAGCATTTTGGGCCAGATCCTCGATGCGGTAGCCGCGATAAATGAGCACGCCTTTCTTGCCGTCAATAAAGCTCACTTTGGTGTCGGCAACAGTAACTCCCCGCAATCCTATGTTTTTCACATTGACTGATTCTGTCATTTTGGCCTCCCTGCGTTGAGAATAATGTTTCTGGCAGTCAAGGTATAAAGGCAAAGGCTCATGAGAGGGCAGTTCTATTTGTATGCTTTATTGGTCAGTCAGCATGAGCACTTTGTGTGTGGTTGCACCTGTGAAGACAAAATCAGAGTGTGCCACCATTGGCCTCAGGTGCTGCAGTAAGGCTAGTAGAAAGAGTAATCATTATTGGTGGTAAAGCCACAAGCCTTGTTCGCATAAAAAACTTGTTCTGGCTGAGGGGGACGGATTTCCATGGGATTTGGAAAAAATTTCATCAGTAGGATTTTGGGTCAGGAAAAAGGTCAATTTTGCTTTTTACCCCGAATTAGGATGGCAATCAAGGGGTATTGGTTATCAAAAAGCCTGACAGGATCGTAATAATAAGAAGAAATATTATTGATGGAATATATGATACTTTGTGGCAGTTGGGGTGCTTTATGCCTGTCCTGTTCTTGTAGTGTCTGTTCTGCTCCTTCGAGTTCTCTTGTTTGATAAATCTACAATAGTACACTGTCTTCTTTGTGGGGTCCGTTTATCTGCTCATTTATTTGTTCAAACAATGCGTTAGTATTTTTATTTCTACCTGTTTGTACCATTGTAGAATTGATCTTTCTGATGGATAAGGTCACTGAATTGTGACATGAGAGTGTGACAATTTAAAGGGGGTGGATTGTTGGGTATTTACTTAAAATCTAACAAAAAATGTGGTAGGCGGTGAGTCGGTTTTTTGTTTTGAAAATCGCTGGAGATGGTGATACGACAAAGATAGTTGAGTTGATAGAAAAGGTGGAGCGGCCGTTCCCTGAGGGGCATCATTTTTGGCAATAATTTTGTTAATAACAAAAGGCACCACATATTCCTAGGAGGAAAGAATGCCAAAGCAAATAGACTATTTAAAAATCGCAGTTTTTGGTGGTGTGTTTCATGAAAGGAGGAAACTATGATCACTCTCTGGAAAAGGGCCAATCTTTTCATCAAGTTCGGGGGGGTTATGGGTGCATTGATCCTCACATCCTGTGCTATCCTCATTACAAATGTCTTTGTTGTAAAAGATATGGAGAACAATTACATATCTCTCCTGGATCAAGATGTAGCCATTGTCGAGCATGCTGACCAGATTGATATCCAGATGCTCCAGTGCCGCCGTTCTGAGAAAGATTTTTTTCTCAGAAAGGATAAAAAATATGTCAAGCGCGTCACAGATACTGTGACCTTGGTAGAAAATGAGGCAAAACAGATTATCGATTTGGCTGGTTCGGAGAGTGAAATCGGCGTAATGGCATCAGCAATCATTCATAATATCGATCTCTATAAGGCCAAGTTTTTAGCTGTTAGTAAAGCCTGGGAGAACACTGGCCTTGATCATAAGTCAGGCCTGCAGGGCAAGTTTCGTGATAGCGCCCACAAATTGGCTGAAGATCTTAAGGATCATCAAGTCGCCGACCTTGATGTGGCCTTACTCCAGATACGTAGGTATGAAAAGGATTTCTATCTGGCCAGGAGCGAAAAATATGAAAAAAAATGGTTGTCTGCCATCAAAACTCTCAGCGATCTGATCACGACTCAAGAATATGATCCTAAGGAAAAAGAGGCTTTGATTCGTGAAATCGCCAGGTATCAAAACGATGCCAACTCTTTTATTCAGTTTGACGAGCCCGATATATATAAGAGCATCCGTGAAGTTGCACATACCATTGAGAAGTCGCTTAGTTCCATATACGTTCAGGACGCCAAGGCCATGCTTCTCGATATCCGTAAAAACGAGAAGGATTACCTTCTGCGCCGCGATCCTAAGTATGTAAGTGGGACTCTGGATGCCATTGAAAAACTGCGCAAGGGGTTTGATAACAATAAGGTGGCAAAAAAGCACCTACAGGCCGTTAGTGACCAACTGAATACGTACAAGGATTGTTTTTTGGCCCTGGTGGACAACGATAAGTTGATCAAAACGTTGAGTGCTGAGATGGGAGAGGCCGTGCATAAGGTTGAACCTGAGGTAGAACAGATTGTTGAGCTGGCCGAGAAGAGTAGACATGCAAAACAGATAGCAACTAACACCGCTGCCGAGCGTACTCTTCTTGTTACCGTTGTTGTCTCATGTATCGTTCTCTTAGGCTTGGCAATCTTGGTTGTTTTTGTCGTTCGCAGCATTGTCCTCTCCATCCGGGATGGCGTCCAACTAGCTGAAAAAATAGCAGATGGTGACCTTACCTTCAGCGTGGAGAGTAAGAGTCAGGATGAGACAGGTTCCCTCATTGATTCCCTAAACAATATGACTGCAAGGCTTCGGACAATGTTTAAGGATATTGCAACTGGTGTGCAAACATTATCTTCTGCATCAACCGAGCTTTCAGCAATTTCCAACCAGATGTCAGCCAATGCAGAGCAGACAACCGGCAAGGCAAATACTGTTGCTACAGCAGCTGAGGAGATGAGTGTGAATATGGATTCTGTTGCTGCAGCTTCCGAAGAAACGTCGGTAAATGTAAATATGGTTGCAGCTGCATCTGAAGAGATGTCTACCACCATTACAGAAATTGCATTAAATACCGAGAAAACAAGTTCTATTACCAAAACTGCCGTTACTCAATCTGAGAATGCCTCTGAACAAATTAATGAACTTGGTGTTTCAGCCCAGGAAATTGGTGAAGTGACGGAAACGATCACTGAGATTTCCGAGCAAACAAACCTGCTAGCTTTGAACGCAACAATTGAAGCGGCACGAGCTGGAGAAGCTGGTAAGGGGTTTGCTGTTGTAGCCAATGAAATTAAAGATCTGGCAAAACAGACCTCTGATGCTACTAAAGACATTAAAGATAAAATCTCAAGTATTCAAGATGCAAGTGGTAAGTCAGTTACCGAAATTACCCAAATTACGGCAATTATAAAGGAAGTGAATGAAATGGTGTCTAGCGTTGCGGTAACTGTTGAAGAGCAGGCAAATGCAACACAGGAGATATCTGATAACGTATCCCAGGCTTCACAAGGTATCCAGGAAGTCAATGAGAATGTAAATCAGGCATCATCCGTGACCGCACAAGTAGCCGTTGACATAGCTGAAGTTGGGCAGGCATCATCTGAAATTAATTCCAGCAGTGCGCAGGTGAATGTAAGTGCTGAAGAGTTGAGTGAACTTGCTGAAAAATTAACAAGCATGGTGGCTCAATTCAAGGTGTGACTTGTGGCCACCTTGTGTTGGAAAACGTATCAATAACAAATGACTATCAGTAATTCCGCAATACCTATGATAGGCTGGCAAACCTGTTTCCTGCAAACAGGTTTGCCTTTGAGTTGGAACGAAGTGCATTCTCAAGATTAGGAGATATAGAGTTAAGGCCACCTTGCAAAATTGCCTTTTCGCCCAAACTCTTCGTTATGAAGAAAATTATATCCTCGGAATATCAAGCATATGCCTGCGGTAAAATTTCCCTCATGCCTCAATTTTGAACGAAAAATCTAATTTTTCAAGGTACCCTTAAAGAGAGGGGCAGCCATGCACGGTTGCACTTTTGTGAAATCTTGCGTGGACACCAAGATAAACAGACTTGCCCATTGGTTCGTGTCAACGGGTGCCGGTTTGATAATGAAAAGATGTTTTTTCTTCTCCGGGTAAAAGAAGCAGGAGCTGTATCAAGGCACTGTTTCTTCCATCTGATTTGCCTGAATCTCATATTTTCAAACTAATTTATTTAAAAAAACCATACTACTCTGTAGTAGTTATGGCGGTTTTCGCCTGTCTCTTCCTTACCGTATTATTCCTGGTCATTTGAGGTTTCTTTTTTTGTAAAGAGACATTGACACGCTGTCTTCTTTGCGGGGTGCACTCATTTACTCATTTACTCATTTACTCATTCAAGAACTGCCTCAATGTCCTGAGGACTGCTTTTCATAGTCGCTGACTGCTGAGGTTTTTTTCCTTTTTGTACTGCCGTAAACCTGATTCTTGCTACTGGACCAGGTTGCCTACATATGACATAAACAGGTGACAAGAAAAAGGAGTGAGATAATTAGCATTTACTCGTAAGTAAATTTAAGACACTCAAAAAACATCCATTTTTTTTGTTTTGAAAATCGCTGGAGGTGGTGATACGACAAAGATAGTTGGGTTGATAAAAAAGGGGGTGAGGCCGCTTTCTGAGAGGTCTCATTTTTGGCAAAGGTTATGTGATGACCATAAGAAACATGAGGAGAAAAGAATGAAAAAGTCGATGGTAGGTCTTGCAGTATCGGTTCTTTGTTTGTTTTTTTCCGGCCAGGTTCAGGCGGAAGAGATCACCATTGTCGGTACAGGCAGTGGCTCGTCGGTGATTGAGGCTGTTGGAAAGGCTTTTAGTCAGAATAATCCTGGAGTGACCGTAGTTGTTCCCAAGAGTATTGGCTCAGGCGGCGGCATGAAGGCTGTCGGTACTGATAAGAATGTCATTGGTCGTGTGGCCAGAGGGATTAAAGATAAAGAGAAACCCTATGGCCTTACCTATTTCCCCTATGCAAAGAATCCCATCGTCTTTTTTGTAAACAAGAGCGTTGGAATAAAAGATCTGACCACTCAACAGATTTGTGACATATACAGTGGCAAGGTTACCAACTGGAAAGATGTCGGTGGGAAAGATGCCAAGATAAGGGTGATCAGGCGTGAAGATGGTGACAGTTCTCTGAGCGTGTTGCTTGAATCGTTCCCCGGATTTGCAGATATTACCCTGACCTCAAAATCAAAAACAACATTGAGTGATCCAAGTACCTGTGAGTTGGCCGAGAAGAAAGCGGACACCATCGCTTTCGGTACCTATGCCAATGCCAGAAATTTCGGTGTCGAGATCTTGACCATCGAAGGCAAATTGGCCACTGATTCAGATTATCCCTATGCCGGTACTCTTGCCCTTATCTTCAAAGAAAAGAATAAGAGTGGCAATATCAAAAATCTTGTGGAATTCGCCAGCTCCCCATCTTCCCATGATGCGATCAAGCAAGCCGGCGCAACACCACTTTAGGAACAAGGCTGTCTGCTTCAGGAGGCGAAACCCGCATCCTGAAGCACTGATTTTTTTACTGTTTTTTCCTGAACCGAGAAATTAGGAGTTCTGTTGTGAAAAGCATAAAATACAAGATACTCGTTAGCTTTCTTGCTGCCGTAACCATTGTTGGTTGTATTACAATTGGACTGGTATCCTGGGAACTTGGTGAAGGAATTTCACATCAGTCGGAATTACTTGCAGAAGATATGATGGCCCGGACCGGCAGAACCTTGGCCAGCCACAATGAATTGCTCCAGTCCTTTATCGATGATGTCAAAGAAGATGTCTGGCGCAGTTCGAATAAAATAAGCCAGGATCCGGCTACCGCTAAAAACATAGAGAGTCAGCAGCTGGGTAATCTTTCAGGATTGTTACAAAAATCTTGCGTATCTGCAGGGGCGGACTTTGCCTTGGTGTATGATGTTGAGGGAAAACTCCAGGCATCCTTTCCAAGAAGTATCGATGAAAGAACGGTGGAAGATTATTTTGATTCTTTGAACGGGGATAAAATTGTTCAGGCGAGTGTCAATGGTACTCTCTCAGGGGATGCAGCGGGACTGAATGTTGTCTCCAGGTATGATGCAGCTTTTCTCAGGAAGTTAGGATTGAAAGAGCGAAGTATTGCCGGGCAAGGCGGAATTGCCATTGCCTCTCTGACCGTCATTCCCGATGAATTCGGTGATGCGGTTGGGGCATGTATTACGGGGAAACTGCTTAACAGCTATGATAAATTCCTCAAGCAGACATATCAGGTACTCGGTTCTGCCGGGATACTGTATCTTGATTCCATTCCCATTGCCCATGCAGGTTTTGGGCTTGGAGAGAGTGTCAATCCAAACAGCCTTCAGTTAAGCTCCAGCGCCCTTTCTACAATATATGAAGCTGACAAGACGGTTAACATTCTTCTGCCACTTGCCGGAAAGCAATATGTCACTGCATTTTCAACTATCATATCTTCAAGCGGCGAAAAAATCGGCGCAGTCGGGGTTGGAATTGCTGAAGATGAAATCGTTGAACTGCAAAACACTGTGCATCGCTTGGGGAATGAGACCAAAAAAAGTGTGCGGACCTGGTTCTTCGGGATTGGTGCGATATCGCTGTTTGTTCTAGTACTTGTTTCATTGGCCATAGCTGTGAGCATTGTACGGCCCATTAAAGGGTTGTCTGATATGGTCAGGGAAATCGAGGAGAGTGGCGATTTTACCAAACGAATTGACATAACCAGCAACGATGAAATCGGAGCTCTGACACACTGCTTTAATTCCTTTATAGAAAAACTTCATACGATCCTGAAGGATATTGCAAATAGTGCTGAAACACTGAGTTCCTCATCCGAACATCTTTCTGACCTGTCCGGTAAAATGTCCGAAGGTGCCGGTACCATGTTCCAAAAGTCCGATGCGGTTTCCGGTGCCGCTGAGGAGATGAATACAACCATAAGCTCGGTGGCTGCGACAATGGAACAGGCTGCCACCAATGTGAGCATGGTAGCTACCGCTGCTGAACAAATGACGAACTCAATCAACGAGATTGCCCAAAATAGTGAGAAGGCGATTGCCATTACCCATGAGGCTGTCACTGATGCTGAAAGTGCCTCTGAAAAAGTGGATGAACTGGGAATAGCTGCTCAGGAAATAGGTAAGGTCACTGAGACCATTGCTGAAATTTCCGCACAGACCAATTTGTTGGCCTTAAATGCCACCATCGAAGCGGCCAGGGCCGGTGAAGCCGGAAAGGGATTTGCAGTGGTGGCATCCGAGATTAAAGCGCTGGCCTCTCAGACAGCCCAAGCTACGGAAGGGGTCAAGATTAAGATTCAGGGAATTCAGAGTTCAACTGAAGAGACGATGACCCAGATTGCTAAGATTTCAGGGGTGTCCAAAGATGTCAGTGACATTGTATCCACCATTGCCGCTGCTGTGGAGGAGCAGTCTGTGACAACCAGCGAGATCGCCGGTAATGTGGTTCAGGTTTCAGAAGGAATCCAGGAGATTACAGGGACTGTGGCCCAGAGTTCTGCCGTTGCAGGCGAGATTACAAGGGATATCTCCGAAGTCAATCAGTCTACTGATGAAATATCCAACAGCAGTTCAATGGTGAATGTGAGTGCCAGGGACTTGAGCCAGCTTGCTGAACAACTCAAAGAGATGGTGGGGCGCTTTAAGGTGTAGTTGCTGACAGGGAAAAATTGAGGGTAGCCGGATTTCGGTTTTCCGGAAGATCTGTTCGCTTAAAACCAGCCAACCATTTTTGAACAGTGCCGGGGGCAGGCTTGCGTTATGCTGGATGGCAATATCAGAGACTATCCGTGAGTAGCAGACCGAATCCAATTCGATTTACATATTGGTCATAATCGATCAGGCTCTCACCGTAGCCGGAGAAATATTGTATATATCCTTTGAGATAATTGTAGTTAAAGAGTGGGAAACTCCACCCCAGCTCAATGGCTCCCTTGGAAAATCCGGACTCTAGATTGTTCCGAGACATTATACTGAAGTTATGCCCCTTATGCTTGTAGGCCATTTTGATCTCACCATGGCCTAAATAGTCCGTTATGTCGGGGTTGTCGTCATTTTCGAGGTCTTCCTCTATGCGTAGCCAGGGCTTTATCAGCAAGGCAAGATTACCGCGTTCGAATCCAAAACCTGCATAGACCCTGTTCCAACTTCGCGAGAGAGAAGCTGCCTGGCCATTTGATTGATGCACAAGGCCCAGCATATTCACTGTATTCTTGAATCCAAAAAACTCACGATTCGATCTCATCTGCAACCAGACGTCAGGTTCATGATTGCTTTCCCTGAAAGGCGAGGATATATCATTGTTGTAGAGTTGCCAGAATGATCTGACGGTATAGGCGGCGAAGATGTCCACCCCCTTGTCGAACAGGTCGATTGCCAGAGGTGTTTTAATACTGACTTGGAATTGCACCTCTGAGTAATTAAGTTCTATGGAATCCTGGCCGGTTACTTTTTCGAACTCTTTCGAGTTCCAGCCTTGAAAGTTATGCGCTGCCACTAAAATATAGTTAGGGCGGTGGGCCATCAGGGCAAATGGTTTGAGAATATTTGTTTTATCGGCACGGAGGCGAGCTTCCACTACTCCAGTCGTCGTGTTTTCCTTGTCACTATTGTTTGTGTCTGTAATCTTAAGAGGCTTCCGACTACACTCAGCTCTTGCCTCACCGAAGGTCATCTCATCGGGTGCATTCTTGATGATCTTCAGAATGCAGGACTCCTCATCCGTCACAGTCTGCGCCCATACGGGGGCACCTGTGAGTATCATTGCAAACGACAGAACCCCACAGGTCGACAGCGAACATTTCAGCAAACGGTGGAAACATTCCTTCCGGGCAGACAGTAACCAATTCATACACTCATACTCCAAAAGATGATGCCGGAAGACTCCGTTTCTGTGATTTCTCACAGAGAGGATGCTCATTTATTCCGTCAGAAGAAAATGCTCACTCCGAGCAACTCAAATCAATGTGTTCAATATTATCAAGGAAAAAGGTGCATGCCAAAGGGACATCTCATGGAGGTCAAAGACAACTGCAGGCATTACAGGACGTGAGTAGTTTTATATTGGTAATGGAGACGATCCCGCCGGTTGTCTGTCGCGTCGTCTGTACATACTGGTGGCCTTGAAGAATAAAACCATGTTACACTATAGGCGTAGTGAGGATGGGGGATTTGTGTTTGTATTTTCCGGTATTCTGGTAACAGCATCTTCTCATGGTGGCCTCATGTCTTTCCTGTTCCTGGCCTCCGTTGTGGCTGGAATGATGACCGGATGGTGTCCCACAGAGGGAAGAGGGGAGGGGGATGGAACGTTTTTCCAGTTTGCCCGTGCGTGTAGGTTTTATTGTCTTGTGTGGAAATGGAGGGAGAGGCTTATGATTAGGCTGAAAAATTTGCTGAGAAGAGTGCTCGTTGGTTTTTTTCTGGTAGGGGTTGCCGTATCGGTATCTGCCGCACCGGTTGCTGATCACTCCTTTCAGGCGTGGCTGGAAGAATTTTATTCTGTTGCTGCTGAAAATGGCATTGCGCGGGATACCTATGAACGAGCTTTTGCAGGAGTCACTGCTCCCAATGAGGAAATTCTGAAAAAGGCTGAATATCAGCCGGAATTTACTACTAAGATCTGGGATTACCTGGATAGTCGTGTTAACCCAAGGTCCATTGATGATGGACGTATCATGGCTGGGGTTTATGGCAAGATCCTACAGGAAGTTGAGACCCGTTTTGGTGTGGAAGCTAGCGTGCTGCTTGCCATCTGGTCCATGGAGACCAATTATGGGGCCGTCCTTCTTCGTTCCAATCGTCTCTATTATGTGCCCCGGTCTTTGGCCACCTTGGCCTATGGTGATAAACGGCGGCAGAAATTTGCCAGAAAACAGCTGATTGCGGTCCTGGAGATTATTCAGGCCGGAGATATTACCCTTGATCAGCTGACCGGTTCCTGGGCTGGGGCCATGGGCCATACTCAGTTTATTCCTACCAGTTATCTGGCCTATGGGGTGGATATGGATGGTGACGGGCGTCGGGATATCTGGAATTCCATTCCCGATGCCCTGGCAACGGCTGCTAATCTTCTCCATAAAAACAAATGGCGAACCGGAAAGAGCTGGGGGTATGAGGTTCGGGTGCCCTCCGTTGGCGTGCAATACAAGGAGGAAACCAAGACTTTGGCCCAGTGGCAGAAACTTGGCTTTGTTCGTGCCAATGGGGCAGGATTTCCACAGCCTGAGGAAAAGGCTGTCTTGAAGATGATCGGCGGCGATAACGGTCCGGGGTTTCTTATGCTGCGAAATTTTTTCATCCTCAAACGCTATAATAATTCCGATTTTTATGCCCTCTCTGTGGGCTTACTGGCTGATCGGTTGGCTGGGAAGAAAGGAATGGTTCAGTCATGGCCCAGGCCGGCTGGATCGCTTTCGGTTGATGAAAAATTTGAGCTGCAGGGTTTGCTTAAGGAAAAGGGGTTTTATGCCGGTGACATTGACGGCCATCTGGGTACGAATACCAAAAAGGGGATTAAGGCATTTCAGAATCAACAGGGGATAACCCCTGATGGGAAGCCAACGCAAGAACTCCTGAAGGTTCTGCGACCTTGAAGGAAAAGCAAGAGAAGATCATAATGCCAAGGAGCTAAGGAGAATGCGTCGAAAACAATGTGAGATCACAGATTCTAAACATATATATAGGGTGCTGACTGATTCTACTATTGGCCGCCTGGCAACTGTTGGTCTTGATGGGTATCCCTATATTACTCCCGTGAATTTTGTCTGGTGGCAGGATGCGGTCTATTTTCATAGTGCCCTGGCTGGAGAAAAATTGGATAATATGAAGCGGGATGCAAAGGTCTGTTTCGAAGTTGATATCCCGCTTTCTTACCTGGGACTCGGCTCTTCACCTCAATCTGACCCTTGTCGCTTGCATCAGCTCTATCACTGTGTCATCATACGAGGAGAGGCGACTCTCATTGCAGATGCGGAGGAAAAGGCAGAAGTTCTTAACGCTCTGCTGCGGGTCCATGAGCCGGAAGCTGATTTTCCGTTTCTTACTGCCAAAACTCCGATGCTCTCTGCCTGCGCTGTTGTAAAGATTCATCCCGAGCATATTTCTGCCAAGAGTGATCTCCTGCAGGGAAAAGATGCCGAGGCAGTCAAAGGGGTTATTGAGTATTTGCTGCACAGGGGACAGGAAACAGATATGCAGACAGTTGAGGCAATCAAGACCAATCAACGTAAAGACAACTCAGCGGAAGGGAACTGATTATGAAGAGAAGAAATGTGGGTGTATTTTTTTTAGGGATGTGGCCTCTTTTGTTTCTTATCGGCTGTGGTCCGGTCTATAAAACAGAATACACCTATCGGCCGCCTCAGGGGCCCCAGGCCCTGAATTGCATAATGCAATGTGATAATATAAAAAGGCAGTGTTATACGAATGAAGATTTTAGTGTGCGGGCCTGTGAAGATGAAAACAGGATTGCCCGTCTCGAATATGAGCGTTGTGTTTCCATGAAATATGACCGTTGCTGGGATCGATCATATTATTGCAACTCTGCTGACTATTTGTACTGTGATGAAGAGTATCGGATCTGTTACCAGAACTGCGGTGGGTTGATCACCAGTCGTGAGATCTGTGTGTCCGGTTGCGAGAAATAGAAAGGGTGATGGAGATTGTTGTGTGGGATGTGACGTATTGGGGACAGGTGATATGTCCCTGACCGCCTGGTTTTCTCTGGTAACTATTTGTGTGCTTGGTGCCATGTCACCGGGGCCGAGTCTGGCGATTGTTTTGAAGAATACCCTTGCTGCCGGGCGTGCGGAAGGGGTGAAGACTGCCATGGCCCATGGTTTTGGAGTCGGACTCTATGCCTTTGCCACGGCAGCCGGTCTGGCTGCCCTGATCACCGGCAGCCCATTGCTCTTTTCGATTATTCAATGGCTGGGAGCCTTCTTTCTGGCCTATCTTGGATTCAGTGCCCTGTTCGGACACTCTGCCTTGGCAGAGTCGGCTCAGACAGAGGTAGATAGTTCTTGCCGGGTTAACGGATTGCGTTCCGGTTTCCTGACTGCCTTTCTCAACCCTAAGCTGGCAATCTTTTTTACTGCTCTCTTCAGTCAGTTTGTTTCTGTCCAGGCCGGGTTGGGGGAAAAAATGATTATGGCACTGACCGCCGCCACCATCGATGCCGGCTGGTACCTGCTCGTTGCCCTCGCCTTATCACATTCCTGGGTGCTCACTTTTTTGAGGTGCAAGGCCGGTCTGCTGGATAAGGCATTTGGACTCCTCCTGCTGTTTCTGGCTATTCGGATAGTGACCTTATATTAAAGGAACGGATAATCTGATTTCCCCACGAGAAAAAACGTGCTCTCTTGTAGGAGCGGATTCATCCGCGAAATCGGTGTTGGCACGGGCCGCCGGTGTGTTTGAACAGAGTGGGGTGCTTGTTCGCGGTTGAAACCGCTCCTACCAGGTTGCCTAGAGTTTCCAGTCACTCTTGTCTTCCAGTTAAACACTCTCTCTTGTAGGAGCGGATTTATCCGCGAAATCGGTGTTGGTTCGGGCCGTCGGTCTACTTGAGCAGTGTGGGGTGCTGTTCGCGGTTGAAACCGCTCCTACCTGCTCCCGCAACGTTTGCAGGTACCGTAGTCTTTGAGCTAACCTGTAGGAGCGGATTTATCCGCGAAATCGGTGTTGGCACGGGCCGCTGGTCTGTTTGAGCAGCGTGGGTTGTCTGTTCGCGGTTGAAACCGCTCCTACTTGGTTCCTTCTCTAGTCATCTTTGTCAATTCCTGTTGTGAATTGGTGATAAAACAGTATGTTAGGTGGATAGTTGATAAGCTGTTGACATCTGACTGGCTGTTTTGTAGTAGTATGTTATATTCGCAGGTCTGTAGTTTTACATAGGAGAACTTAAGGGTATCTTGAATAATTCAACTTGTGTTGTTATATCAGTATGATAGTCGTCGAAGGTGACGGAGGATGTGATGATGAATTTTTCAGCACCTTTTCGCTTATCGGGAGGCTGATCCCAAATGCAATTACTTATCACCTGCCCTGAACAAAACTGTTGGTGAACACCTATTGTTCACCTTTGCAGTATGAAACACTAAAGGAAACATTATGACGACCCAAACCATTATTTACACCGAAATTGACGAGGCACCCGCCCTGGCCACTCACTCCCTGCTCCCTGTTCTGCAGGCCTATACCAAGGGATCAGGTATGTCCATTGAAAAAATGGACATCTCTCTTGCCGGCAGAATTATTGCCAATTTTCCTGAGAATCTCAGTGATGAGCAGAAGATTCCGGATTATCTCTCTGAGCTTGGCAAGCTGGTTAAGATGGCGGAGACCAATGTTATCAAACTTCCTAATATCAGTGCTTCCATCCCCCAGCTGCAAGAGGCCATCAAAGAACTGCAGAGCAAGGGCTATGACATTCCGGACTACCCCGAAGAACCCAAGACCGAGGCCGAAAAAGAGCTACAGGCTCGCTTTGCAAAGGTGCTTGGAAGCGCAGTCAATCCGGTGCTGCGTGAAGGCAACTCAGATCGACGTGCTGCAGCCTCTGTTAAACAGTTTGGTCGCAAGAATCCCCATAAGATGATGAAGCAGTGGCCTGAGGTGTCCAAATCACGGGTGGCTTCCATGGTTAATGGTGATTTTTACGGTAGTGAAAAATCTGTGACAGTGAAAGAGGCCTGTGAGGTCAGAATTGAATGTGCAGCAGAAGATGGCACTATCACTGTTTTGAAAGAGAAACTTCCTCTGCTGGCCGGTGAGGTGCTTGACAGCTCAGTGATGAATGTCCGTTCCCTGCGCCGCTTTTATGAAGAGCAGATTGCAGCGGCCAAAAAAGATGAGGTACTGCTCTCTCTTCACCTGAAAGCCACCATGATGAAGGTCTCCGATCCCATCATGTTCGGGCACTGTGTGTCTGTCTTTTATAAAGACGTCTTTACCAAGCATGCAGATGTCATCAGCGACTTAGGTGTTAATGTCAACAATGGTCTGGCGGATCTCTATGCCAGAATAGAGCAGCTGCCGGAGGCACAGAAGGCGGAGATCGAGGCCGACATCATGGCCTGCTATCAGACCAACTGCGAACTGGCCATGGTGGATTCGAGCAAGGGGATCACCAACCTCCATGTCCCCAACAATATTATCATCGATGCCTCTATGCCTGTGGTTGTCCGTGACGGTGGCCGGATGTGGGGGACTGACGATAAACTCCACGATACCCTGGCCATGATCCCTGATCGCTGTTATGCAACAATCTATCAAGAGGTGGTTGAGGATTGCCTGCAGAATGGGGCCTATGATCCGTCCACCATGGGCTCTGTTGCTAATGTTGGCCTCATGGCTCAGAAGGCAGAAGAGTATGGCTCACACGACAAGACTTTTGAGGCCCCGGTAAACGGAATAATTCGTGTTGTCGATATTGCTTCCGGTGCCACCCTGCTTGAGCAGGCAGTGGAGAAGGGTGATATCTATAGAAGCTGTCAGACCAAGGATGCTCCTATCCAGGATTGGGTCAAGCTTGCGGTTAACCGGGCTCGCGCAACCGGTTCTCCTGCCCTCTTCTGGCTGGATGAAAATCGTGGTCACGATGTCGAGCTGATCGCCAAGGTTAAAGCCTATCTGCCCAACCATGATACTGAGGGGCTGGAGATCAAGATCATGCAGCCGGTGGAGGCCATGCGCTTTTCACTTGTGCGAATCAGAAAGGGCGAGGACACCATCTCGGTGACCGGGAATGTCCTGCGTGATTATCTCACCGACCTCTTTCCTATCTTAGAACTCGGTACCAGTGCCAAGATGCTCTCCATCGTCCCTTTGATGAACGGAGGCGGTCTTTTTGAGACCGGTGCGGGGGGATCTGCTCCCAAGCATGTGCAGCAGTTCTTGAAAGAAGGGCATCTGCGCTGGGACTCTTTAGGTGAGTTCTGCGCCCTGGTTCCCTCTTTTGAGCATATTGCCGCGACCTATAAAAATGAGCGGGCAGCACTCTTTGCCGAAACCCTTGATCAGGCAATCGGTAAGCATCTGGAGCAGGAGAAATCACCGTCACGCAAGGTGAATGAGCTTGATACCAGGGGCAGCCATTTTTACCTGGCCCTCTATTGGGCTCAGGCCCTGGCTGCGCAGAACAAGGATGCTGAGATTGCCGCCCGTTTTGCCCCGGTTGCCGAGGCGCTGGCAGCAAGTGAGGCCAAAATTGTTGATGAGATGATTGTTGCTCAAGGCCAGGCCATGGATATTGACGGCTATTACCGCCCTGATTTTTCCAAGACCGCTCAGGCCATGCGTCCCAGTGGTACCTTTAACGCCATTGTCGACGCCTTGTAAGTGGCCTGTTCGCGGTTGAAACCGCTCCTACTTGGTTTTCTAATGTTTTTGCAGTCACATAGTCTTCCAGGTGGCCACTATGGCCTGTAGGAGCGGATTTATCCGCGAACTCGGTGTTGGCATGACCCGCTGATCTGTTTGCACAGTGAGGTGGTCTGTTCGCGGTTGAAACCGCTCCTACTTGGTTCCCTAATGTATTGCAGTTACATATTCTTCCAGTTGGCCACTATATCCTGTAGGAGCGGATTTATCCGCGAAATCTGAGTTGGCATGACCCGCCGATCTGTTTGCGCAGTGAGGTGGCCTGTTCGCGGTTGAAACCGCTCCTACTTGGTTCTCTACTGTATTGCAGTCACATAGTCTTCCAGGTGGCCACTATATCCTGTAGGAGCGGATTTATCCGCGAAATCGGAGTCGGCATGACCCGCCGATCTGTATGCACAGTGAGGTGGCTTGTTCGCGGTTGAAACCGCTCCTGCCTGGAGGGTGATACTTGTTGTTGATTGATTTATGCAGCACCTCTCTTCATCTCAGAGTATCAACTGCTCCCCATCTGTAGGTAGGAGGATGTCTTTGTTTTCGCTTAATATTTTCGCCAATTCCTTTTCTTCTTCTCTGGTCTCTCGGGCCAGATGGACCAGGGCCATAGTGTTGCAGGCGCTTTTTATCTGAAGAGAGAGGCAGCTGGCTATGGAACCGTGGCTTTCCAGCCTGTCTTCCAGAGTAAAGGCCTCATGCACTATAAGATCGCAGCCCTGCATCAACTCTTCCCCTTCTCTTGTGGCCCGACCATCCCCGCTGTAGTAAAATGATTTCTTTTCGTTCTTGATTTTCAGTGCAAACGAGGGTTGGGAGTGAATGGTGCCGGCACTCATGTAGTGAAGATCCTGGTAGTTAAATTTTTCTCCAGGGGTAAGCTGGGTAAAGTGGACAGGGAACTGCAGGCGTTCCTGGAAATTGGGGTAGGCGAGTTCCAGGGCTGTCCTGATTTTTTCTTCAGCTGGAACGCCCATGATGATATGTAAAGGTCCTTGTCGTCCCATCTCCCAGAGGCGGAGGAGTAGGAGTGGTACTCCAAAGAAGTGATCGCCATGGAAGTGAGATATCCACAGGGTTTTCAGTTGTTCGGGATCGTGGCAGTGGCCAAAAAAAGCATGGGGAACTGTGAATCCGCAGTCCAGGAGATGGTAGTCTGAACCTGTCTCCAGAAGGAGTGAGGTGTTGAGGCGATTGGGGTCGCAGGCCTCACCAGTGCCGAGGAAAGTGAGTTTCATAATTCCCGGGCGAGGGGATCGTGATGGCCCACAACTCTTTTCAGGTCATCGGGTTGCATGGTCAGAGGGGAGAAGAGAAAACTCTCCAGTTGTTGACACTGACTGAAGTTTTCTCTGATAAGATTGTGGCGTACGGCGTTATTCTTGCCGTAGCGCTCCAGAATATATTCCAGTCTCTCTTCCAGGGAGACGATTTCTTCGTGGCGCACCCGTTTATCCGCATAATAAACCAGCTCCTTGGCCAGGAATAAACCGTCCGCATAACGCTTGGGTGAAAATTCGGACAGTATAACATGCTCCAGCACCACCTCGGCCACTTCAGGGAATCCGAGTTCCAGGCAGATATCTCCGCCCTCTTGGGCGTGATTGCAGCGACTATCCAGGCATTGGGTCTTGGCGATGTCATGGAGTAGGGCGCCTGCCAGAACCAGGTTGGCCTCCGGTTGCGCCCTTTGCGATTTCTGGCAATCTGCCAGCTCCTGAAGCAGGACAGCTGCTACTCTGGTAACCATCAGGGAATGGGCCCGGATGTTGGCAAGCATTTCATACTCATCCATGAGAGAGTAGCACTGTTGGATGGTGGGGACAGGCACGGTCTTACACTGTTACCTTTGGCTTAATTCATGGACGAACTCCACTGCTGCCTTTGCCTGATCCGGTGGGGTGAATTGGTGAATACCGTGACCCAGATTGAAGATGTGACCGTGTGCATCTTTGGCATCGTCAAGGATGCGTCCTATGCGGGCCTTGAGTTTATCCTTGGGCAGGAGCAGAGAAAAGGGATCCAGGTTGCCCTGAACGGCTACTTTTCCTATGCGGCTAACCGCATCACCAATATTGATCCGCCAGTCCAGGCCCAGGACATCGGCCCCGGAACTCTCAGACATCTCCAGCAGGGTGGCACCGTTGTTGGCAAAGTAGATGATGGGAAGGCCAGTTTCCTGCAAGTCGCGGATAATCCGCTGCACATAGGGCAGGGCAAAGGTCTTGAAGTCCTCCGGGGCGAGAACGCCTGCCCAGGAGTCAAAGATCTGCAGGGCCTGGGCACCGGCTTTGGCCTGGGCCAGCAGGTAAAGCGTGGTGGTTTTGGTGATCTTTTCCATCATGTTGTGGAAGAGTTCGGGATTGGTGAACATCATCTTCTTGGTTTCCCAGAAAACCTTGGAAGAGCCGCCTTCGATGAGGTAGGTGGCACAGGTGAACGGGGCACCTGCAAAACCGATGAGCGGAACCTGCAGCTCCTTGCGCAGGAGACGGATGGTATCCATGACAAAGCCGGTGTGCTCATCCGGGTCCGGGATAATGAGTTGGTCAAGGTCTGCCTGGCTTTTTATCGGCTCCGGAAAGACCGGACCTCTGCCCTCATGGAATTCCAGGGGGGTGCCCATGGCCTCCAGGGGGATGAGGATATCTGAGAAGAGGATGGCCGCATCCACGCCCAGGATGTCGATGGGCTGGAGGGTGACTTCCACGCAGAGCTCAGGGGTCTTGCACAGCTCAAGGAAGGTCACTTTGCCCCGGACTTTCTGATATTCGGGGAGATAGCGTCCGGCCTGGCGCATGATCCAGATGGGAGTGTAATCGGTCTCTTCGCCTCGACAGGCTTTCAGGAATGTATCGTTCATAGGATATTTTTGGGGTTGTGGAGGGTTGTTGTGTTTTTTACTTCTCTTTTTTTGCCTGTATACTTCTCGGTATATAGTTGCAGAAGGGTTCCTGGGCCAGGTAGTCGCCGGTCATGGCATAGGCACGGGCCCGACAACCGCCGCAGACATTAACATATTCGCAGGAACCGCAGTTGTCTTTGTAACCCTTAAAATCGCGCATCTCGTGAAAGAGAGATGAGTCTTCCCACACCTCTTTGAAGGACTGTTCCTTGAGGTTGCCGGCGGCTTTTGGAAAGTAACTGCAGGGAAGGACGTTTTCATCCACATCAATGAGACAGATGAGTTGTCCTGCCAGGCAGCCCTTGGAGCCACCGGTGGAAAACTTGAGGTTACGGCGTTTAAAGGTACTGTTTTCCTCTTTGGCTTTCTGGCGTACGATTCGGTAATAATGGGGGGCGCAGGTGGGGCGCATGAGAAGTTCATCCTCATTTTTCTCCATCTCGTAATGCCACTCCAGGATCTCGTCGTAGACCTTCTCCGGAATCAGCTCTTCCATGATATCCTCGGCCCGGCCCGTGGGCACGATCATGAACATGTACCAGGCCGTGGCCCCCAGTTTCTTCACCAGTTTATAGATATCAGGGATTTCCTCGCGGTTACGGACGGTGAAGGAGGAATTGATGAGAAAGGGGATGCCATGTTCGTTGAAGAGCTTGATGGCGTTCATGGTCCCGTCAAAGGCCCCTTCCTGGTTGCGGAAGTTGTCGTGGGTCGCGGCCTTGGCTCCGTCGAGGCTGAGGGAGACCATCTTGATTCCGGCATCTTTTATATTTTCGCAAATCTCAGATGTTACCAGGGTGCCGTTGGTGGCAAGGCACATGCGCAGCCCTTTTGAGTCGCCATATTTGGCAATATCAAAGACATCCTCGCGAAGGAGGGGCTCGCCGCCGGAGAGCACCATTACCGGAGAACCATATGAGGCAATGTCATCAATGATGCGTTTGGCCTCATCAAAGGAAAAATCCGGATGCCCGGCAATGTCGAGCTCAGATGAGGAACGGCAGTGTACACACTTGAGGTTACAGCGCCTGGTGATCTCCCAGGCGATCCATTTTGGTTCGAACTCCATTTATGTCTCCATAGGATAAAATAGGAAATGATACCGGCTACTATATTGTCTTTTTCGGGAAGATGAAAGGCAAAAAGGGCGGCTTGATGAATTGGTAAGGGGGGAGGATGAGGTTGTGTGTGAAAAAATAAGTAATGACATAGTGTTATTGAGTTTGTCGCTTCCGTGGTGCGAAATGTTTGATAAGGTTTCCCAGTTTTTTGATATCCTCATCTTTTGCATGCTTGCCATAACGCAGAGCAATGTAGAGGGTCACTATCTCACGTGTCGATCCCTCGAGATCGGAGCGATGGTCGAGGATATATTGCATGTAGTCTCTTGGGCCTTGTCCGGGAGACCTGACCAGGCCAATATCACCAAGTTTTTGACAGAAGTTCAGCCAGTATATGGCAATCTTATCTCCTGTAACATTTCTTCTACGGGAGATGAGAAAACCAGCGAGCAGGAGCAGTGGCAGTGCTGATGCCAGAAAGATACCAAGTCGTTTGGCAAGATCTTTGCGAGCATTCAGGTGAATTCCCAGGCGAGAAAAAATGTTAAGCTGTTCCGAAGCAGAATAGCCCATAACCCATCGATTCCAAAGGCTGTTTGCCAGATCCCATGCACTGGCCATCGGTTCCAGCCATTTTGCCAGAGGTCCTGTGCGGAAAAAAGCCCAGGTGCGAGTCATTTCTCCGGCTGGAAGGACATTGCTGGCATCATTTTGTAACCGTTCCGGAGCCACGGCAGCTGTGGGGTCAATACGTACCCAGCCTTGAGTGGGGAGCCACACTTCGCACCAGGCATGGGCATCGGATTGTCTTACCACCAGGTATCCGCCATAGCGATTAATACTCCCTCCCTGGTATCCTGCCACGATACGGGCAGGTATTCCGGCACTACGCATGAGAAAGGCGAATGAACAGGCGTAATGTTCGCAGAACCCTTTGCGACTGTCGAACAGAAAACGATCCATCAGGTTTGTGGAGTCGGCTGTCTCGTCGTCAGTGTCCAGGGTCCCTGGATTCAGGCTATAGACAAAGGGGTGTTCCCGGAAATAATTTAGCGCCAGCGCTACTATCTGTTCAGGATCTTGGGCCTGTTCCGCCCAGGATGCAGCCAGTTCCCGGCTTCGCGGGTTACCCTCTTCAGGGAGTTGGAGCCCACTTTCCTGCTGCTTTGGCGAGCCGATGGCTTTGGCTTCCAGGTACGATTCTCCGCTGTAGGCAATTCGCTGAGAAATCCGTCTCCAACTGTATACTGCGTGATCATTGAGAAGCCATGCGCGTCGGTAGGAAACACGCATGGGCAGATCGAGAGCGATCAGCCAATGTTCATTGTGCGGTTCCAAGGTGAGAGTATAGGAAATTTGTTGTGTGGTCTCCTGCAACGACGGTGGCGTTCTCCATCGTTCACTACCGCGGAGCCAGGTGGTGCCGTTAAATTCCCAGAGAACGATGCCCCGCCAGTACAGCTTGTCTCTGGCTGGTGGTTCTTCAGCGAATTCTACACGGAATGCCACCTCATGATTTTGGGCAAGCTGGGCGATTGCGCCAAAGGTTATTTCATCGGAAAAGCCTGTGCGCCCGGAATTGACAGGGGTGCGCCCCCACAACCCTCCCTGGATACGGGGAAAAAGCAAAAACATGATCAGCATAATCGGTATTGCCTGGATCATGAGAGTTGCGGACAGCTTGAGGGGTGGCAAAAGACCGTCATTTGGTCGATTGATATGAATCATGACCGCTGTGGTGCTGAGAACAGCGAATATCATATAGGCTGTGGCAATGATGGAATCGTCGAAAAATAATGCGCCAACAAGAAGAAAGTAGCAGAGGATGACAGTGATCATCCGATCACGAGTGGCTTGATTTTCAAGGAGTTTCAGAGAAATCATCAACGCCAGGAGAGCTATAAATGCCTCAATGGTGAATCCCTCATGGGTGGTCAGGGCGAGAAAGGACAGTATTCCTGCCAGAATTCCTTTGCCGAGTTTTCCAGGTATTGCCCAGCTGTTGCGGACGGCTATTGCCGTATAGGTCCAGAGAAGGAGACAGACCACAACCACCCATGGGGCAACATTGGCAAAATGAGGCAGCGTACATATGACAACGGCGGTCAGTATGGGGATGGTATGGCGATCCGCAAACATCAGTTTTCTCCCTGTCCTATAAGGGCGAGTCTGCGCAGACAATTGCTTTTATGTTCACCACCGAGAGCCGGTTCGATAAGAAGACTGCCTGCCCGCAGTCCGTAACCAATGCGAAGGGTGTCGGCTCGAAGGATCATGTGGCAGATGCGGGAAAGTTTCCATTCCAGGTCTTGTCCGGGCAGGGCAGCAAGATCGAAATAGATGGTCTTGCCCATTTGCCCTGCAAAGACTTTTCGTTGCAGTCCCTGGCCGCGTGAAAAAGATTTCCATGAGAGATGTTGAAAGGGGTCTCCGGGCTGATAGCTTTTCAGACCGGCAAAATCATCTACACCGGGGCCACCGCTCTTTCCTTCATTGTCGTCTTTCTTCAGGCCCGAGGCAGTGATTGTCGGTCCCGGGACAGGCCTGGGATAAACAAGACACTGGGTGTCGAGAAAAAGGAGAGACCAGCAGCGGAAGAGGCCAAGGGGATAGGTTGTGGAGACGGTGAGGATGTTTGGCTTCAATATTCCACGTTTGTCGGTGGCATGGGGGATAATGATGGCCTGTTTTTCTCCTGCAGCCAGATCAATGTTTATCTCTTCTTTTTTGTCAAAAGTGAACGAGAGAGAGTACCTGGCTAATCCCGGATTTACCATGCTGATCTCGAAGGAGGCTGTCTGACCGGCAAAAACAGGGGTTGCCCGTGCTGAGAGGAGAGTGAGGCCGGACAGGTTGCGGAAGGTATGGAAAATAGAAATAAAGGAAATGCCTCCCAGGAGAAAGGCGAGGATGAAACCAAGATTATTGTTATGGTTTATGGACCCGACAAGAATTGCCATTAGTATGGCAAAAAAGACCAATCCATGGCGGGTGGGAAGAATGTAGAGATAGCGGTGCCGGAGCTTGATCGGCAAAATCGTCCGTTCTTTTATCTTTAACCGTTTCCGGATAGAAGCGGCTATGAAAACAACAGGATTTTTCATGCAGGGACAGGAACGGTGAGCAGCAGACCCATGAGTTCGTCATGGCTCATTTCAGCCTGGCTGTCGAGCCGGTGCAGACGGTGGCTGGCGACAAAGGGGAGCAGTTTCTGGACGTCCTCGGGGAGACAGTAGTCTCTGCCGTTTATGAATGCCCAGGCCTGAGAAGCTCGAACCAGTGAGAGGCCGGCGCGGGGGGACAATCCCGTATGAAAGTCCGGGGAGTTCCGGGTGTGATCAAGGATATCCTGGACATATTCCACAAGGGGGTCGGAAACATGGACCCTGGCAGCCATCTGTTGGCACTGAATAACTTTTTCCGCAGAGAGTATGGGGTGTATCGTTTTGCTCTTCTTTTGGGTACCACCGCTACGCAGGAGTTTGAGTTCTGATGAACGGTCCGGATACCCGAGTTTGATACGGAAAAGAAAGCGGTCAAGTTGTGACTCCGGCAGTGGAAAGGTGCCGGCCTGTTCCAGAGGATTTAATGTTGCAATGACGAAAAAGGGGGTCGGCAGAGGGCGGGTTTTTCCCTCGATGGTAACCTGAACTTCTTCCATTGCTTCGAGCAGAGCACTCTGGGTCTTGGGCGTGGTGCGGTTAATCTCGTCGGAAAGCAAAACCTGGGTGAAGATTGGTCCCTGGTGGAATATGAAGTTGCCGCTTTTTTGTTCGAAAACAGAAACGCCGAGGATGTCTCCGGGTAACATATCACTGGTACACTGGACTCTGCGAAAATCCAGGCCCAGGGTTTCGGCCAACACCTTTGCCAGAGTTGTTTTGCCGATACCGGGTATATCCTCTATGAGGAGATGGCCTTGGGCAAAGAGGCAACAGAGGGCGAGTTGTACCTGCTCCTGCTTTCCGAAAATGACCTGGCCGACCTGTTCTGTGATTTGTTCGAAAACGGTGTGCAGGTCGCTCCTGTTTTTTGAGGGGGGGGATGGTGGTTTCATTCTGGTAATACTCATAACTGCTTTCTCTCAAGGAATGGATAGAATAGATGGGGGCATTTTGCAGGATTTCGTTTGCAGCGTAATTTTTGGCTAATGCAAAATAAATCAGACTAAAATCAGGAAGTCGATCCTGTTGTGATAACGATAAGGGACAAATTAAGTAGTGCAGTGGCCCTTGGCAAGGTAGCGGCATCAAATGGAGAAAATATCCTAAAAACCGGGAAGCCTGTTAACTGGCATGAAGAAGCGTCAATAGAGGGTATGGGTAAAGCAGGGCACTATATTCGCTGTAAAAGTCTATCCTCAGTTTTTTTATTTTTCTTTTACAGCTCTCTAATCTGAAGCGTGTACCTTTCCAGCAGGCAGAGAGGGTTATAATCTCATTGAATTCTTCGCCCCTCCGGCTTGACAAGGAAAATAGCGCTACTTATTGTTCCGCCAGGTGTGTGACATCCGAATAATAGTCAGGAAATGACAGCAAAGAGAAGGACGCAGGTCAGCTGGCTAATAAAATACTTACATCGTAATAAAGATTATAGGGGGAATGGGTGAGCGAAGAAAAGAAGCAAGGGGAGATTCTGGAAGAAGAGGCTGTCTTGCAGGAAGAAGAACTTCTTGTAGAAGAAGAGGCAGATCCCGTGCAGGATCTGGCAAAAGAACTTGCCGATACCAAGGCGGAGGTAGCGGAACAGAAAGACCAGATGCTACGCATTGCCGCTGAATTTGAAAATTACAAGAAGCGAATGACAAGGGAGCGGACAGCTGCCATGAAGTATGCAGGAGAACCGATCTTTCGTGAGATCCTTCCGGTGGTCGATAACCTTGAACGTGCTGTCAGCCATCAGGGAGAGACAGGGGATGTTGATGCGGACCAGGGCCTGGCATCTCTGCTCGAAGGTGTACAGCTGACTCTGAAGAGTCTTCTCTCTACCCTGGAAAAGTTTGAAGTCCGATCCGTTGATAGCGTTGGTCTTCCTTTTGATCCCACTGTCCAGGAAGCTCTGACCATGGAGGCCAGTGATACGGTTCCAGCCAACCATGTGTTAAACGAGTTTGAAAAGGGGTATCACTATAAAGATCGCCTTCTTCGTGCAGCTAAAGTCATTGTTTCTGCCGGGGATCAGGCTTCTGAATGAAAAAGTTCAACTGCTTGGTTTCAACTGCTTGACAAATCAAAGATGATGCGCACTGTAGCAAGTGTTGTTATGAACAATTAACCGGGCGTTACAGGGAGAAAGCGCATTCTGTCCGTTACCCTGTCCGGTGACACTCAAAACTAACTAGAATATAACGCATTCCGTGAAGCGGAAGCGATTTTGTACATCGATATAAGGAGATAGCCATGGGAAAGATAATTGGAATAGACCTGGGAACAACAAACTCATGCGTGGCAATAATGGAAGGCGGCGATCCTACGGTTATTGCCAACGTGGAGGGTAACCGAACCACACCTTCCATTGTCGCATTTGCAGATAACAACGAGCGAATGGTCGGTCAGGTTGCAAAACGGCAGGCCGTTACCAATCCGGAGCGGACCTTATACGCCATCAAGCGCCTCATTGGTCGTAAGTTCAGTGATGCAGAGGTGCAGAAATCTGTTGAGATCAGCCCGTTCAAGATCACCGAAGGAAAAGGTGGCAGTGCTGCCATTGAGGTGGAAGGAAAATCCTACACCCCGGCAGAGGTCTCAGCCATGATACTTGGCAAGATGAAGCAGACTGCTGAAGAATACCTGGGAGAAGAAGTGACCGATGCGGTGGTTACTGTTCCCGCCTATTTTAACGATGCCCAGCGTCAGGCCACTAAAGATGCCGGAAAGATTGCCGGTCTCAATGTGCAGCGCATTATCAACGAGCCCACAGCGGCCTCCCTTGCCTATGGCCTGGATAAGAAAGGTGAAGAGAAGATAGCAGTTTTTGATCTCGGTGGTGGAACATTTGATGTTTCTATTCTCGAGATAGGTGATGGTGTTTTTGAAGTGAAGTCTACCCACGGTGATACGTTCCTCGGTGGTGAAGACTTTGATATGCGTATTGTCAACTGGCTGGCAGACGAGTTTAATCGCGATCAGGGAATTGATCTGCGTACTGATAAAATGGCATTGCAGCGTCTTAAAGAAGAGGGCGAAAAGGCCAAGATGGAGCTTTCCACCACCCTTGAAACCGATATCAACCTTCCTTTTATTACTGCTGACGCCACCGGCCCTAAGCATCTGAATATAAAATTGACCCGGGCCAAGTATGAGAGCCTGGTAGAAGATCTGGTGGAACGTACCGTGGGCCCATGTGAAATCGCCCTTAAAGATGCCGGAATTACCGCCTCTGATATCGATGAGGTGATTCTGGTGGGTGGTATGAGCCGGATGCCCAAGGTTCAGGAGAAGGTACAGGAGATCTTTGGTAAGGCCCCGCATAAGGGCGTGAACCCGGATGAGGTCGTAGCCATCGGTGCTGCTATTCAAGGCGGTGTTCTGCAGGGTGATGTGAAAGACGTTCTTCTCCTCGATGTAACTCCTCTTTCTCTGGGAATCGAGACTCTGGGTGGTGTGACTACCAAGCTGATCGAGAGGAATACCACGGTTCCAACTAAAAAGAGTCAGGTCTTCTCCACTGCGGCAGATAATCAGCCGGCGGTTTCTATCCATGTGCTTCAGGGTGAACGTGAAATGGCGCAGGATAACAAGACCATCGGTCGTTTCGAGCTTTCTGATATTCCACCTTCACCACGTGGAGTACCGCAGATCGAGGTCTCCTTTGACCTGGATGCCAACGGTATTCTCCATGTTTCAGCCAAGGATCTCGGCACCAACAAGGAACAGTCTATCCGTATCACCGCTTCTTCAGGACTTACTGAGGAGGAGATTGAGAAGATGAAGCAGGATGCTGAACTTCATGCCGATGAAGATAAGAAACGTAAAGAGCTGGTCGATGCCCGTAACAACGCTGACGGTCTGATGCATGCCTCCGGGAAGTCACTGAAAGACCTCGGTGATAAGGTGGATGAAGAGACAAAAGGGAATGTGGATCGTGAGATTGAAAATGTGAAAAAGGCCATTGAAGGTGACGATACCGCTGCTATCAATGCCGCTGTGGAAGAGCTGACCAAGGCTTCACACAAGCTGGCCGAACTCATGTATGCTCAGGCTTCTCAGGAAACCCCTGGTGCTGATGGGGCTGCAGGCGGTGCTGCCGGTGATGCTGGTGCAAAGCAGGATGACGATGTCGTTGACGCCGACTTTGAAGAAGTCAAAGACGACAAAAAGTAATTCTACTCGTGTAATCGGCTGTCATTGACAGACGAACAGGCAATGAAAAAGGGGAATCCGAATTATTTCGGATTCCCCTTTTTTTTTCGGTTTGATCAGGTTCGTAAGTGGAGTAGTATGCGCCACCATATTGAAAACTGATTTATGCCCGTGGGGTATTTATGCCCGTAGGGTATTTATGCCCGTAGGGTATAACTGAAACCTTAAAAATTTACGTCATGCAATTATGAAAATTCTATCAGGTATCCAGCCCTCTGGTCAGCTTCACATCGGCAACTATTTTGGAATGATGAAGACTATGATTTCCAATATGGAAAATTCAGAACTTTATGTCTTCATCGTTGACCTTCATGCCCTCACTTCGGTTCATGATCAACAAAGACTGGCCACAGGTACTCTGGAGGCAGCTGCCGATTTCCTGGCTCTGGGCTTAGACCCGGATAAATGTATCTTTTGGGTGCAGTCTGATGTCCCCGAGGTGTGTGAATTGACCTGGATTTTGTCCACTGTGACTCCCATGGGGCTCATGGAACGTTGCCATTCCTATAAGGATAAGGTGGCCAAGGGAATAGATGCCAGCCATGGTCTCTTTTCCTATCCTGTACTCATGGCTGCCGATATTCTCCTCTATCAGGCAGACCGGGTACCGGTCGGGAAGGATCAGAAACAGCATTTGGAGGTAGCAAGGGATATTGCCCAGAAATTTAATAGTACATATGGTGAAACCTTTGTCATTCCTGAGCCTGCCATCAGTGAGGTCACTGCCACAGTCCCTGGGCTCGATGGACAGAAGATGTCCAAGTCCTACGGCAATACCATTCCTATTTTTCTCGAAGGTAAGCCCTTGAAGAAAAAAGTCATGGCTATCGCAACTGATGCAACTCCGGTGGACGACCCCAAGGATCCGGATAAATGTAATCTTTTTGCTACCTTCAAACTCTTTGCCAGCCCTGAGCGCCTGCAGGAAGTGCGGGATTTGTATGTGAATGGAGGCGCAGCTTATGGGTATATCAAGTTGGAGCTGCTCGATCTGATCAGTGACTATTTTGCCGAGGCTCGCCTGAAAAAAGCTGAATATCTGGCTGATCCGGAAATGCTTCGTGCTATTTTGCACAGAGGTGCAGACAGGGCGCGGGAAAAGGCGGTGGTAACTCTGGATCTGGTTCGTGAGCGAGTAGGGTTAAAATACTGAAGGTTTCTTTTTTGTAACAAACAACTCTCTTGTCTGATCTCACATTCGATTATTGCAAGTCTGACATGTAGAATTTTCAAAGTCTACGATCGGAGTCTGCGCCAACCTATCTGTTTAGTTTTTTAATTCTTATACTATTGGTGCCGACTCACCGACGAGCGATAAACACTGCTTTCAGGGGTTGCTTCAACTGCGCGAGCAGCCCCCCCCCTCCACCCACCTGCAAAACAGGCAGACGAGTCGCACCGCAGGTCCTGTTCACGGGTAATTCCGTGCATCTCGGAAAAGCAGAACTTTTTTACTCTTCCTCTCAAACCACATTCTCTCCAAGTACGGATGGCTGCAAAATGGAGTTCGTCTCAAAGACGAAGATTGTGACTTCCTCTGCAACCAATACATTGCTTTCCTGGCTACATTTCTGTCGCCTTTTTGTCCCGTCAGCACCCTACCGGGAGTAGAAAGTTGACAATTGCCTTTTGCTGACAATGAGTCTTGTTAGTTTTTATCCGGTCATTCCGTATTTTAGGAAAATCATCTGAATGTACTGATATTACAAAGGTTGTCTAAAGGGTAAGGGCGGGGTCAAATGGCTAGGTCTCTCCATTATTAATGCAATATTTGAGGACAAGTACAAAGAGAGTGTGATATGGTTTAATTGCGAAGTGTGCATTTGTTTCATTAACCAGAGACCGCAGGATTGTTAACGATGCAAGATTTTAATCAAAATACAATCGATAATCAGGAATCCCCCGAAAGAATTCTTTTGGTTGATGACGACAAAACTATCCTCACCTTGCTCTATCGGCATACAAGTCGTTTAGGGTTTGGCGTCGACCAGGCGGAAAATGGTAAGGAGGCTGTGGAATTGTTAAAAAAACATTCCTATGCCCTGGTTATCAGCGATATCATAATGCCGGTGATGGATGGGATGAAACTCTTGCGTCATATCAAGCAGCACTATTTTGAGACCGATGTCCTTATCATTTCTGCCTATGGCAGTCAGTACAGTTTTTCTGATCTTATTGCCTCCGGTGCCAGCGATTTTATCGGTAAGCCATTTGAGACCGATGAACTGCAGGCAAAAATTCAACGTATCTTCCGAGAGCGCTCATTACTTATTGAACTCAGTCAAAGCAAAGAGAAAGAAAAATTGTTTTTTCTCCGTCTTGTTGAATCGCTGGCCATGTCCCTCAATGAAAAGGATCATTATACGCATGGTCATGCCAGGAGGGTGACAAACCTTTCTCTCCAGTTGGCAGAACGACTTAATGATAAGACTATGGATCTGGAACTCCTTCGCTTGAGTGGTATGCTTCATGATATCGGAAAGATAGGTGTCCCTGATTCTATTTTGCTCAAGGTTGAACAGCTCACAGATGAAGAAATGGCCATCATTAAAAAGCATCCCGACCAGGGGGCTCGTATCTTGCGCCCCATGGGATTTGATGAGCGGATGCACGATATTGTCCAGATTATCCGGCATCACCATGAACGTTTTGATGGGAAAGGGTATCCGGACGGACTGGCTGATGAGACTATTCCTCTCTATTCGCGGATTATCGCCGTTGCCGATAGTTATGATGCCATGACTTCCGATCGACCCTATCGGAAGAGTTTGAATCTCAGTGATGCCCTTGCCCAACTCGAAGAAAATGCTGGTAAGCAGTTTGATCCTGTATTGGTTGAAAAATTTGTTGAGTTGATGGAGGGATGTCATGATGGAGCACCTTGTCCCTTACTTGCTGCCTGTGATATTTTTTCCGGAATTGAAGAGAATAATGTCTCCAAGGCCTATGAAATGCAATATTGTCGTATCAATTTCAAGGCCTGCGCTCGGTATAAGCTCAAGGAGAAGGGGGAACAAATCAAGAACCTCCTGCCGGACGGCAGTCTGTTTTTTGGTGACGATTTAAAGGGATTCAAGACAGGAGTCCTTGCAGGGTTGGAAAAATGAAATTCAAGTGGGCCCTGACAATGGGATACAGGACCAAGGCCCTGGCAATTGTCTCTCTTATCATTTCTCTCCTCTCTCTCGCATTTTTCTATTACGGGGTTAGTCAGCACAATCAGACCATTGATCTGATGATCAGCAAGGCGGAAGAGGATATTAATATCGCCATAAGCCAGATCCATAGCCGTTCCTACACCTATTATGAAAAGAGATTGCAGGCCTTTTCTCAGCTCAATACGGATATCGTTAAGGCCTTTGCTGAGCGTGATCGTGCGCGTCTCTATGAGTTGACCCTTGTCAGGTTCAATATCTTGAAAAGGGAAAACAGATTTTTTCGTAACCTGAATTTTTACCTTCCTGATGGACATTCTTTTCTCCGTATGCATGATCCGGAGGAGCTGGAAAATGAACAGGTAGAAATCGGATCGTCACTACAAAAAATTCATGAAGAGAAGGAAATGCTTTCCGGATTTGTGGTCTCTCCCCAAGGGGGATCCTTCCGTATTCTCGGCCCTGTTTTTTTTCAGGGACGCTATGCGGGGGTTATGGAGTTCGGTCTGGATATGCATCAAGCCGTTGATGTCGTGCAGGAGGGGCTGCTTCTGCAGGCGACCACCTATGTTGCAGAGGAAGAATGGAAGAAGGCGTATGCTTTTGACAAGCATCCCCTGGTTTATCGTGATCAATTTGTTATTAACAGTCATGGCGATCCCATTTATGAGAGGATACCGCGAGATCTGCCTATGGCTGCGGAGACGCATCTTCCGGTTGAAATAGATGGAAAACATTATATTGTTCATACACATCAGGGTTTTAAGGATTTTGACGGCAGGTTCGTCGGTGGCCTGCTCATTCTCCAGGACATTTCACAACTCATAGAAAACAAACGAAATTTTTTGTTTAAAACCATTCTCTTTACCATCTGTCTTCTCTTTTTAGGATTTACTGCCCTCCATCTCAGCTTTAATAGGCTACTGGGCGCTATGAGCAGGGAAATGACAAAGCGCAAGGAGGCGGAGAATTTATATAAAGAGGCTAAAACAATCCTTGAGTGTATGATCGATTCCATACCGGATCTTATCTATTATAAGGACAGGTCAGGAGTCTATATGGGCTGCAACAAGTCCTTTGCCGAGCTGACAGGGTATGCTCAGGATGCCATTGTCGGTTATACCGACTCCGAGCTTTTTCAATCAGGTCTTGCAGAGTTCTTTACTGTCCATGATCAAGAAACCATTGATAACGGAAGGTCATACACCCATGAGAGCTGGCTTGAATTTGAAGACTCCTCTTTCTATATGCATACCCACAAAACACCTTATCAGGGTCCGGATCAGAGCTTGATCGGAGTCATTGGCATTAGTCGTAATCTTACCATCTATAAACAGGCAACAGAGGCTCTGGAGCAGGCCGCCTGGGAATGGACGGCTGCTATGGATGCGGATGCGGATGTTGTATACAACCTGGATCTTAAACGACACCTTATTCAGGCAAACAAAGCCTTTTACAAGATGGTAGGGATGGATGCCGATACTGCTCTGGGGTGCGATATTACAGATATCTTCCACCCAGAGGGTGAAGATGGCCCCTGTCTGTTCTGTCAGGTCCAGGAGAAGATGCAGGATGCCCACATTGTCCTTGAAGCCAGCCATCCGGACAATCCCAGTGGTGTGCCATTGGAAATTACCGTTACCGTAGTCAGGGACAGTGAGGAGAAACCTTTCAGTATTTTTATGCGCCTTCACGACTTGAGTGAACAGAGAGAGGTGGAAAACAAACTGCGCCAGAGTAAGGAGGAGTGGGAGCGAACCTTTGACGCTATCTCCGATTTGATAACCATTCAGGATTTTGATATGCGCATAGTCCGCGCCAACAAGGCAGCGGAGGAATTTTTTCAAGTTGAGCGAGGGGGGCTGGCTGGGAAACGTTGTCATGAAGTCTTTCGGGGCCAGGCTACTCCATGCCATGGATGCCCCATGCTGGCCATTCCCGGTAATGGTGGAGAGTATCCACCTATAATCAGGCATGATAACCTGAAAAAGATTTTTCATGTCTCTTCCTCTCCGCTGCAGGCCGCAGATGGGAAAGTGGAATATCTGGTACATATTGCCAGGGACATTACTGCTCAGAAGCAACTTGAAGAAGATCTTTTTCAGGTTCACAAGATGGAGGCCATCGGTACTCTGGCTGGAGGAATTGCCCATGACTTTAATAATATTCTCGCCGCAATTATCGGATTTTCCGAGTTGGCACGAGACGATTTAGAGGAGGACTGTCCCTCCAGAGGAGACATTGATCAGGTGTTACAGGCAGCAGACAGGGCTAAGGATCTGGTGAGACAAATTCTGAGTTTTAGTCGTAAAAGTGAACACGAACTGCAGCCTGTGGAGCCGTACTACATTGTCAAGGAGGTGGCGAAGATGTTTCATGCCACTCTGCCGAGTACGGTGACCATAGAAGAGGACTTTGACAAAAAGGCCGGTCTGATCGTGGCTGACCCGATTAAGATTCACCAGGTCCTGACAAATCTCTGCACCAATGCCTTCCAGGCTATGGAAGGAGAAAAAGGTGTGTTACGGATCAGCCTACAAAGTCTGGATCTCAAGGAGAGAAAGATAGCCGAAGGAGAATTGTTATCCGGAAGCTACATTGTCCTCCAGGTAAGTGATACTGGGCATGGAATGTCTAAAGAAACGCGTGAGCGGATTTTTGATCCCTTCTTCAGTACCAAGGAAGTTGGTGAGGGAACGGGCCTGGGCCTGGCAGTCCTTCATGGAATAGTACAGGACTTTAAAGGCTTTGTTGAAGTTGAGAGTACACTTGGGGCAGGCAGTACTTTCCGGGTCTACCTCCCGGTCATTAAGGATTTTGAAATGAGTTCAGTGCTCGCAGGGAACATTCCTGATCGAGAAGCGCTCAGCGGCAATGAAGAAATTCTTATTGTTGACGATGATCCATTGCTGGTTCGGGTTTATGGCCGTATTTTGAGTGATTTCGGGTACAAGGTAACAGAAATGACATCCAGCCGGAAGGCATTGGAAAAGGTGCAGGATACGTCCCAGCGTTTTGATCTTATGATTACGGATCAAACCATGCCTGACCTGACCGGGGCTGAATTGGCAGCTGAAGTGATGAAGGTGGCTCCGGAGATGCCGGTGATTATCTGTACCGGCTATTCCCGTTTGATTTCGGAAAAGGAAGCACTGGCCATGGGAATATGTCGCTATGTCTTTAAGCCGATCCTGGGTCCGGAACTTGTGAATGCCGTACGGGAAGTCCTGGATGATCAGGAGGAGACGAGTTGGTGATGGCTGGAATTTATGGTAAGGACAACGGTTGTCAGGTGAGCAGCTGCGAGGCCTAGGGGAGCTTGTCGTTTTTTATCTTTTGTAGTTCATCCAGCATAGTCTTTAATTTGTGCGCGGAGTCGGTTATGTAGCTGTTGAACTCGCTGAGCCGTTTGTCGTCTTTATAAATGGTTGTGATTGAGTCAACACTGATGGTGAGCAGTGTTACAAGTTTTCTGATTTCAGGGAGATTTGCTGCAATGTAGTTGTCGGCAGCATCGCTTTCCCGGTTCTTCTTGCTGTCGGTACTGCTCTCTATTTCTGCCAGATGAATCTGTGATAAAAGCTCTCCTTCATCGTTGAAGACAGGCAGGTGTTTGTGAATGACCTGGGTCTGCAGTTTGCTGCTGAATTGGGTACGTGTTTGCCAGCTATTATTGCTCTTGTCCTGCTGAGATAAGGAACAGGGAAGACATTCCTCTTCGGTGTCACAAAAGAGTTGAGAACAGGAAACACCTGTGATCTCCTCCATTGAGAGACCGAATGTTTTCAAGGTTACCTCATTTGCCCATCTGATTTTTCCTTCCCGGCCCTGTAAAATGACCAACTGATCAAGGGTGTTCAGCCCGTTTTTGAGTGATAAGACGTCTCTGTCACTTGTCTCCCGTGCTTTTTCGAGTTGCAGGCGATTCTTTTTCATGGAGGTGATGATATCTTGATATTGCTGTACCTCGTTCTGATGGGCATCCAGAATTTTTTTAAATCGTATATGCATTGCCACCCGAGCGTGAAAGATCGGGAGATCAATAGGTTTAGCTATGAAATCAACGGCTCCAAGACTCAGCCCTTTACGTTCGCCGTCACTTTCTATGCTTGCAGAGACAAAGATGATCGGTATGTGGCGGAGTTTTTTATTCTTTTTTATTTTGCTGCAGACCTCGTAGCCACTCATACCGGGCATATTGATATCAAGAAAGATGAGATCAGGATCTATCTGTTCAGCCAGCAGGATTCCTTCAGATCCAGACAGGGCGACGTGTACCGAGTAATCATTTTTCATGGAAGCCCGCATGGTTTCCAGAAAGAGAGATTCGTCATCAATGAAGAGGAGCTGGATATTTTTGGTATCAACTCTATTTATAGACCCGGAGTAGGAAATAAGAGTCTCCTGTGAGATGTGACTGCTGCAGATCTGACAATCAATGGCACCCTCTTCCAGTTGTGCAAGTGTCTTCTGGTCAATAATATTTTTGCCGCCGCATTCTTCGCAAAAGATAACCAGCATTTTTCTCCTCTCGTTTTGTTTCTGCAGAATAAAACAAAGGCCCGGTCGGAAATTGCTCCAACCAGGCCTTAAGTTTTTCGAGTCTTCAGCTTGGAGTTCTTGCTAGAAATCGATCAGCTCAACATCAAAAACCATGGTGGCGTTAGGAGGGATAGGACCGCGTCCTGAGGGACCGTAACCGAGGTCTGCCGGGATGATGAGAACTCGTTTTTCCCCTTTCTTCATGGTGAGCAGGGCCTCATCCCATCCCTTGATGACCCGTCCCTGGCCAACGGGAAAATCAATGGGGGTTCCGCGGTCAATGGAAGAGTCAAACTTGGTGCCGTCCAGGAGTTTGCCGGTGTAATGGACTTTGACCATGGAACCGGATGCAGGCATCTCGCCGCTTCCTTCTGCAACTACAACGTACTTGAGTCCGGATGGGGTGGTGACGGCATCGGGCCACTGCTTGTTGATCTTGGCAATGGACTCTTCCATGGCTGCAAGTTCCTTTTCCTGGCCTCGTTGTTCCATGGTGGAAAGCAGGGAGTCAAAGGCAGCCTGATCGCTCTTGAAGGCCTTTGCCTTGTCACCTACCCGGATGATCTCGAGGCTTTTTAACGTGTCACCTTTCTGAATTTTATTTACCACATCCATACCGGAGACAACATGGCCAAAGACCGTGTGTTTGCCGTCAAGATGGGGGGTGGCCACGTGGGTGATGAAAAACTGGCTGCCGTTGGTGCCGGGGCCGGCGTTGGCCATGGAGAGGATGCCGGGTCCTTTGTGGCTGAGGCTGGGGTCGATCTCGTCAGGGAAGGTGTAACCTGGGCCACCGGTGCCGGTTCCCAGAGGACAGCCCCCCTGGATCATGAAATCACCAATAACCCGGTGGAAGGTGAGTCCGTCGTAAAAACGAACACCGTCTTTGCCGGCGCCGCCACCGAGCTGTTTGGTGCCTTCGGCAAGACCTACCATATTGGCCACGGTAAGAGGTGTCTTTTCGTATTCAAGGGCGCAGATAATATCGCCTTTGTCTGTGACGAATTTGGCGTAGAGTCCATCTGCTAATTTGCTTTCTGCCATTGCTGTATCTCCAAATGAATTAGATAGAAGAAAAAGTGCTGTGAATAATGAGAGTATTATTTTATGCATGAATGCTCCTTATGGAAAGGGGGGAGGGAAGAAAAAATTTAAGGTACCCTTAAGTCTTTACAATGTAGCGTCTATGAATACCAAATTAGAAGGAAAATCCAAGGGGAAAAATCAGAGGAGTGGAGAGATAGTAGCTTCTTCGCTGTCATTTAACGGGGTTTTGGGGAGTCAGGCCCGATTCCTGTTGACTCATCTCTTTTTTCTGAGTTTAATGTTCTGATTTTGTCTGCGCTGTTTGTCTTGTGTGGGAGGAAGTCCTTAAGAGGTCTTGTACGGAGGAGAGGCTGAGATTGTACAATTTATATCAGGTGATTACCTGTACGCTTTTCCTTCTCGTTTTTCCCTTTTTTCTGCTTTTTACACTTGTTACCGGTCGACATCGGGACAGGCTTGGGCAGAGGTTGGGTGTCTACCCGGAGCTTGACAAAAAAGGTGAGGGGGAGGTCAGGATATGGCTTCATGCCTCATCTGTTGGCGAGGTACAGGCAGCTCGAGCCATTATTCCCGAAATTCGTCGATTGCTTCCCGGAGCTGGTTTTGTCCTTTCCACCATGACAGCCCATGGCCGACGGGTGGCGGAAAAATTTCTGGGGGAGGAAGTGAGTTGTATCTTGGCTCCACTGGATGTCCCCCTGATTGTTGAGAGAAGTATTACAGCCATCGATCCGGATCTGTATGTCTGTATCGAGACCGAAATCTGGCCGCTTATCTTGAAAAAAATTTCTCAGAGAGGACGGCGGCTGGCACTGGTCAATGGACGTATGTCCGAGAGTTCCTTTGGGGGCTATCGAAAGGTTCGAGGCTTCATGGCGCAAATCCTGTCACAGTTTGAACAAATGGCGGTGATCAGCTCAGCCGACAGTGAACGCTATGCGGCCCTTGGCATGGATACCGGAAGGATTCAGGTCCTGGGAAATGTGAAATATGATTTGGCCCTGCCCCCTGACCAGAGTGCAGTACAGGTCCGGTATCGATCACTGCTCGGTATTGAAGCCGGATGTGAGGTTCTGATTGCCGGTTCTACCCATGGGAATGAAGAAGAGCAGCTGCTGCCTCTTTTGGACGATGGCATAGAGAAAGGAAAGCAACTCCTCATCTTTGCCCCTCGCCATTTAGAGCGCCTTCCTCAGCTCCGGCAGATGCTTGAACAAAAGGGACACTCCTTTGAGTTGTTCAGCGATCTGGAAAAGGGGCGAGTCAGGCAGGCGGATCTGGTTCTCGTGGATTGCATGGGCGAATTGGCCATGCTCTATTCCGTGGCCGACTATGTCTTCTGTGGTGGCAGTCTCGTTCCTCGGGGAGGGCATAACGTGATGGAGATCGCCATCTGGAGCAGGCCTGTTTTTTACGGGCCTCATATGAATGATTTCAGGGATGCGACCAGGATGCTGGAAGAAGCGGGCGCCGGATTTATGGTCCGTGATGGTTTTGCCTTGAAAGAAAAGATAGAGTTTTTCAGAGAACATCAGCAGGAGTACCGTTTGGCCTGCAGACGGGCCGGGGATCTTGCCCGGGCCCAGCAGGGCGCTGCTCGAAAGCAGGCGGAGATGGTGGTCTCTCT